>CAIOCZ010000167.1 GCA_903856805.1 uncultured cyanobacterium | reverse complement strand
CCCTGGCCCAACACCTACGGCATCTGGGGGGCCGAGGTGGATGAACTCGGCCTAGGGCACCTGTTGGCCCATCGCTGGTCCCACTGCGTCAGCTGGTTCGGCGACCAGCCGACCCACCATGGCCATGACTACGGCCTGTTCGATAAGGCGGCGCTTCAACACCACTGGCTGGAGGCCTGTACCGCAGCCGGCGTGCAGTGGCGGCGGGGCCTGGCGGTGTCACTCCGCCACGACCGCCAGGGGTCCACGGTGACCACCGCCCTGGGCGAGGACCTGCGGGCCCGGTTGGTGATCGACGCCAGCGGCCATCGGCCGGTGTTCGTGCAGCGCCCCGACGACGGCCCGGTGGCCGGCCAGGCGGCCTACGGCCTGGTGGGGCGGTTCAGCGCCCCACCGATCGAAGCGAATCAGTTCGTGTTGATGGATTTCCGCACCGATCACCTCAGCGCCGCCGAACGGCGGGAGCAGCCCCCTACCTTCCTCTACGCCATGGACCTGGGCGAGGGGCGCTTCTTCGTCGAGGAAACCTCGCTGGCCATGGCCCCGGCGGTGCCCTTTGACCTGCTGCGTGATCGGCTGCTGCGCCGCCTGGCTCAGCGCGACGTGGCCGTGGAGGCGGTGGAACACGAAGAATTTTGCCTGTTTCCGATGAATCCGGCCCTGCCCTCCCTGGAGCAACGGGTGCTGGCCTTTGGCGGTGCGGCCTCGATGGTGCATCCAGCCTCGGGCTATCTGGTGGGAAGCCTGCTACGACGGGCCCCGATTCTGGCGGCGGCGATCGCCACGGCCCTGGCCAACGACAGCCTCGATGGCGCCGGGCTGGCGGCGGTGGCCTGGCGGGCCCTCTGGCCGGCCCCCTTGCGCCGCAAGCATGCGCTCTATCGCTTCGGCCTGGAGAAACTGATGCGGTTCCCCGAGGCGCAGTTACGTCAGTTCTTCGCCAGCTTCTTCGCCCTGCCGGAAGCCCAGTGGTATGGCTTCTTGACTAATACGCTCAGTGTGCCGGAGTTGCTTGCCGCGATGCTGCAGCTGTTTGCCACGGCCCCCGCCCCTGTGCGTCTGGGGCTGGTGCTGCCCCGGGACCGGGAACTGTCCCTGCTCGGACGGCTGCTGGTGATGGATCGCAACCCAAGCTGAAACCGGCGTCAGGGCGCCGCCGTCAACCGACGAAAGGTCGTCTTGCCGAGCTGCAGCACCTTGCCCTCCAACTCCTCGGGCCCGGCGAATTCACGGTTGGGGTCCGCCAGCTTCTCGCCATCGAGGCGAACGCCACCGCCCTGGATCGCTCGCCGCGCCTCGCTGCTGCTGGCGCAGAGGCCCACCGCCGCCAGCAGATAAAAGGCCTTGGCCGGAAAGTTCACCCCCGCCAGCGGCGCCTCAGGCACCTCGGCCTCGGCGGCGCCAAGCCCCATCGCCGATCCCACCAGGGTGGCGGCATCAGCCTGGGCCGCCAGGGCCCTCTCCTTCCCGTAGCGGCCGCGGGTCACCTCCAGGGCCATCGCCTTCTGGCGTTCCCGGGGGTTGGCCGGCAGCGTCGCCAGGTCCAGATCGGTCAGCAGGGTGAGGTAGTCATTTACCACTGCATCGGGCACCTTCTCCAGCTTGGAATACATCGAGAGCGGATCCTCGCTGAGGCCCACGGTGTTGCCCAGGCTCTTGCTCATCTTCTGCACCCCATCCAGCCCCGGCAGAATCGGCAGCAGCAGGCCGAACTGGGGGCGCTGGCCATGGTGGCGCTGCAGGTCGCGGCCCATGGCCACATTGAACTTCTGATCAGTGCCGCCCAGTTCCACGTCGGCCTGGATCGCCACCGAGTCGTAACCCTGCAACAGCGGATAGAGAAATTCGTGCAGGGAAATCGGCGTCCCCGTGCCATAGCGATTGGCGAAGTCCTCCTTGGCCAGCATCTGCCCCACCGTGCTGGTCCCAAGTAGGTCGATGACCGCCGGCAGATCCATGCCCGCCAGCCATTCGCTGTTGCGCCGCACCTCCAGGCGGCCGGTGGTCTCGAAATCCAACAGGGCCAGGGCCGGGTCCTGGCCTAGACCCAGCTGCACCAGATAGGTTTCGGCATTGGCCTCAACCTCGGCGGCACTGAGCTGCACCCGGGTGGCGCTCTTGCCAGTGGGGTCGCCGATGCGGGCGGTGAAATCGCCGATGATCAGCACGGCCGTGTGGCCCGCATCCTGGAAGGCGCGCAGCTTGCGAAACAGGATCGAGTGGCCGAGGTGAATGTCGGAGCCGGTGGGGTCGATGCCGAGTTTCACCCGTAGCGGTCGGCCGCCACCCTCGGCCTCAGCGAGGCGGGCGGCGAGGGCCTGGTCGGGATTGGTAGCCACCTCCGGCGCAGTGGCGGACGGGAACAGATCGGCGAGGCCCCGGCTCAGCCAGACAGGGAGATCAGCCCCATCGGCCGGGCCGGGCTGGCTCTGTTGCGCTGCCGTCACCGAGCCCACTCCACCATCAAGCCGCGATCGTAAGCAGTCAACCGGAAGCCCTTGGGAAGCGGCGGCCCTCAGGTGGCGCCCTCCAGCTGACCCTTCATCCGCTCCAGGGTCTGGTGCATCTGCTGAAACATCGTTTCCGGAGTGAGACCAAACTGGCCCAACTGGGTGCGCAGCTGTTCCACGGTGACCTTGGCCTGGAAATCATCGGACAGCTCAAAACGCTTCATGAACACCTGATAGCGTTCCATCATGGTTTCCATGCGTTCGATGTAGAGCTTCTTGCCCTCAAGGTCGAACTTGCCGTACTCGCTGCCGAGTTGCATCAACTGCTGGTAGTCCCCAAACAATCGTTGGGCCTCCTCTTGGACGATCTCGGATTCGAAAAAGGCCATGGCGAACAACGGTGCGGACTGAACTGAAGCAGTGGAATGATTCTGCTGAGAGGTCGCCGCAATCGGAAGTGCGGATCCACGTATCCGCCCCAACCGCCAGCTCCCGTTTCTCCCCGACGCCCCCATTCCGCCACGCACCCGTGGATTTCACCCCCCATCTCGCCCAGATCCGTTCCAACAACAGCGCCGTCTTTGAGCTCACCCGGGGCCTAAGCACGGTGCTCTGTCTCGGCAGTCGCGCCCTGATCAGCATGAGCCTGGGCTGGCAGGGAGAAGCCGTCTGGTTGCGGGGAGCCTGCACCACGGAGACCGAAGGACTGGCCCTGGTGGAGCGGTTGCAACCCCACTTTCTCTATGTCAGCGACCAGCTGGAAGAAGGCTGTGGAGTGAATCTGGTGATCCAGGTGAAACGCCGCTTCCCGTCGGTGCGCACCCTGCTGCTGGTGACCCGCCCCGACCGCACGGCGCGCCTGCGAGCCGCCATCCAGGCCGGTTGCGACGGGGTGATGCTGGAAGCCCGCATGGGCTTGGGCACCGGCGTTGCCGCGATCCGTTGCGTTTGTGGCGGCGGTATCTACATCGACCGCACCCTGATCGAAAACTTCCGAACCCTCCAGGCCGATCCGATCCCCACGGGGTTCGAACCGCTCAGCAGCAGGGAAACCGAGGTGCTGAGCGGCATCGTGCGGGGCGATACCAATCAGGAGATCGCTACCCACCTGCAGGTGTCGTTGGAAACCGTGAAGAGCCACAGCCGGCAGGTGTTGCGCAAACTGCAGGCCCGGGACCGCACCCATGCGGCCGTGACCGGACTGCGCCTGGGGCTGGTCGACTGGCCCGACCCCTGAGCGGACCGCTAACTTCAGGCCCGTTCTGCCACGGAGTGGGCCGCCATGGCCAAGCGCCACTGGTTGGATCCCCTTGCCCGCCGACTCCTGATCGCCACTGGCCAGATCCCTGCCCCAGCTTCAGCTCCGGCTCCTGATCCGGAGCTGGCGGAACAGGAGCGACTGAATCAGGAGCTGCTGGCCCTCAAGCTGCGCCAGAACCCCGGCCTGCGCCTGCGCTCCTCGGCGGAGGTGCGCCAGGCCGCCGCCCTCGGCTGGCGCCTGGACGTCAACCGGGCCACCGCCGCCGATTGGTTACGACTGCCCGGCTGCCAACCGAACCAGGTGGACCTGCTGGTGCGACTCCAGGCTGGCGGCGTGCAACTCAGTGGGCCGGAGGATCTCCAACGGCTGCTCCAACTCGATGCCGCCACCCTGGCCACCTGGCTACCGCTGCTCGAATTTCGCTGGTATGCCGACGCCAGCGGCCGCGGCCCCCTTCCCCTCGACCTCAATCGGGCCAGCGGCGACGCCATTGCGCGACAGCAGCCGGAGCTGGCTGGGGAACGGCTAAAACGGCTGCTGCGCGAGCGGCAGCGGGGCCCCTTCCGTGACCTGGCCGAGCTGCAACAGCGCCTGCAGCTGCCGCCGGCCCTGGTGGAGAGCCTGATCGGCCGGGTGTGCTTTGGGGAGGGTGCGCCGGGCCCGGACCTGCCCCGATCCGCCGGGCGGCGGAGCTGATGCCGATGGCCTCGCCCCACCAACCCGATCTGTTCTCCGCCGCCCTGGGTACCGGCTCCACCCTGGAGCAGGCCGGCCCCGAACTCAGCGTCGGCCTGCTCCAGTCCTGGCAGGGTCGGGTGGCCGACCACCAGGCGGCCCTACGGGCCGCGGCCCGCCACGGCGCCGAGGGGGGGCAACTCTTCCTGCTGGGCGATTCCCAGCGCAACGCCCCCCTGGCCAGTAGCTGCGATCCCCTGGCCCTGACCCCCCAGAACCTCAACTTCTGGCGTTGGCCCAGCGCACCACAGCAGGGGGCCGCGCTCTATTTCGTGGTCGATCACCCCCCCCACCTGGCTGAACCGCTGCTGCTCTACGTGGGCGAAACCGGCCGGGCCGACCGCCGCTGGAAGGGGGCCCACGACTGCAAGAGCTACCTGGCGGCCTACGGCGAAGCCCTGGCCCGGGTGGGCCTGCCATCCCAGCTAACGATTCGCTTCTGGTCCGACGTGCCCACCGCCGCGCGGGCACGGCGGGCCCTGGAACAGGCCCTGATCCAGCACTGGCAACCGCCCTTCAACAAGGAAACCCGTGAGCGGTGGGCCACCCCCTTCACCGCCGACACCGACTGACGCTGCCGGGGGGGAACCAGCGCGGCATCGCTACGATCAAGACCCGCGCCACGACCGGGATCATGGAGTTTCGCTGCACGCCCGCCGACCCTGACAACCTGCTCGAGAGCTGGAGTGGCGACACCCTGGCCGTGGGACTGTTCCAGGACACGGACCATCCAGTTCGTGGTGAGCTGATCCGCCTGATTGGCGACGATCTGCAGGTCCAACTCGAGCGGCGCCGCTTCCAGGGCAAACCGGGCGAAACCGTGGTGCTGGAACGGCTGAATGCCCAACCCGCCTGCCTGGTGCTGGTGGGTCTTGGCGAGCCGTCCGACTTCCATGGAACCGCCCTGCGCCAGGCGGCCGCCAGCGCCGCCCGGGCGGCGGCCCAGGCCGGCAGCCGCCATCTGGGGCTGTGGTTGCCTGTGGATGACCTCGAACCGCGAGGCTCCGCAATGGCGATGGCCGAAGCGGTGCGCCTCAGCCTGTACAGCGATCAACGGTTCCGCAGCGAGGCCGATCCGCTGCGCCAGCCGGAGCAGGTGACCCTGCTGGGGTTGGCGGAGAGCGCCAACGCCGGCCTGGAACAGGCGGCGGCGATCTGCGCCGGGGTGGAACTGGCCCGTGCGCTGGTGGCCGCCCCCCCCAACGTGGCCACGCCCCACTACCTGGCGGAGGCGGCGGCCACCCTCGCCGCCGACTTCCAGCTGGAGCTGAAGGTGCTGGAGCGGGACGACTGTGCGCAACTGGGCATGGGGGCCTATCTGGCCGTGGCCCAGGGCTCCGATCTCCCCCCCAAATTTCTCCACCTCACCCTCCCCGCCCGGGGAGTGGTCAGCCGGCGGGTGGCCCTGGTGGGCAAGGGCCTCACCTTTGATTCCGGCGGGTACAACCTCAAGGTGGCGGGTGGCCAGATTGAGATGATGAAGTACGACATGGGCGGCAGCGCCGCCGTGCTGGGGGCTGCCCGCGCCCTGGCCGAGCTGCGTCCCTCGGACTTAGAGGTGCACGTGATCGTGGCTAGCTGCGACAACATGATCAGCGGCGGGGCCATCCAACCCGGCGCCATCGTCACCGCCTCCAACGGCAAGACGATCGAGATCAACAACACCGACGCTGAGGGACGCCTCACCCTGGCGGATGCCCTGGTGTACGCCTGTCGGCTGGAGCCTGATGCCGTGGTTGACCTCGCCACCCTCACCGGCGCCTGCCTGATCGCCCTGGGCGACGAGGTCGCCGGCCTCTGGAGTCCCAGCGACGAGCTGGCCGAGGCCCTGATCACCGCCGCCGAAGCCGGCGGAGAAAGCCTCTGGCGGATGCCCCTACGCCGCTCCTACAAAGATGGCCTCAAAAGCCAGCTGGCCGACATGAAAAATACCGGTCCGCGGCCCGGTGGCTCGATCACCGCAGCCCTGTTCCTGCAGGAGTTCGTGACCAAAGGCTTGGCCTGGGCTCACCTGGATATCGCCGGCACCGTCTGGAGTGACAAGGGACGGGGCCTGGATCCTGCCGGGGCCACCGGCTTCGGGGTTCGCACCCTGGTGGAGTGGGTGCGCCAAGGGGCACCGGCCTGATCTCCCTCCGCCCGATAGGGGGGGCTCTGCCGAGCAGAGCCCCAACAGGGAACGATCAGGCCGCCACAGGAGCCCCCTTGGAGGCTCCGGCCATCAATGCAGCTGGCGACTCCAGTTGATGGATCTGCCAGCGGGCCCGTTCACCGCAGACCGCGAGCAACTGATCGAGATCATCGGCGGCCTGCTTGGGACTGTCGTAGGGGCCGACATGGCGGGTCTGCAGACCGTCTCGGATGGTCAGCAGATACATACACTCCTTGCGCATGAGAACCCCTCCAAGTTAGAGCCATTGTTTTGGGCTGCATGGCCCGAAAAACCGTTCAGGGCAGCACATACGGGCCTCCAGAAGGCTCGGCCGCCTTCATTATTTCAATAGATTTGAAGGCGATGGGGGGGCAGCCGGGCCGAAGCGGCTCAACTGCCCTGCCAACGTTCCGAGCTGCGGGCCCGCTCTCCCCAGACCGCTTCGAGGCGTCGATCACGGCCACAGGACCAACGGTAGTAGTTGTAGCGAATACCGTTGCGACGGGCATAATTTTGGTGATACTGCTCCGCGGGCCAGAACCGCGCCAACGGGCGGATCGCCACCTTGATCGCCGCCGCCGGTTGACCCAGTTCCCGTGCCGCCGCCACCAGGCTGTTGCGAGCCTCCACCGCCTGGGTGGCGTTGGTGGTGAAGATCACCGGGCGATACGAAGCCCCCCGATCGCAAAACTGGCCAGCCCCATCCAGGGGATCAATGTTGCGCCAGTAGGCCCGCAACAGCTTCTCGTAGCGAAGGTGCGTGGTGTCGAAACGCACCCGCACCACTTCCTGATGGCCCGTGCCCCCGGCCGAAACCTGGCGGTAGGTGGGGTTGGCCAGCTTGCCACCACTGAAACCGCTCTCCACATCGAGCACCCCTGGCAACACCTCCAGATCGTGCTCCAGGCACCAGAAACAACCACCGGCCAGCACCGCTTCTTCGGTGGCGGCCCAAGCGGCGGACGGCACCATCACCAGGGAAAGCACCACCGCCAGCACGAGGGCCAGCCAAGAACGGAGGCAGCGGCTCAGAAACTCAGGGGCAGCCATGGAGTGGGGATGGTGATGGCATGGTGGCCAGCACCTGATCGAGAATCGTGGCGGCGGCCCGCCGGGTGACCCCCGGATCCCCCAGGGCCGCCCGCAATCGGACATAGCCATCCAGCTGCCGGCAACGGGCCGAACCAGGGGCATCCAGCAGGGGCTCGACGGCGGCCACGATCGCCTCGGGAGTGAACCCATCCTGCAGTAGCTCCGGCACCAAGCGCTCCTCCAGCACCAAATTCACGGGCGAGATGTGGGAGACGTTGAAACGCAGCAGATGGCGGGCCACGAAAGCCGTGGGACGGCTGACCCGATAGCCGGTCACCTGGGGCACGCCCCGCAGCGCCAGCTCCAGATTGGCGGTGCCCGACTTGGTGACGGCCACATCGGCGGCAGCACAGAGCTGGGGCTTGAGCCGATCGGCCTCGCCGGCGGGAATCACCCGGGCCCGGGCTCCGGCGCCGGCCAACGCCTCCACCAGCTGGCCTTCAAATCCCGGCTGGCCGGCCGGCACCAGCACCTCCAAGCGGGGATGGCGCCGCTGTAGAGCGGCGGCGGCAGCGGCCATGGGCGGCAGGAGGTAGCGCAGCTCCTGGCGGCGCGAGGCCGGCAGGAGCAGCAACACCGGCACCGTGGCCTCCAACCCCAGCTCCCGCCGGGCCGCCCCCCGGTCCGGCACCTCGGTGAGGGTGTCGATCAGGGGGTGGCCCACCCAGCTCACCCGAGCCCCCCGGGCGGTGTAGAACCTCGCCTCCTCGGGAAAGATCGCCAGGATGTGATCCGTGAAGCCGATCAGGCGGGTCGTTCCCCCGTCCCCCACCCGCCAGGCCCACTCCTGGGGAGCGATGTAATAAAAGATCGGCACCCCGGGGAGCTGGCGCTTGAGGCGCAGCCCCAAATTGACGTTCGCCCCCATGTAATCAATCAACACCACGCCGTCGGGGGGATGGTGGCGCAACCAGCGGCGCAGGCGGGACTGCAGCTTCAGGGTGGGGAGGATTAGGGGCAGCGCCTCCCACAGGCCGATCGCCCCGAGGTTGGCGGTGTCCGCCAGCAGCTCCGCTCCGGCCCGCTCCATGCGGTTGCCGCCAAGGGCCACCAGATCCAGGGGCAGGCCCCGGTCCTCCGCCTCCTGCCGCAAAGCGGAGATCAGCAGGGCCCCCTGCAGATCACCGGACACTTCGCCCGTACTGATCAGCAGACGCACCATCAGCGGGCCGCCGGCAGCGGTCCGCGCCGACCGGGACCCAACGAGGCCTCCAGAAAGGAGCAGAGGGCGGCGGGGGCAGGCAGCAAGGGCTGCTGCCGCGCCTGAAGCAGGGCCTCGGCCAGCACCAGATCACTGCGGTAGAGCAGGCCCCAGAGGTCCTGGAGCTGGCGCAGTTCTGCACCCTCTTCCCGCTCGGCCAAACCACTGCGGCGCAGGCCGATCTTGTTGAGCCCTCGCACCCTTCCCGGATGGCCTTCCACCATGAGGAATGGGGGGCAGTCGCGATCAATGCGACTCATGCCTCCCACCATCGCCAGGGTGCCGATGTGCACGAACTGATGGATGCCAAGGACGCCCCCGATCACGGCCCGATCGCCGATCACCACATGGCCGGCCACGGCCACCCCGTTGGCGATCACAATCCGATCCCCCAACTGGCAGTTGTGGCCGATATGGGTGTAAGCCATCAGCAGGTTGCCACTGCCCAACACGGTGCGTTCCCCCTCGGCGGTAGCGCGATTGATGGTGACGCATTCGCGGATCGTGTTGTCATCGCCGATGACCACCTCCGTGGCGGCACCGCCATACTTGAGATCCTGGGGTTCCAGGCCGATGCAGGCGCCCGGAAAGACCCGGTTGCCCCGTCCCAGGGTCACCCGGCCGTCAATCACCACATGGGGGCCGATCCGACAATCGGCGCCGATTTGCACCTCCGGACCGATCACCGCATAGGGGCCGATCTCCACGCCCTCCGCGAGGCGGGCCCGGGGATCAACCACCGCCGTGGGATGCACCGAAGGAGCCATGGCCGTATTGGTCATCGACTCAGTCCACCAGGGAGAACATCAGTTCCCCGGAACAGACGAGCTGGCCATCGACGGTGGCCTCGGCCTTGACCTTGCCGAAGCGTTGCCGCTTCAGGCTGAGCAGTTCGCAGGTGATCCGCAGCTGGTCCCCTGGCACCACCGGGCGACGGAAACGCACCCCATCAATGCCCGCGAACACAAACAACCCCTTGGGGAGATCGGGCATTTGGGTCACGATCAGGCCACCGACCTGGGCCATCGCCTCGACGATCAGCACGCCGGGCATCAGCGGCCGCCCGGGGAAATGGCCCTGAAACTGCGGTTCGTTCAAGGTGACGTTCTTGATCGCCACCGCTTTACGGCCTGGTTCGAAGGAAATCACCCGATCCACCAGCGCAAACGGATAGCGATGGGGCAGCAGATTGAGGATCTGCTCACTGGCCAACACCACTGGCTCCGGCGCGGGCGGGGAGGCCACCACCGGCACGCTGCCGCTGACGGCAGGGTCCGTGGCGAAGGCCGAGGGAATTCTGGGGCTGGCAGCGGGGGTGGCGGTCACGGGCTCAGGCGATCAGGGCGGCGGGGTCGGGAAGGGGAGCGGCGGCCAGGGCTGCGGCCAGGGCAGTGTGCAGCCCATGGGAGCCGCGATAGGCAAACACCTGGGCTCGGGGGAGTCCCGCCAACGCCAGATCGCCCAACAGGTCCAAGAGCTTATGGCGCACCGGTTCGTCGTCGAAGCGCAGCGGTGGGTTGAGCCAGCGCTCACCATCACACACCAATGCGTTGTCCAGGGCACCCCCACGAATCAAGCCTGCGGCCCGCAATTGCTCCACCTGATCCCGGAAACCGAAGGTGCGGGCCGGCGCGATCTCCGCCACAAAGCGCTCCGGCGTGAGCTCCAGGGAGATCAGCTGACGGCCGATGGCGGGCTGGGGGAATTCGATGGCGGCCCCAAGGCGCAGCCGCTCCGCCGGCAGCGCCACGGCAAAGCTGAGCCCTTGGCTGAGGGTGATCGGCACCGCCGGGCTGGGCGGGGCAGGCCGCTCGCCCACCAGCTGCAGCCCAGCCTCGGCGATCGCCTCCACCCAGGGCAGGGCCGAACCGTCCAAGAGGGGGATCTCCTCTCCATCCACCAGGATTTCGGCCTGGCTGACACCACAGCCAGCGAGGGCCGCCAGCAAGTGTTCCACCGTGGCGAGCCGCCGCTCCCCCAGTTGCAGGGCGGTGCAGAGGCGGGTGTCACACACCTGGGAGGGCGCGAGGCGCTGCAGCGGCAGGGCGGGCTGGTCCAGCCAGCCAACCCAGTAACCGGGACGGCTGGAGGGCTGGAGGCGCACCTCCGTCGAGGCACCGCTGTGCAACCCGACACCCTGCCGCTGCACCCTGGTCGCCAGGGTCCACGCCTGGCGGTAATCCGCGGGCCAACTACTCATCTAGAACTTCCAGCCCACACCGAGGTTGAATCGCCAATCGCCGGAGAGATCCTGGCTGGCGACCTCAAGGCGAAGGGGCCCCACCGGGGTGGTAACAATCAGACCGGTACCCACGGAGAACCCTTCCCCGGGCTTGCCCAGCAAGGCACCTGGATTGCCTGGAACACTGGCCTGGCTGCCGAAGGTGGTGCCACCGTCCACGAAAAGCTCCCCACTGACGATGCTGAACAGTGGGAATCGGTATTCAATCGTGGCCTCTCCGTAACTGCGTCCCACCCCCAGATCGCAGTCGTAATAACCACGCACGGAATTCCCCCCGCCCAAACAGAAGGCTTCGTAGGGAGGAAGATCGCCCATGATGGTGCCGGCCGAGACTTGGAAGGCCAGGGCCTGCTTGCAGTCCTCCGTTTCACCGGGCTTCACGCGACAACCCTTGTAAAATTTCAACCACTTCACAGGGATGTAATGGGTGAAGCTGCCGCGAACCCGGTTGAAGGTAGGAGAATCGGGACCCATCGAAATAAATTGCTCGGTGCCAAGGCTAAAGAAGTTGCCCTTGGTGGGGTTCCGGGGATCGTTGAGGGTGTTCATCGTGGCCGCCAGCCTCACCCCCAGCAGCTGGTTGTGCTGGGCACAGTTATAAGAGATGCAAATAATTGAACTAGTGGGAACCTCGCCGCCCTTATTAGAGAAGTCTTGGGTGGAAACGGCATAAAGCTGACTATCTCCGGAGAAATTGATCGGAGTCACTTCCTGGCCACTGAGGCCGAGCACAACATTCCAGGGAGCACGCTTAAAGGGATTGCCACCGTTGAGGGGGCGCACGAACTGAAGATTGCCACCCACCCGCTGAATGACTACGGAATTACCGTTGTAGTTGAACCAACTTAGATCATCATCAGCATTTTTTGCCTTTTGGACGGAGTTAAAGGTGCGATCAAGGGGATTATTTTTGCTATTAATGTTGTAGGCAACGTCGGTTCCAGGGGCCTTGTAAAAGTCGTCTGCCGTATAGAGATTGCCGTTACTCTGGCTCTGGAAGACCTGCGGCACATCCCGGCTGATGAAGGCCTTCAACCGGAGGGCCGTGCGGAAGGGGTCCCCCTTGATCCAGGGATCGGTGAAGGTCACGTCGAACAAGCCACCGAACTGGCCATAGGTGAAGCTGGTGGCAAGATCCCAGGCTCGTCCCAACAGGTTGCTGTCCTGCACCTGGACCTGACCGAACACCCCCTGGCTCTGGCTATAGCCCAGGCCGCCGGAGAGGGAACCAGTGGATTGCTCGACAACACCAAGCACGATCGTGACCTGGCCGGGATTGGCCGCCACCGGCCGCAGGGTCACCTTCACATCACTGAACAAGCCGGTGCCGTAGAGCCGTTTGAGGTCATCCTCCAAATTGCGGCGGTTGAACACCTGGCCGGGCTTGAGGGAGATCTCACGGGTGATTACCCACAACTTGGTCTTGCCCTTGATCGGCCGGTCCTTGTCATCGGTGGGAGAGCCATCCTTGTTGAGGAACTGGACCTCCACCCCTTCCACCGTGCCCTGGCGGACCGTGAGCTGCACCTCCCCCTCCGGGGTGACCCGGCCGGGGCCGGTGACCCGGGCCAGGGAATAGCCCTGATCCGCATACCACTTCTGCAATTCCTGCATGCGGGTCTGCAGGGTGCCGAGGTTGAGGGTTTTGCCCAGGTCGCCAGCAAAGCTGTCATTCACCACGCTGGCGGGTACCTTGGCGTCCGGCGGATCCAGGGTCACCTTGGTGAGTACGGGATTGGGGGTGACCATCACCACCAAACGCACGCCCAAGGGGCCATCCATGGGCTGCATCCGCACATCGGAGAACCAGCCCGTGGCATAGATCGCCGCCAGCTCGCCGCGGAGCTGGGTGCGGGTGACCTCGCTGCCGGGGCTGATCGTCATCGCCGCATAGGCGGCCTGCTCAAGCCGCTCCCGTTCGGGGTGGCCATTGAGCCCCTGAACGATCACCTCACTGAGGAGCACCCGCGGCTCGTCACTCGCCGCCGCCGCAGGGGCCTGGGCTGGCTGGAGAGAGGGCGCCTGAACTTGGGGTTCCGGGGCCTTGGGAACTTCGGCCTTGGGGACTTCAACCTTGGGAACCTCGGCCTTCGGGACTAGTACCTTCGGCGCTTGGGGCTTTGGGGCTTTGGTCTTCGGGGCTTGGGGCTCCACCGGCACGGGGGACACCGGGGCTGCGGCGGGACTGGGCGCTGGGGCGGGAGCTTGGGCCAAAAGCACCTCGGTCGCCGATCCAAGGGACGCCCCCAGCCGATCGGCCGCTGGCAAGGGCGGCAGCGGTGGCGGCGGAATCAAGGGGACCGCCTGGCCCGAACCCACCGGATCCCTGTCAGCCGCGTGCACTGTCGTGCCGGACGCTAGGGCGAGACCCATCAACGGCAGGGTCAACGCCACCCGAAGCGGGATCGGAGCACGGAGACGGGGCGACCTGCGGGAGCGAGCGCCGGGCATGAAGGATGTCAGCGGAGCGGCCTGGCCGCGTTTGGCGCCGACCTTAACGGTAGACACCCGCTTCAGGACAGACCCCTTGGACCCGTTTGAAGACCTCCCCGTAGGCCTCGACAACGCCGCCGAGGTCCTGTCGGAAACGATCCTTGTCGAGAATGCGGTCCTGGGGATCGTTCACCTGGAGGTCCCAGAGCCGACAGGTGTCAGGGCTGATCTCATCGGCCACCACGATGGCGCCCTCGGCGCTGAAGCCCAATTCGATCTTGAAATCCACCAGCTCCAGGCCCACCCTGGCGAACAGGCTGCGCAGGGCGCCGTTCACCTGCAGGGCCAAGTCTCCCAGCCGCTGGCGCTGCTCGGGCGTCAGCAGGCCCAGTCGCTCCAAGCGGGCCTCGGTGAGCAGGGGGTCGCCCAGGGCGTCGTCTTTGTAGTAGAGATCCAGCAGCGGCGGTTCCAGCACGGTGCCGGCGGCGATCGGAAGCTGCTTGCACAGGGAGCCCGCCGCCACATTGCGAACCACCACCTCCACCGGGATCACGCGCACCGGCCGCACCGCCATCCAGGTGGCGTCAACAACGCCGAGGTAGTGGGTGGGGATGCCGCAACGGATCAGGTGCTCGAAGAGCAAGGCGGAGATGCGGCAGTTCAGCTCGCCCTTGCCCGCTAAGTGGGCTTTTTTGAGGGCGTTGAAGGCCGTCGCGTCGTCCTTGAACTCCACCGCCACCAGGTCGTCCTGATCGGTGGCGTAGATGCGCTTGGCCTTGCCTTCGTAGAGGAGGGCGCCGAGGGAGAAGGCGGTCATGGCGAGCTGGGGGCGGAGGGCGAGGCCGGGCGAGGGGAGGAGGCCGGGGGGAAGGCGGGCTGGCCGCTGGCGGCATGGCCCCCGGGGGCGCGGGGGGAGCGCAGCTGCTGTTCCAGTTGGCGGCGGCGGGCGACGGCCGCCGGATCTTGGCTGTTCAGCAGCCATTCGCCGTAGGCATCGTCGATGCGGGGACTGAGCTTGCGCCGCCGCTCCCGCGCCCGTGGCGACGGCAGGGCCGCCTGGTCGTCCAACAGCTCGCCCACCAGGCCCCAGGCCCCGGCGGCGGCGGCCTGCTCCAGGGCCTCCTCCAGCAGCGCTTCCCGCTCCGATAGGGGCAGCTGGGGCAGCAGCCGCACCGCCTGCTGCAACCGTTCCGCGCCGGCAACACCCGGCAAACGGGAGGCCAGCAGCAGTTCCCCGGCCGCCTGGTCCAGGCCACGGGAGTGGAGATGGTCTGCCAGCAGCTCCTGGGCGGAGCGGCTGACCCTGGTGCCGTCCTCCCGAATCAACACCGGCAGGCCCAACTGGGGAAACAGGGCTGGCTGGGCGGCCGCCAGACGCTCCAGGGCTAGGGCGGCGCGGCGGTGGTCGAGGGCGGCATTGGCGGCGCGCCACTGGAGCACCAACCACTGGACCCGCTCAGCACCGACGGCGGGACTGATGCGGTTGAGCACGGTCATCGCCGCGAGGGGGGCGCCGCAGCGCAACATCACGTCCGCATTGGCCAGAACCACCGGCAGGGGCTGGGGGGCGGGATGAATCGCCAGCAGTCGTCCCTGCACTTGCCGCAGGCGCTCCTGGTCGTCCGCCTCGATCAACGGGGGGCAGGCCCGGTCGAGGGCATCCAGGTCACCGCTGCGCAACAGCACAGCGAAGGCCTCTGGGCTGATCGCTGCGGGAGCTGGAGCTGGAACCGGAGCTGGAACCGGAGCTGCCACCTGGGCCAGGAGACGCTGGGGCCCGAGGGCAACCCAGGCCAGAAGGCCAGTCAGCACGCCAGTCAGCAGACGCTCTGACCAACACAAGCCGCCGGCCGTCGCCGACAATGGTGCGACGGTGATCCCCGGCCCCGGACCGGCCGCCCCTGGCGCCAGGTCCGTTCGGCTCACCCCCCGATCCGTTCCAGCTCCGTTGCGCTTCAGCTCGGGTCTGCTCCAGCTCGGATCCCCACAACTTAAGGGACCCGACCGGGCCCTCCATCGGCCTCCGCCCCTTTCCCGGGCCAAGCCCTGGCCGGTCCCCCACCCCGCCATTCCTCCCTGCGCCATGGCCACGCCCTCCCCCAGCCTGCCCCTGCCAACCACGGGCCCGGAACGGATCCTGGTGGTGGGAGGGGGGGGCCGCGAAAACGCCCTGGGCTGGGCCCTGGCCCGCTGCCCGGGGGTGCAACGGGTGTGGGTGGCACCGGGGAACGGCGGCACCGCGGAGCTCGCCGGTTGCGAGCAGCTACCGATCGCCGACACCAATCACCCAGGCCTTATCACCGCCTGCGAGGAACTCGATGTGGACCTGGTGGTGGTGGGACCCGAAGCTCCTCTCGCCGCTGGCCTGGCCGATCGGCTCCGGGCCGAGGGGTTGACGGTGTTCGGCCCCGGGGCCGATGGCGCCCAGCTGGAGGCCAGCAAGCACTGGGCCAAGGCGCTGATGCAGGAAGCCGGGGTCCCCACCGCCGGTTACTGGCCCGCCACCAGCCTGGAGCAGGCCCTGGCGGTGCTGGACCAGCAGAACAGACCCTTGGTGGTTAAGGCCGATGGCCTGGCCGCCGGCAAGGGGGTCACCGTGGCCGACACCGTGGCCGAAACCCGCGCCGCCATTGAGGAGGTGTTCGACGGCCGCTTCGGGGCAGCCGGGACGGCGCTGGTGCTGGAGGAACGGCTGAGCGGGCCGGAGGTCTCCGTGTTTGCCCTCTGTGATGGCTCCTCCCTGGTGCTGCTGCCGCCCGCCCAGGATCACAAGCGCATCGGCGAGGGGGACACCGGTCCAAACACCGGCGGCATGGGGGCCTACGCGCCGGCGCCCCTGCTGGACGCTGCTGGCCTGGAGCAGACACGGCAGCTGGTGCTGGAACCGATCGTGCGGGCCCTCCAGGGCCGGGGCATCGACTATCGCGGGGTCATTTACGCCGGCCTCATGCTCACCCCCAGCGGGCCCCAGGTGATCGAATTCAACTGTCGCTTCGGGGATCCGGAGTGCGAAACGCTGATGCCCCTACTAGGGCCGGAACTGGCCCAGGTGCTGGCGGCCTGTGCCCGGGGCCAACTGGCCACCGCCCCGCCCCTCAGCATCCAGCCGGGCTGCAGCGCCTGTGTGATCGCGGCGGCGGCGGGCTACCCCGGCGAGGTGCGCCAAGGTGATCTGATCACCAGCAGCCTCCACGCCAACGCAACCCTTCAACTGTTCCACGCCGGCAGCCGCCGTGATGGCGATAGCCAGTGCCATACCGCGGGCGGGCGCGTGCTGGCGGTGGTGGCCCAGGCCGACGATTTCGATAGCGCCTTTGAACGGGCCTATGGCGGCCTGGCCCAGGTGCAGTTCGAGGGCATGACCTACCGACGCGACATCGGCCATCAGGTGCGCCGCCGATGACCTGGGGGGAGCGCCTGGCCCGCTGGTGGGCCGAATTCAGCCTGCAGACCAAATTGCTGGCCGTGGCCACCCTGGTGGTGAGTCTGGTGATGGCTGGCATCACCTTCCTGGCCATCAATGGCATTCAGCAGAACGCCCGCAGCAATGACACCCGCTACGCCCGGGACCTGGGGCTGCTGCTCTCGGCCAACGTCCAGCCCCTCGTGGCCCAGGGCAAGGACCGGGAACTGGCGACTGTGGCCGATCGCTTCTGGCAGTCGAGCCGCAGCCTCCGCTACATCGTCTTCGCCGATGCCGAGGGAGTGATCTACCTCGGGATTCCCATGGGGGACGGCACCCGCGCCCCGGCGGGAGAACAACTGCTGAGCCGACGCCTCGAGCTCCCTGCCGACCTGCAGAACCGCCCGGACAACCCCCTGATTCGCCAGCATCTCTCCCCGGATGGTCAGGTAACGGATGTGTTCGTGCCGATGCTGGACGGGGAGCGGTATCTAGGGGTGGTGGCCCTGGGCATCAATCCCAACGAAACCCTGCTGGCCAGCTCCGCCCTCACCCGGGAAGTCACGGTGGCGGTGTTTATCTCCATCTGGGTGCTAGTGATTCTGGGCTCGGTGTTGAACGCCCTCACCATCACCCAACCGGTGAAGGAACTGCTGCGGGGGGTGAGGTTGATCGCGGGGGGCAGCTTTGAGGCACGCATTGCCCTGCCGGTGGGAGGGGAGCTGGGGGAACTGCTGGAAGGGTTCAACACCATGGCCTCCCAGCTGGAGGTGTACAAAGCCGCCAACATCGAAGAACTCACCGCGGCGCAGGTGAAGCAGCAATCCCTGATCGCCACGATGGCCGATGGGGCGGTGCTGCTGGATGAAACGGGGCGAATCGTGCTGGTCAACCCCACGGCCCGGCGGCTCTTCCGCTGGGAGGGGCGCAAGCTGGAGGGCAATGAGCTGGCCACGGAACTGCCCGATCGGCTGGCCATGGAGCTGCAGGGGCTGCTGGACAACTTGATCGACAACGACAAGGACAGCGCCGATGTGCGCCTGAGCCTGGAGGAACCGGCGCGGACGCTGCGAATCGTGCTGCAATCGGTGCGGGACGCCAGTGGCGAAAGCCTGAAGGGCATCGCCATGACGATTCAGGACCTCACCCGCGAGGTGGAACTCAATGCCGCCCAGAGCCGTTTCATCAGCAACGTGTCCCATGAGCTGCGCACACCGCTGTTCAACATCAAAAGCTATGTGGAAACCCTGCATGATCTCTGGGATCAGCTCACCCCTGTGGATCGTCAGGAGTTCCTCGGCATCGCCAACGATGAAACCGACCGGCTGACACGGCTGGTGAACGATGTGCTTGATCTATCCCGGCTCGAATCCGAACGGGTCTGGCAACTGGAACCCCTGGAGGTAGGGCCAGCGATTGAACAGACCTTGCGGACCTACAGGCTCAATGCGGATGACAAGGGGGTGCAATTGAGCTTCGAGGCGGAGGCCCAACTGCCGAGGGTGCTGGGGAACTGGGACCTGCTGCTTCAGGTGCTCGACAACCTGGTGGGCAATGCCCTGAAGTTCACCACCAACGGCGGCATGCTGCAGCTCCGGGCCTATCCCTGGCCGGATCTCTGCCAGATCGATCCTGGCCACAACCCCCAGGGAAATCCCACCTGCGCCCTGACCTCACCGTTGCCCCGGCTGCGCATTGAGATCGCCGACACCGGCTGCGGGATTCCGACCGCGGATCAGGAGCGCATCTTCGAGCGGTTCTACCGCGTCGAGAACGCGGTGCACACCGAGGCGGGCACCGGCTTGGGCCTCTCGATTGTCCGGGGCATTCTCGAAAAACACGGCAGCCAGGTGAACATGGCCAGTGAGGCGGGCATCGGCACCACCTTCTGGTTTGATCTGCCCCTGGAACACTCCGACGCCGATGAGGTCAACCTGCAGGCGGAGCGGCGCCGCCATGATCGGGAGCAAGAGGCGGCCTGAGGGCGGCGGTGTCCTTAACCTGAAGCCCAGCGTCACTCCCCCCCCACCATGGCCACCAGGGCAGCTCAGCAGGGATCCCGGCGATTCAAACCCTTTCTGGCGGGAATTCAACGCTCTCGCCTTATGGTGATCAGCCTGGGGCTCCTGCTGCTGGTGATCAGTGGAGCCTGGCAATTCTATTCTAAGCGTTGTACCAATGGGGCAGAATGCCTTCTGCTGGGCGACTCAGGCGTATGGGGAGTATTCACCGCCGTTCTCGGTGCTGTCTATGCGATTGTTACGGGTTTCATTCTCTCCGGCTGTCTTAGCCGGTTCGGATCACTCCAGCAGGTGATCGAGGATGAACTCAACGCCGCCGAGGCCATCCGCGATCTGGTGGACCACTTTTTGCCCAATGCGACCCTCGGCCAGCCGCTTAAGGCAGCCCTGGCGGCCCACCTGGACGGGCTGCAGGAGGAAACCTGGGGCCAACAGCCGTTGGGGGACACAGGCATCAGCACCAGCAACCACCCCAGCTACGCAGCCTTGATGGACAGCACCGCCCGCCTGCTGGAGAGCAAACTCACGGCCAGCCAGCGGCTGGCGGGGCGGGAGTTGCTGCAGGCGGTGCTCGCCTTGGCCCGCCTCCGCACCCATCGCATCGCCGTGATGGGGGATGGCCTCTCCCCCCTGCTGAAGCTCTACCTGGTGATCTCGGGGCTGTGCCTCTGGCTGGCCACCTGGTTTGTGTGGTTCGGCCACCTCGGACTGCAAACCGCCGTGGTAACGATCACAGGATTTTCCCTGGGGCTCCTGACCGTGATCATCCTGGATCTGGACGAACCCTCCGGAGGCCTCTGGCGTATTCCCAGTGGCTCGCTGCAGCTGGTCCGGGAGTCGCTTTACCACTAAACAATCCTGTTGGCAAAATCAGAGGCGGGCGGAGACAACACCAGGATCCATCCGCCCCTGGCATGGGGATTCAGTGGGCGGAACCATCACGCATCCGCCGCACGAAGGCCTCCTCGGCCTCCTGGCCCGCCAGCTCGCCATCCTCAACAATGATGATGCGATCGGCCACATCCAGAATACGATTATCGTGAGTCACCATAATAATTGTTGTGTTGTGTTCACGGGCCATGGTTTGCATTAGTCCCACCACCGTACGTCCGGAATCCTTATCTAGCGCTGCCGTGGGTTCATCCCCCAGTAATATCTTGGGCTGGCTGACTAACGCCCGGGCGATCGCCACCCGTTGACGCTGGCCACCGGAGAGATTGGCGGGGAAATAATCCACCCGATCCCCCAATCCCAGTTTCTCCAGCATCTGCACAGCCAACTGATCCATATCCTGGTCGTAATAGCGATCATGCAGCTCCAGCGACAACCGCACATTGCGCTTGGCATCGAGGAACATCATCAGGTTGTGGGCCTGAAAAATAAACCCCACATTCAAACGCAGGTGGGCTAATTGCTCCTTGTTAGCGCCATTGAGTTCCTCGCCCAAAATCCGCAGGCTGCCGTCTTGGCAGGAGCGCAATCCGCCAAGCATGGTGAGCAGAGTGGTCTTACCGGAGCCGGAGGGCCCGGTGCAGATCACGATCTGACCGGGATGAATATCGAGGGAAATGTCCTTGAGGGCGTGTTTGCGTCCTTCCCCATGGCCGAACCAGTGGTTGACATGGCTGAGGCTGATGATCGGTTCAGAAGACATCGGCCGGATCAAGTTCCACTAATTTACGTGTGGCCAGCGCACCAGAGCCCACGCACATCACGAAGGTCAGCAGCAGCACCAGCAGCGCCCGCTCAAACGTCATGATCACCGAAAGCTTGGTCACGGCGGCCAGCAGCCAGTACAAACCCGACGACACAATCACCCCAGGAACAAAACCGACGAAAGCAAGAATCGCGGACTGCTGGATCACCACCAAGATCACAAAACGATCGGTGTATCCCATGGCCTTGAGCGTGGCGTACTGGGGCAGGGAGTTCATCACATCACCATAGAGAATCTGATAAACAATGATCGCTCCCACCACGAAGCCCACCAGCACACCCAATGAAAAAATGAACCCCACGGAGGAATTGCGCTTCCAATAGTTCACCTCAAGCGCGGCGAGCTGATCCCGGGTGAGAACCTTCACATCACGGCGCATCAAGGGCTGCAGAGCCGCCTGCACCGCCGCCGCCGAGGCGCCAGGGCGCAACCGAATCAACCCAATTTGGATGTCATTGGCGTTGTTGCGAGGGAACAGATATTGAAAGGTGCTATCACTACAGATCAGATTGGCTTCGGCCGCAAAGGTGGCCCCCATCGTAAAGGTGTTGACAATACGCAGCGCCTTGCCACTCACCTCAAGCTGATACACCCCATCACGACGCAGGGCACCGATAACATCACCATACTGTTTCTTGGAGTTCCGATCAAAAAATGCAGTCCCCAACGCCTGCAATTGCATCGGATCACTCTCCAGCTCGACAAAGTTCAGCGATGGCTGACTGAGCGGCACCCCATAGACGTAAACATCGAAGGACTGATGCGTGGCCGGGGTGATCCAATTGCCGCGGCCAATCCGCAGGGGCGCGACACCCTCCACCCCCTCCACCCCCAGGGCCTGGTAAATCCGACTGCGCTTAAAGTTTTGCAGCGCACCGAAGTTGCTATAGCCGGAGCTCACCATCACCAGGTCAGCTCGCAGGCGATCGATCGGCTTGCGTTGACTGTTGTAAAGGCTATCCATCAACCCAAGCTGAAAGAACATCAGCAAGTTGGAAAAGCTAACGCCCGCAAGGGCGATCATCAGCTTGACCGGATTGTTGGTGACCTGCAGCCAGGCCACCGGGGTGCGCTTGAGCAGCTTGGTGACGGCCGCCTTCATGGGGCAAACACCACATTCACCTGCAGATTGGACGCCATGCGGATCTTCTTGGCCTGAGGGGGCGTGAGGGTGGGGCGGATCTTCACCTCAAACACCCGCTGATCCTGGTTCTCCCCCGGCTCCCCCCCGAACACACTCTGGCGTTGCACCTGGGGCACCACCTGGAACACGGTCCCGGTGAGTTGGCCTTCAAATCCATCGGCGGTGATGGTGGCTGCCTGGCCATTGCGCAGCCTGGGGAGATCGGTCTGTTGCACCTCCGCCGTCACAATCATCCGATTGGTGTCGGCCATTTCCAGAATGCCGTCTTCGCCCACCTTGTCGCCGGGACGGGCGATCAACTTGAGGATCTGGCCATCCTGGGGGGCACGCACGGTGGCGAAACTGAACTCCTGCTGGGCCCGATTGCGACTGGCTACGGCCTGTCGGTATTCGTTCTGGGCGGTGAGCACGTCCTCCGGACGCACCTCCTTAATCTGCTCCAGAGTCTGGCGGGCACTGGAGATATCGGAGCTCAGCTTGCTGAGGGTACCCGTGCGGGTTTCGATCGCCTTGTTCAATTCAGCGGTGGTGGTATCAGCCCGGGTGCGATAGCGATCCCGCTCCAGCTCCGAAATGCCGCCACTGCTGTGCAGCTGGTCGTAACGCTTAGCTTCGACTGCAGCTTCCTTGGCCTTGGAACGGGCGGAGGCCACCGACTGGTCCTGGGCCAGCTGTTCACCGGCCAGCTGATGTTCCAGGCTCTGCACCTTGTACTCCTGGGCCCGGATCTCGCCCTGCTTGGCGCCGGCCTGCACCTGCTTGAGCTTGCTGTCGGCCACGGCCACCATCTCATTGGCCTCATCTAGCGAGGCCTTGAGGGTGCCATAGCTGTTGAGAATCGCCAGCGGATCGCCCTCCTTCACCTCCTGGTTTTCTTCCACCAGGATTTTCTCGATCCGATCACCGCTGAGGGAGCTCGACACCGAAACCTTGCGGATTTTGGTTTCAGGTTCGATGCGCCCCAAGGCGGAAACCTGGCGGTTCGCCGCCACCGGCACCGGCGGCGGCTGGCGGTGCTGGCGCAGCAGAAGTGCTCCACCTCCCACCGCCGCGACGGCCACCACGGCAACGATAACGACGGTCCGGCGGCGCGACTTGCTCTGAACCATCGGCATTGGGGGCAACGAAGCCGACCGGCTGGGGACAATCTACGGAGCCGCGCCACCGGAACTCAGGGCACGGGAAAGGCGTCAGAACTCGCCGCGGGTGAGTCCACTGAGCTGGTCGATGGAGAGGTTGCCCCCGAGATAGACCACTTCCAGGGAGCCATTGGCGAAGATGCCCAGCCCCCCCTCGGTTGGGGCCACGCTGATGGCACCGCTGCTAACGCCCAACAAGGTGATCTGATCCTTGCGATCGAGGCTGACAACCTGATCGGCCATGGCAGCGCCTTCGCCGGTGCCGATCAGCAGCTGGTCGCGGCTGCGGTCCTTGGCGGCAAGGAACAGGTTGCGGCCGCTGCCGCCATCCAGGACGTCGTTGCCCTTGCCCCCATCGAGGATGTCGTCGCCGGCACCGGCGATCAACTGGTCGTTGCCCTTGCCGCCGATCAGCAGGTCGTTGCCGGTTTGCCCCTCCAGACGGTCGTTGCCCTTCTGGCCGCGCAGGTCGTCGTCGCCGGCATCGCCGATCAAGGTGTCGGCCTTGGAGCCCCCCAGCAGGACCACACCAGCGACGGGGATTAGGGGCAGGGGGGTGGGGCTTCCCACGGGCACCGGCAGCAATGGCACCAGCGGGGCGGGCGCCGCGGGAGAAACCAGCTGGGACGAGGAGGTTTGCACCACCGACACAATCTGGGCTTTCTGCTCGAGCGCGGCAGGGGTTTCCGCCACCGGCTTCATCGGCGGAACCGGCGCAGGAGGAGGGGCTATCGCCGGCTTCTGGGCTGGAGCTGGGGTCGGCACTGGTTGCGGCGAGGGGACGGGCCCAGGTGTGGGCTGCGGCGCTGGCCCCGGCGCGGGCTGGGGCGCGGGCGATGGCACGGGCGCCGGATCGATCGGAGTGACCGGCTCCGAAACGGGAGCTGGCGGCGGCGCGGGCTGGGGCACCGGCTGCGGCGCGGGCCCGGTCTCGGGCTTCGGCATCGGAGCAGGATCGACTGGAGTGACCGGATCGGGCATCGGCAGCGGCTCGGGCGGCGGTGCTGGTTGGGACGGCGGCGCTGGTTTGGGCGCGGGCTGCGGCCCCGGCGCCGGACCGATCGGGGTCAGACCCGTGATGGTGAAGGTGGCCGTCGCCTCGGTGACGTTGACGCCATCGGAGACGCCATAGCGCACCAGCACAATCGCCTTCTCGCCGTCCTTCAGAGCCGTGAACGCCTCCGGGCGCACCGTGAGCACACTGCCCTTGAGAAGCACCGCCCCAGGCGGCAACGGCACCGGCTGGTTGCCGTCACTACCACTGATCTGGGGGTTCACCACGGTCAGGGGGGCCCCCTCCGGATCGAAGGCGCCCGTCAACAGATCCACCACCAGGCTGGGCACGGTCGTGGTGGCCGAGCTCTGAAGCACCGCCACCTGGGGCGCCTGATTGGCCCCATTGCCTCCACCGCCGCCACCACCGCCACTGGCATTGCCGGTGGTCTCGATCGCATTCACCGTTTTGATCACCTGGCTCACCATGGCTGGATCTCCCCGCACCAAGCACTTCCAGCAGCGTGAGCAGGGGCGACAGGGCCGGATGAGTTTTCAGCAACAACGCCACCACTGCGCCGCAGAGCGTGGTGGTGGCTGATGGGGGGTGGCGGCGGGCCTCAGACCCGATCCCGCAAGGGATCAAACGCCCCCCGCACCCCCTGGCCCTGCCAAGGCGTCAGGCGCACCATCAACAGGAAGGCCGGCACGGCGGCCGCCACGGTGAACAGAAAGAAACTGCCCCAGCCCACCCGAGCCGCCACCAATCCAGCCGGCGCCGCCAGCAGGGAACGGCTCAAGGCATAGACACCGGAGAGCAGGGCGTACTGGGTGGCGGAAAAGCGGGGGTTGCAGAGGCTCATCAACAGCGCCACGAAGGCGGTGCCGACCATGCCACCACTGAGGTTTTCCAAGCCAACGGCCAGCAGCAAGCCGGACATGCCGCCACCGAAGCTGGCTAGGGCCCAATAGGCGAGGTTGCCGGCGGCACCGAGCAGGGCAAACAGCCAGAGGGAACGGTTGAGGCCGAGCCGACTGAACAGGACCCCCCCCAGCAACGTGCCGAGGATGGTGGCGGCGATGCCCCAGCCCGCCAGCACCGAGCCCACCACCGCCGGGCTGAACCCCTGCTGGATCAGGAAGGGCACGGCCATCAGGTTCAACAGACCATCGGGCCAGCGATAGAGCAGCACCAGGGCCAGCAGCAGGGCGGCGCGGCCGCCGCCGGTGCGCCCCAGGAACTCCCGGGCCGGGCCCACGATCGCCTGCCGCAGGCTGGTGACGGGCTGCTCCAGGGCCGGCAGCCGCGGGGCACTGAGGGTGAACGGCAGCACGGCGAGCATCAGGCCAGCGGAGCCCAGAAAGGCCAGCGGCCAACCGAAGCGCCCGGCCAAGCTGAAGCCGCCGGCGCCGATGGCCAACATGGCGCCACGAAAGCCGAGGTTGGTGGCGGCGGCGCCGGCACCGCGCTCCGCTTCCGGCAGGAGATCGGTGCGGTAGGAGTCCACCAGGATGTCCTGGGTGGCGCTCACCAACGCCAACAGCACGGCCATGAGGCCAATGGCGCTGAGGCTGGCCGGGTTGGTGCTGGGCCGCAACAGGGCCATGGCGGCGAGCACCACCACCAAGAGGCCCTGCACCACAAGCAACCAGCCGCGGCGGCGATCGGGCCAGGGGATCGGCCAACGATCGAGGGCCGGCGCCCACAGCATCTTGAGGGTGTAGGGGAGTTCGGCCAGGCCCAGCAGGCCGATCAACGCCAGGGGCACGCCGCTGGTCGTGAGCCAGCCCTGCAACAACTTGGTGCCCACCATGTAGGGGGTGCCGCTGGCCACCCCCTCCGCCCCCACCGCCAACAGGCGCTGCCACCCCCGGCCAGGGGCAGCGACAGCACCATCGGAGCGGGACGAAACCATGGGCGGCCGGCAAGGTGGCCGCAGGCTAAGGCTGCTGCGAAATGGGCCCATCACCGGGAACGCAAGCGCCCGCGTCCCCAAGCCCGAACTCCACGAGGGCCCGCGGCAGATTGCGGTGCTCGTGGCCGGGGTGACTCAGCTTCACCAAAGCGAAGCGCTGCAACTCATCGAGGGCGGCCCAGTCCTCGACCCCCACGCTCAGACCCAGCTGGGCGCAGGAGGCGGCGAGCACCCCTGGCAGCTGGCCAATCTGCTGCCAGGGTTCACCGACCGAGCGAGGCAGCTCTTTGGCTTGTCCTGGGCTGAGGGAAGCGGTGCGCTGCATCAGATGGGCCCGCAGGGCCTCGATCGCCTCCGGGGCGTCGTCCCAGGCCAGCAGCTCGGTCCGCTCGCTTTCGTCCAGCTCGTTCCAATGCTGGAGTTTCAGCTTCACTCCGGCCAGGTCGATCTTGCGCCGCACCGCCATCGGGATGCAGCGCAGGTCGGCGGTGAAGTCGGCCTCAAAGCCGAAGCAGGTGCTGGCGAGGGGGGGGACGCTCAGGGGACTGATGATGACGATGCTCTCTATTTGAGCGTGGCGCCACTGCCGCTTGGATGGGATGCGGCACCTCGATGCAGGGGCTCCGCGGGATCGGAGCCGGGGTCAGGGCTGCCCAGGCGCCCCGTGCTCCCGTGCTCGTCTGCTGGCCGGCCCCTTTCCCCTGCGCCGCTTCGCCGTTGCTTCGCCGACCACGATCAAAACGCGACTGGCACCAAGGCAGGGCGCATTAAGCGAATGGCTACAGCCAGCCGAGTTGTCACAACTAAAATCTCTGAAGATCCAGGTCAATCAAGTGCGCGTTGAGATCGGCCGATGTGTTGTTCTGGAGACTTGTTAATAAGGTCACTGGAGAATCTTCAGGATTGCATTCGCCAACCTTGGTCGTCGTCATCGCTGCGGGGCCGATCGAACGGGGCACAGCGAGCGCGCTCGGCCCAGGCTCAGGGGCTGAATTTTGTGTTGGCGCACACGAGGATCGGCTGCCTTGGGCGCCATGGTTGGCCTTCGGTCCCTGGCATCGTCCTGGCTCTCGACGCCCCGAGCCGGTGGTCATAGCGCCATTGCCACCCTGTCGGCACCATAAGATCACACCATGCCAGATCGCCCGACCACCGGCTCAGTGCCGCCCCTGGGCGAGCTCTTCCCCTTTCCCCTCGATCCCTTCCAGCTCGAAGCGATCGATGCCCTGAACATCGGCCATTCGGTGGTGGTGAGCGCCCCCACCGGCTCGGGCAAGACCCTGGTGGGCGAGTACGCCATCCATCGCGCCCTGTCCCATGGACGGAAGGTCTTTTACACCACCCCACTCAAGGCCCTTTCCAACCAAAAACTAAGGGATTTCCGCCACCAATTCGGGGCGGACAATGTGGGCCTACTCACCGGCGATATGAGCCTCAATCGTGAGGCACGCATCGTGGTGATGACCACCGAGATCTTCCGCAACATGCTCTATGCGGAGATCGATCGCGAAGCCGACGATCCTCTCCATGATGTGGAGGCGGTGGTGCTCGATGAGTGCCACTACATGAACGACAGCCAGCGCGGCACGGTGTGGGAGGAATCGATCATCCATTGTCCCCCGATGATCCAGCTGGTGGCCCTCTCGGCCACGGTGGCCAACGCCGGCCAACTCACCGATTGGATCGAGCGGGTCCATGGCCCCACCCGCCTGGTGCACAGCGACTACCGGCCGGTTCCGCTCAGTTTCAGTTTCTGCAGCGCCAAGGGCCTCCACCCCCTGCTCAACGACGAGGGCACGGGGCTCCATCCGAACTGCAAGGTGTGGCGAGCCCCCAAGGGCAGCCAGCGGAAAGGGCCTAAAACCCCCAGGCCGCCCCAACCGGAGGCCCCGCCGATCGGCTTCGTGGTGGCCCAGATGGCGGATCGTCAGATGCTGCCGGCGATCTATTTCATCTTCAGCCGCCGCGGTTGCGATAAGGCCCTGCGCGATCTGGCCAAGGTTTGCCTGGTCACTCCCGAAGAACAGGCCCGGATCCGCGCCCGCCTCGACATCTTCGTGGCCACCACCCCGGAGGCCGTGCGTGACGGCGGCCACGCCGATGCCCTGCTGCGCGGCGTCGCCGCCCACCACGCCGGTGTCCTGCCCGCCTGGAAGGAGCTGATCGAAGAACTGTTCCAACAGGCGCTGGTGAAGGTGGTGTTCGCCACCGAAACCCTGGCCGCCGGGATCAACATGCCGGCCCGCACGACGGTGATCTCCTCGCTGTCCAAGCGCACCGAACGGGGCCACCGGCCGCTGATGGGCAGCGAATTCCTGCAGATGGCGGGCCGTGCCGGCCGCCGCGGCCTCGATGACCAGGGCTATGTCGTCACCGTGCAGAGCCGCTTTGAAGGGGTGCGGGAGGCCGGTGCCCTGGCCACCAGCCCCGCCGATCCGCTGGTGAGCCAGTTCACCCCTAGCTACGGCATGGTGCTCAACCTGCTGCAGCGCTACGACCTCCCCAAGGCCCGGGAGCTGGTGGAGCGCAGCTTCGGCCGCTACCTGGCCACCCTCGACCTGCAGGAGGATGAACGCCAGATCGCCGAAATTCAGGCCCAGCTGGCCACTCTTGAAACCAGTGGCGGCGATGTGCCCTGGGACGACTTTGAAGACTACGAAAACCAACGGGCCCGTCTGAGGGAGGAACGGCGCCTGCTGCGCATTCTTCAGCAGCAGGCCGAAGAAACGCTGGCCCATGAACTCACCCTGGCCCTGCAATTCGCCAGCGAAGGCACCCTGATCAGCCTCAAGGCGCCCCAGCTCAAGGGTCGGGTCACGCCGGCGGTGATCGTGGCCAAGGTGCAGGGGTCCGGCCAGTTCCCCCTGCTGCTCTGCCTCACCGACGACAACATCTGGATCCTGGTGCCCTGCCATGCGGTGGTCAGCCTGCACGCCGAGCTGAGTTGCCTGCAGGTGCAGCAGCTGGCGCCACCGGCGTTGAACCATCCCGGGGAACTGCGCCACGGCAACCAGGACAGCGGCGGCCTGGCCCTGGCGGTGGCCTCAATGGCGCGCCGCCACGACATGCACACCCCCCGCTACGACCTGGCCGGTGAAGTGCTCCACCAGGCCGAACTGGTGGCGGTGCTTGAAGAAGAACTGGAGGTGCATCCCGCCCATCGCTGGGGCGATCGCAAGCACCTCAAGAAACACCGACGTCGCATGGAGGAGCTGGAAGTGGAGCTGGAGGAACGGCAACGACTGCTCCATTTCCGCTCCAACCGCCACTGGGACACCTTCCTGGCCCTGATCGAGATCCTGCGGTTCTTCGGCGCCCTCGCCGGCGACGACGGCCTGGAGCCCACCGAGGTGGGCCGCACCGTGGCGGCCCTGCGGGGTGATAACGAACTATGGCTGGGGTTGGGGCTGATGAGCGGCCACCTGGATGAACTGGAGCCGCCCGAGTTGGCGGCGGTGCTGGAGGCCATCTCCACCGAAGTGAATCGCCCGGACCTCTGGTGTGGTTACCCCCCGCCTCCGGCGGTCGAGGAGGCCCTCCATGACCTGCGGGGTCTGCGGCGCGAGTTATTGCGGCAACAGGAGCACGGCCAGGTGGTGGTGCCGGTCTGGTGGGAACTGGAACTCACGGGGCTGGTGCATGCCTGGGCCCGGGGCGCCAGCTGGGGGGACCTGATCGCCAACACCTCCATCGACGAAGGGGATGTGGTGCGGGTGCTGCGGCGCACGGTGGACCTGCTGGCCCAGATCCCCTACTGCGAAGCGATTAGCGAACGGTTGCGCACCAACGCCCGCCAGGCCCTTAAGGCGATCAACCGCTTTCCGGTCTGCGAGATCGAAGATCTGTTGGCCAGCGGCAAGGGCCCCACGGATCCGGCCACGGCCCGCCCCACGCCGTCGGCCCTTCCCGGGCCCAGCAACGGCAGCCCTAACGGTTGATCACAACGGGAACACCGTGTGCGAGACCCCTCGACGGTGGCGATGAGCCCATCGTTAGCGCGGCCGCAACACCAGCCACACCACCACGAGCAGTCCGGTGATACTCACTGCCGCTTCGATCGCATCGGCCTCAGCAACCCAGAACGCAGCCAGTAGCAGCAACGGTGCTCCCCAACTCCCGGCGAGTCTGGCGGGCCCCGGGGTCAGGTGATGCGAAAGGAAGCCACCGTCAGCGCCGGACTGCCGACGAGACAAGCAAAGGCCAAGGGGACAAAGACGGCTTCAGATCCGTCCCTGTCAAACGCCAGCGTCCCCGTAGGCACGTCATAAAGAATGCGGGCCCCAGGGTTCAGGGCGATCGTACCTAACTGAAGGGAATCCACCGCCAGACTACCGACGGGCAAGCCAACGAATACCGCATTTTCCAGCTGAATCTGATCGTATTCCACCGTATTGAAATCCGTAAGCAAGTCGCGATTCGTTGCGGTGTTAAGTGCACTATCAAAACGAAACGCATCAGTTCCCAAGCCGCCGATGAGGGTATCAATGCCGCCGCCACCACTGAGGGTGTCGTTACCACCCTCACCCCACAGCAGATTGGCGGCGGCATTGCCAGTGATCACGTTCCCCTGATCATTTCCCGCGCCATCGATCGCTACCGAACCGAGCAGAGTCAATCGTTCCACGAACGAAGGCAGCCCTAGGGAAATACGGCTCTGGATCAGATCGGCGGCCCCGCCCGTGGCCGTTTCCACCACCACATCGCCTGGATCGTCCACCGCATACACATCGTTGCCGGCCCCACCGATGAGCAGATCTGCCCCGAGCCCTCCATCCAGACGATTGATGGCCGCCGTGCCCGTCAGACTGTCGTTGAAAGGACTGCCGTTCAGATTTTCAATCCACCGCAGCGTGTCAATGCCGGCGCCACCGGTGGTCTGGGGGGTCGAGAGCAGCAGGGATACGGTCACGGCAGCCGGGCTGTCCTGGTAATCGGCGGTGTCGCTGCCGCCACCGCCATCGATGTCATCGTCACCGCCCCCCCCTTGCAACAGGTCATTGCCCTCTCCGCCATTGATCGCGTTATTAGCCCCATTGCCGATGATCCTGTTGGCCAATGAATTACCGAATCCGGTGATTGGACTGCTTCCGATGAGGGTGAGATTTTCAACGTCAGCTCCCAGCATCCAATTCACAGACGCAAGCACCAGATCACTGCCACCGCCACTGAGCTCGATGATGGTGTCGGAGACATCATCGACCACATAGGTGTCGCTGCCGGCTCCACCAATCAATTGATCACTGCCGCCGGCGCCATCCAAGCGATTGGCGGCCCCATTGCCGAACAGCGTGTTGGCCCCCGCATTGCCCGTGCCATTCAACGGGGCAAGGCCAGTCAGGATGAGTTGCTGATAATCGAGCTGGAGCAGGGGCACTGATTTGCCACTGCGGTAGACCGTGGCCGGAATCCCAGGAACGGCGCCAATGGTGGCCAGATCCACCCCCCCGCTGTCCTGCACCACGTTGATGAGGTCATCGGCAGCGCTGAGATCCGTGTAACTGATCCGCACTGACTGGGCGGCCCCGGGGGCAGGCCCGGCGAGGGTCAGCTGGAGCTGGTCCCCATGGCCCGGTACAGCGGCCAGTCCCAGCACCGTCCGCGCCACCCCATCCACGGCCACGGTGAAACGCCCGGCGGTGGTGGCCAACGCCCCGGCCGTGATCGCTTGCGAGAAGCTGAGGGTCACTGTGGCCGCCTCAGTGCTCACCAGGGTCACCGTGGGGGCCACATCGTTATCAGCCATCACCACGCTGGCCTGGCCAGCGATCTCCCCCGAACCTGAGGGCACCAGCACGGTGCCGAAGGGAGCGGTGATGGTGCAGATCAGGCTTTCGAAGGGATCAACGCTGGCGTCATCCAGGGTGGGCAGCACCAGGGTGGCCGTGTCGGCACCCAATGGAAAGCTGAACACACCGGTGCCTGCGCCGAGGTAGTCCACTCCTGGGGTGGCAGTCCCACCAAGGCTGTAGGGGACAGTCAGCACCAGAGAAGAGGCTTGGGCAGGCCGGGTCAGCGTGAACACCGAAGCCACCGCCCCGGTTTCAGCGCCAGCAATGGTGGCCTTCAAGACCAAGGGATACGGCTCATTGTCGAAAAGGGTTGCGCTGGCCACCCCTGGAGTCCCGGCCAGCATCCCGCTGGGCAAGGCGAAGACGTAATTGGAGGGGGCCGTGAGGTTGAGCTGGACCGATTCGTCCCCTTCGATCAGGGCATCGTCGATGGTGGGCAGGGTCAACACCGCTGAAGCACTGCCAACAGCAAAGGTGAGGATGCCGCTGGCGGCCCCGCCATAATCCACGCCTGGGGTGGCGCTACCGGTGAGGCGATAGGGCACCGCAAGGCTGGCCAGCAGATCGCCGCTGCGGGTGAGGGTGAAGGTGGTGGACGATGGCCCGCTCTCACGACCGTTGGCCGTGGTTTGCACAGTGATCCGCCGCTCCGGTGTGACCCGATACACGTTGGCCGTAATGGTGTAGGCGCCCGTAGCCGGCAGGAGGGCGCTGGTACCAAACTGGCTCAGCCCAGAGCCACCCACCGACATCAGCACTCCTGAGCGAGGGGTTCCAAACTGACTCAGGCGATAGCCCAGGCGTGAATTCGGCCCAGACGATCCAAGCGGGATCGTGGAAATCAGCGAATCGAGCGCCGCAACAAACAACACACCCGTGGGGCTTCCCACAGGTCTTTGATAAAGATTAAGCCGGGGCAATGGCCCAGAAACAACGCTGCTAGCGCTGAATGTAACGGCAAAGTCCTCCAGAAGAGATCCATACGGAACCAAGAACAAGCCCAGGGGCAAGGCATACCAATCAAGGTCAGTCTCATAGAAAAACCGATCGAGATTTGCATTAATCGAACCGGCAAGGGTGAAGCCCATCGATTCTCCACCCGCATACGTGATGCCAGAGAGATCGAGCGAGCCACTGATCAGCTCAGCACCTAGAGCCGCACCATTGGCGAGATCATTCTGCTCGGAAAAGTTAAAAACTATTGCCATGGGAAAACCCCTAATGATTCACTATATTCTCCGACCCTGCGCAGCCCCT
>CAIOCZ010000166.1 GCA_903856805.1 uncultured cyanobacterium | reverse complement strand
GGCCTTGGCGAGGGCCAGGTCGGCGCGGGAGGCCGCCAGGGATTTCTGGGTGGATTTCAGCTCCTCCTGCAGGGCGGTGACTCGCTCCACGATCTCGCCCGGCTGCACCTTGAAGCGTTCGCCCAGGCTTTTCACCACCCCATCGCGCTCCTGGAGATAGGGGAGCACGGCGGGGCCAGCCACCGCCTCGATGCGGCGGATGCCGGCGGCTACGCCCGTTTCGGCCACGATCTTGAACAGGCCGATCTCGGCGGTGTTGCTCACATGGGTGCCCCCGCACAGCTCCATCGACACGCCGGGCACATCCACCACCCGCACCACGTCGGCGTACTTCTCCCCGAACATCGCCACGGCACCGGCGGCCTTGGCCTGCTCGATGGCCATCTCCTCGACCTGCAGGGGATGGGCATCGGTGATCCAGCCGTTGATCAGCTGCTCGATCTGCCCCAGCTCCTCCGCCGACACGGCACGGGGGCAATGGAAATCGAAGCGGAGTCGATCGAAATCCACCAGGGAGCCGGCCTGGCCGATGGCGGGATCCACCACCTGTTTGAGGGCGGCCTGCAGCAGGTGGGTGGCGGTGTGGTTGGCCTGGGCGCGGCGGCGGCAGGTCCGATCCACCTGGGCCTGCACCACATCACCCACCGCCAGGCGGCCCCGTTCGATGCGCCCGGTGTGCACGAACACGCTGCGGTTACGGGTCACCGCGTCGATGGCCACGATCACGCCGTCAGCGCCGCCGGCCTCGGGACCGCCGCCGCTCAGCACCCCGCGGTCGCCCACCTGGCCCCCGCCCTCGCCATAGAAGGGGGTGCTGTCGAGGACGCACTGGATCGCATCCCCGGCCACCGCTGCGGTGGCGGGTTCGCCGTTCACCACCAGGGCCAGTACGCAGCTGGGATGGTCCAGGGTCCCGTAGCCCTGGAAGGCGGTGGCCTCCAGCTCGGCGGCCATCTGCTCGATCGCCCCCTGCAGGGTGAGGTCGATGCTCACGGCCGCCGCCTTGGCCCGCTGGCGCTGGGCCTCCATCGCGGTCTCGAAGCCCGCCCGGTCCACCGAGAGCCCATGCTCTTCGGCGATCTCCTCGGTGAGTTCCAGGGGGAAGCCGTAGGTGTCGTAGAGCTCGAAGGCCTGTGCTCCCGAGATCTGTTGCGGTTGGGCGGCGAGCACCTCCGCCAGTAACTTGTCGCCCCGTTCCAGGGTTTCCAGGAAGCGGGCCTCCTCCCGGGCCAGCTCGGCGATGATCACCTCCCGCCGTTCCAGCAACTGGGGATAGGCCGCCGCCATCAGACGGATCGCCGCGTCGCCCATCGTGGTCAGAAAGGGCCTATCGATTCCAAGGAGGCGACCATGGCGCACCACCCGCCGCAGTAATCGCCTCAGGATGTAACCCCGACCCAGGTTGCTGGCGCTGACGCCATCGCCGATCAACTGGGTAATGGCGCGGCTGTGGTCGCCGATCACCTTGAGGCTGGTTTTGGCCTTGTCGTTGAGCTCGTGGTAGTGCACACCGGCCAGGGCGGCCGCCGTTTCGATCAGCGGATAGATCAGGTCGGTTTCGTAGTTGTTCGGCACGCCCTGGAGGATCTGGGCCATGCGTTCCAGCCCCAGGCCGGTGTCGATGCTGCGCTTGGCCAGTGGCGCAAGTTCCCCCTCGGCATTGCGGTTGTACTGCATGAACACGAGGTTGTAGAACTCGATGAAGCGTGAATCGTCCTCCAGGTCGATGGCGTCATCGCCGAGTTCCGGCTTAAAATCATAGTAAATTTCGGAGCATGGACCGCAGGGTCCCGTAGGACCCGAGGCCCAGAAGTTGTCGGCCTCATCCATGCGGATGATCCGTTTTGGATTGACGCCAATGGCATCACGCCAGAGGGCGGCCGCTTCGTCATCCTCCCGAAAGACGCTCACCACCAAGTTGGCGGGTGAGAGTTCAAAGACTTCGGTGCTCAGCTGCCAGGCCCAGCGGATCGCCTCTTCTTTGAAATAATCGCCAAACGAAAAGTTGCCGAGCATCTCAAAGAACGTGTGGTGCCGGGCGGTGCGGCCCACGTTCTCAATGTCGTTGGTGCGGATGCATTTCTGACTGCTGGTGGCCCTAGGGGCCGGCCGCTCGGCCTGTCCCAGGAAAACCGGCTTGAAGGGCAGCATGCCGGCGATCGTGAGCAGGACGGTGGGGTCATCCGGCACCAGCGAGGCACTGGGGATCGGTCGGTGCTGGCGCTCTTCGTAAAAGGTCAGAAAGGCCGCGCGAATCTCGGCGCCGGTGCGGGGGCGGGACTGGGGGGCGGCCATGGGGTGAAACCGGCGACGCTGTCTGGATTTGCCCCAATATCGCCCGACGGGGGATGGGGCCCGGGCGGCGCTGGGGGTTCTGGATCGCCAGGGGGGATCTGGGCCATGATCGGGTGGTCGCGAGCGCCGCAGCGTGCCGTTCCGTCCGGTTCCCCCCGTCTCCCGCGCCCGGTTGCGGCTGCAGTCGCTTGGTTGGGCCCTGGTGGCCGCCGTCGCTGCCGCGGGCTGCGGCCTGCTGATCGCCGGTTTGGAGGCGGGGCTGCGCTCCGGGGGCTGTGGCTTCTTCTACGGCCTGCTGGCCTTCCATCTGCAGCGGGTCGATCCGGACGACGGCCACCTGCAGGCTGGCCTGGTGGGGGCCGCCTGCGGCATCCGCAGCCTGGGGGCGCCCATGGGCTGGCCTGGGGGCGAGGTGGCCGCCCTGGCGGGGGGCCTGCCGGCTGTGATGATGGAGTTGATCCGTGGCTGGCTGCCCCTTTGGCTGCCGCTGGTCGGAAGCGCCCTTCTCCTCTTCGGAGTTCAACGCCTGTTGCCCGCCCTGTTGCCTGCAGAGAGGCCCCTGGCCCCGCCCCCTGACATGGCCCCGCCCCCTGACATGGCCGAGTCCCGTCCATGAGTCAGCTGCACGCCACCTGGCTATTTCCCCCTGAGGGTGCCGGCGGTCGGTTGCTGCTCTGGGCCGACACCTGGCGGGTGGCCACCCCGGTCCAGCCCGCTGATCAGGCACCTGAGCATCCCCTGGCCCTCAACGACGACGATCTGGCCGGCTGGCTGGAGGACAACGATCTTTGGTCGGAGGCGCTGCGGCCCGCCAGCGCCACCCTCACCCTGCCCAGCCGCGCCCAGGCGGTGCGGGGGCGACGCAAGGCCGAGGACGGGGAGGCCAGCTGGAGCGGCCTGCCCCTGCAGGCGGGGGAGCCGATCCCCCGGCAGCTGGTGTGGTGGCCCTGGCAGGTGCATGGGTTGGCCCTGGATCCAGCCTCGGCGGCGGAGTGGCTGAATCGGGTGCCCCTGTCCGGGGACCATGCCGGCCTCGCCGATGAGTTGCGCTGGTGGAGCCATCTGCAGCGCTGGACCCTGAGCCTGATCGCCCGGGGCCGTTGGTTGCCGCTGGTGGACGAGGGCCGCGCCCGCTGGCTGCCCCTGCTCAACCGGGAGGGGGACCGGCGGCGGCTGGAGGAGATGGCCGTGCGACTGCCCCAGGTGGCCACCTGCGCCATGGCCAGCCCCTCCCTGGCCTGCCGTCGGCCCGGCAGCGGTCGTCTGCGGGTGGCCAGCCTGTTGGAGGCCCTGTTGGATGGGCAGATGCGGGCCGGTTTTCGGCCGGAGCCCGAGGATCTCGATCCCCTGCTAGTGGCCTGGCAGAAGGCCCTGGCCAAGGGGGATGGGGCGGTGGGCCTGGATCCGGAGGCCACCGAGCGACTGGAGATCGCCACCCATCACTGGCGGGAGGCCGTGGCGGGGCGGGTGGCTCCGGCGCGGGCCTGCCTGGAGCTGTTCACCCCCCCCGAGGGCGAAGAGCTGTGGGAGTTGCGTTTTGCCCTGCAGGCGGAGGCGGAACCGAGCTTGAAGCTGCCGGCTGGGGCGGTGTGGGCCATGGGCGACCGGCTGTTGCAGATGGGGGAGGTGGAGGTGCCCCAGCCCGGTGAGCTCCTGCTGGAGGGCCTGGGCCGGGCCCTCCAGGTGTTCGAGCCGATCGCCCGGGGTCTGGATGGAACGGCGCCGGATTCCATGCTGCTCACCCCGGCCGAAGCTTTTGTGCTGGTGCGTACCGCCGCCGTCCAGCTGCGGGATGTGGGCGTGGGGGTGCAGCTGCCCCCCAGCCTCAGCGGTGGCCTGGCCAGCCGCCTGGGCCTGGCGATCGAGGCGGAGCTGCCCACCACCTCCCGCGGCTTCACCCTGGGCGAAAGCCTCTCCTGGCGCTGGGAACTGATGATCGGTGGGGTGACCCTCACCCTGCGGGATCTGGAGCGGCTCTCGGCCAAGCGCAGTCCCCTGGTGCAGCACAAGGGGGCCTGGATCGAGCTGCGCCCCAGTGATCTGCGCCATGCCGAGCGGTTCTGTGCCGCCGATCCGGTGCTCAGCCTCGATGACGCCCTTCGGCTCACCGCCTCCGACGGCGAGACGATGATGCGGCTGCCGGTGCACCAGTTCACCGCCGGTCCGCGCCTGCAGGCTGTCCTGGAGCAATACCACCAGCAGAAGGCCCCCGACCCGCTGCCCGCACCGGAGGGGTTTGCCGGCCAGCTGCGGCCCTATCAGGAGCGGGGTCTGGGCTGGTTGGCCTTCCTGCATCGCTTCGATCAGGGCGCCTGCCTGGCGGATGACATGGGCCTGGGCAAGACGGTTCAGCTGCTGGCCTTCCTGCAGCACCTGAAGGTGGAGCAGGAGCTGAAGCGGCCGGTGTTGCTGGTGGCGCCCACCTCGGTGCTCACCAACTGGCGGCGGGAGGCGGCCGGGTTCACGCCGGAGCTCACGGTGCGGGAGCACTACGGCCCCCGCCGACCCAACACCGAGGCCGCCCTCAAGAAGGCATTGAACGGGGTGGATCTGGTGCTCACCAGCTATGGCCTGCTGCAACGGGATAGTGAATTGCTGGAGAGTGTGGACTGGCAGGGGGTGGTGATTGATGAGGCCCAGGCGATCAAGAATCCAGCCGCCAAGCAGAGTCAGGCCGCCCGGGATCTGGGGCGACCCGTCAAGCAGAGTCGCTTCCGCATTGCCCTCACCGGTACCCCCGTCGAGAACCGGGTCAGTGAACTCTGGGCGCTGATGGATTTTCTCAACCCGAAGGTGCTCGGGGATGAACCCTTCTTCCGCCAGCGCTACCGGCTACCGATCGAACGCTATGGCGATATGAGCTCCCTGCGGGACCTCAAGGCGCGGGTGGGGCCCTTCATCCTGCGCCGGCTTAAGACCGACAAAACGATCATCTCCGATCTACCTGAGAAGGTGGAATTGCGCGAGTGGGTGGGTCTTAGTGCGGAACAACGCAAGCTGTACACCAAAACCGTGGAGGACAGCCTGGATGCGATTGCCCGCTTGCCGTTGGGGCAGAAGCATGGCCAAGTGTTGGCCCTGCTCACCCGGCTCAAGCAAATCTGTAACCATCCCGCCCTGGCCCTGAAGGAAGAGGCCGTCCAGTCGGATTTCGCTAGCCGTAGCGCCAAGGTGCAGCGCTTGGAGGAGATCCTCGACGAGGTGATCGCGGCGGGGGATCGGGCCCTGCTGTTCACCCAGTTCGCCGAATGGGGCCATCTGCTCAAGACCTATCTGGAACGTCGTTGGCGCCAAGACGTGCCCTTCCTGCATGGCGGCAGCAGCAAGACCGAGCGGCAGGCCATGGTGGATCGCTTCCAAGACGATCCCCGCGGCCCGCAGTTGTTTCTGCTCTCACTCAAGGCCGGTGGCGTTGGCCTCAATCTCACCCGGGCCAGCCATGTGTTTCATGTGGATCGCTGGTGGAATCCGGCGGTGGAGAATCAGGCCACCGACCGTGCCTATCGGATCGGCCAGACCAATCGGGTGATGGTGCACAAGTTCATCACCAGTGGCTCAGTGGAAGAGAAAATCGACCGCATGATTCAAGAGAAATCCAAGATGGCGGAAGACATCGTTGGGTCAGGGGAAGACTGGTTGGGCGGTCTTGAGGTGGCGAAGCTCCGTCAACTGGTGGCCCTGGAGGACAGCTGAGGTCTGCCCGTCTGAGGGTGCTCCGCTTCAGCTGTCCGCATGGGCATGACGTCGATAGAGGAAATCAAGCGCCTGATTGCGAAGTTGGCCATAGCGCGGATCGTTCTGAATCGTTTCGTATCGGCGTGGCCGTTCGAACGGAACCGTCATGATTTCGCCGATGGTGGCGGCGGGGCCATTGGTCATCATCACCACCCGATCGGCGAGAAACAGGGCCTCGTCGATGTCATGGGTGATCATCAACACCGTGGGTTTTTGCTCCTGCCAGATGGTGAGCAGCTCCTCCTGCAGTTCTTCTTTGGTGATTGCATCAAGGGCGCCAAAGGGTTCATCGAGGACAAGCACCTTGGGTTTCACCGCCAGGGCTCGGGCGATCGCGACCCGTTGGCGCATCCCGCCGGAAATCTGGGCCGGTTTCTTGTGACGCGCCTCGATCAGGCCCACCATCTCCAGGTGATGCTCCACCACCTGTTGCCGATCCCCCTCGGATAGCTCCGGCCGCGCTGCCTGGACGGCCATGGCCACGTTTTGCCACACCGTTTTCCAGGGCAGCAACGAATAGTTCTGGAACACCACCATCCGGTCGGGGCCGGGGGCTCCGATCGGTTCGCCCGCCAGGCTCACCTTGCCACTGCTGGGCTGGAGGAAGCCTGACACCATGTTCAGCAGCGTGCTTTTGCCGCAGCCGGAATGGCCGATCACACAGAGGAATTCCCCCTGGGCAACGCTGAGGTTGATGGTGCGGAGGGCCTCGAAGGGGCCGCGGCGGGTCTGGAACACCTGGCCGACGTTGCGGAATTCCAGGAACTCCGCCGTTGCGCTGGGGTTGCTGGCCATGGTGGCTAGTTCGGAGTCGAGCATCACGGCCATCTCAGCGGTGCGCGGGGGAGTGGGGGGCGGCGGCGCCGGCAACCGGGAGGGCCACGGGGGCCACGGGCGGCTGAACTGACCCCGGCAGGGACTTCAGATAGCCCAGCGGGTCGTCCTGGTCGAACACGAGGCCATCGGCGAGGGCAAAGGCCTCACGCGTGGGCCGCAAGGAGGCCAGGCCCGCCCGTTGCAGGGCGGCGGCACAGAGATCGGGGCGATACACCTGGCCGAGCACTTCCAGGCGGTTGCTGGGGAAAGGACACCACCCCCAGCGGCTGAACTGGCTGAGCAGCCAGGCGCCCTCGGCCGGGTTGGGCACGCAGGCCCGATCGGCGTGAAATTGGTTGAAGCGCAACAGCGCCTTGGGCTCGGTCCCAGCACCAAACTCGAACTGGCGCTGCAGGGCGATCGCAGCCCGGGTGCCCAGCCACTGGGGCTGGCTCAGCACCTGGGTGAGAGCTTCCCGTTGGCCGCCGTCATCACAGCGTTCGGCGGCACGCATCAAACCACTGCAGAGGGCCTCGAGGATCTCGGGATGGGCGGCGGCCCAGGCTTCCGAGCAGGTGAGGGATTTCTCCGGATGGCCGCTCCAGATGTCCAGATCGGTTGCCAGGACGTAGCCCTGGCCATCCTGCACGATTTCGGCCACCCGGTAGCGGCCGGCACAGAAGCCATCCACCTGGCGTGTCCGCAGGGCTCCGTGCATGGCCATCGGCGAGAGGGCCTCGAAGCGCACCTGCCGCTCGGGATCGATGCCGCCGCTGGCCAGCCAATGGCGGAGCAGCACTTCGGCGATGGCCCGCCGCTGGGGAACACCAATGCGCAGGGGTTGGTCCTGGCTATTGAGCCAGCGGGCCAGGTCGCCCAGGGTGCGCACCCCCTGGGCCAGCATCGGCAGGCCGAGGCAAAGGGCATTGCCATTGCGGCTCACGGTCATGGGCGTGACCGCGGACCAGGGGCGCTGGCCGCTGAGGCCGAGGGTGAGCGCCAGCGGGGCGGTGGCGGCGGTGATCGCCCCGTGCAGGCTGCCATTCAGGAGTTGCTCCTCCAGCCGCTGCCAATGGGCGAAGGGCACCGGAACCACCTGAAGAACCGCTTCATCGAACAGCTTCAGGTCGATGGCCATCGCCAGGGGCGCCACGTCCAGCCCCGGAACCACCCCCAGCCGCACCACGGTGGCGCTGCGGTGGAAGGGCCGACTGGCGTTGACCGCCCCTGGTGCTGGGGCGGTGGCCAGGCTGGTGCGCCGTTGCTTGAGGCGACGCTGTTGCTGCAGAAAGCCGATCAATTCGCCGCGCAGGCCGTAGTAATCGGGATGTTCCATCACCTCCAGCCGCTGGCGCGGCCTGGGCAGTGGCACCTGCAGGATCTGGCCGATGCCCGCCTCCGGGCCGTTGGTCATCATCACGACCCGATCGGAGAGCAGCAGGGCCTCATCCACGTCGTGGGTCACCATCACGGTGGTGACTCCGGCGTTTTGGCAGATCTGCATCAATTGCTGCTGCAGATTGCCTCGGGTCAGGGCATCGAGGGCCCCAAACGGTTCATCCAGCAGGAGCAGTCGTGGTTGTAGGGCGAGCGCACGGGCAATGGCCACCCGTTGCTTCATGCCGCCGGAGAGTTCTTTGGGGAATTTGTCCTTTGCGGCCTCCAGCCCCACCATGGCCAGGGTGCGGTCCACCCGTTCCTGCCGTGCTGGGGCAGGAAGATCGTGCATCACATTGTTGACGGCCATGGCCACGTTCTGGCGCACGGTTTGCCAGGGCAACAGCGAATAGTTCTGGAACACCACCATCCGCTCCGGGCCGGGATCGGTTACCTGGCGGCCGTCCATCACGATGCCGCCGCTACTGGCCTGGCTGAGGCCTGCCAACAGGTTGAGCAGGGTGGATTTGCCGCACCCGGAATGACCAATCAGGGAGATGAATTCCCCCTCGTGGATCTCCAGGTCGATGTCCTTGATGGCGATGTAGTGGCCGCCGTCCTTCAGGGGAAAGCTCTGACTCACGTCATCGACCGTCATCAGTTTGCCCATGTCAGCGTCCTCCTCCAGCGACGCGATCGCCCACCAGACCCACCAGCCGATCGAGAATCAGACCGACGATGCCCACGTAGAGAATGGCCAGGATAATCTGACTGGTACTGGTGTCGCCGCCGGCGTTGTAGGCATCCCAGATGAAGAAGCCGATCCCCCCATCGGCCTTCAGCATTTCTGCCGCCACAATGGCCAGCCAGGCCAGCCCCACCGAAATCCGCAGGCCGGTGAACACATAGGGAGCGGTTGCTGGCAACAGGATGTCCCGCAGGTAGCTGCGCTTGCGGAGCCGCAGCACCCGGGCCACATTGGTGTAATCCTGGGGAATTTCGCGAATTCCCACGGCGGTGTTGATCACAATCGGCCACACGGCCGTGATGAAGATCACGAAGATTGCTGCCGAATCAGCCTGTTGGAGCAGCAGCAGGGAGATCGGTAACCAGGCCAGGGGGGGGACGGTTCGCAACACCTGAATCAGGGGATCAAAGCCCCGCCTTAGGAAGTCGTTCAGGCCGATCGCCAGGCCGGCGGCGATGCCAAGGATGGCGGCAAGGCTGTAGCCGATGGCCACCCGCTGCAGGGAGATCAGAATCTGCAGGCCCAGCCCCTTGGCCGTGCCACCGTTGTCGTAGAAGGGTTGGCTGATGTAGGGATCCCAGGTTTGGGTGATCACCTGAATCGGGCCGGGAAAGCCGCTGGGATTGGCCAGGCAGAGCAGTTGCCACACCGCCAGGCTGCAACCGATGCAAACGAGCGGCGCCTTGATTTGGCGTGCCAGCGGTGAGCGCAGCCAGGACTTGCGGGGGCGCCGCTCGTGGGGAGGGGTCGCAAGGGCAGGGGTCATGTCGCGGCGGGGGGCGGGGGGCAGGAAGGGCTTGGGAGATCCCACGGGATCCCCCAAGCCCGGCGGGGATGGTCAGTTGATCACTTCATGGCCTTGATCTTGAGGCTATTGAGATAGGCCTTGGGATTGTTGGGATCGAAGCGAACGCCATCGAAGAACACCTCCACTCCGCGGGAATCACTGCCGGGGATCTCGCTATAGCCGTTGGCCTTGGCGGCGGCCTTCCAGAGGTCGGAGCGGTTCACCTTATTCACCAGGGACTTGATATCGGTGCCTTGGGGCAGGTAGCCCCAGCGGATGTCCTCGGTGACAAACCAGGTGTCGTGACTCTTATAGGGATAGGAGGCATTATTGCCCCAGAACTTCATTTTGTAGGGGGAGTTTTTGACGTTCCGGCCATCGCCGTAATCCACGTTGCCCTGCAGGCGGGGCAGCAGGTCCTCGACGCTGGCCTTCACATACTTGTCCTGGGCAAGGATCTTGGCCAGCTCGCTGGTGTTGGCGGGGTTGTCGGCCCATTTCTGGGCCTGCTGCACGGCCATCAGCAGCCTCAGGGTGGCATTGGGATGGGCTTTGGCCCAATCAGCCCGAACGGCGAAGGATTTTTCGGGATGCTCCTTCCAGATCTCACCGGTCTGGGCGACGGTGTAGCCCAGCTTTTTGTTGACCAGGCGCTCGTTCCAGGGTTCCCCCACGCAGAACACGTCCATCGTGCCGGATTGCATGTTGGCCACCATCTGGGGCGGCGGAATCACGACGATGTCGGCGTTTTTGTTTGGATCAACTCCGTTGGCCGCCAGCCAATAGCGCATCCACAGGTCGTGGGTGCCCCCTGGGAAGGTCACCGCCGCCTTGAATTTGTCGCCGGTGGCGTTTTTCTTGGCCACCACACTCGCGAGGTTCGGCGTTTTCGCCTTGAGCTTGGCCGCCAGAAACTCCTTGGAGGCCGAGATCCCCTGGCCCTGGGTATTGAGGCGGGCCAGTAACGCCATCGGCACCGGCTGCTTGCTCTTGCTGATGGCGCCGGTCGTGAGCAGGTAGGCCATCGGCGTGAGGATGTGAGCCCCATCGATGCCGCCGCGGGCGCTGCCCAGCTCCAGGTTGTCGCGGGTCACGGCCCAGGAGGTCTGCTTCTTGAGTTCCACGCCGGTCATCCCCGCCTTGGCGAAGAAGCCTTTCTCCTTGGCAATGATCAGGGGGGCGGCATCGGTGAGGGCGATGAAGCCCAGGTCCACGGAGGTGGTTTCTGGTTTGCCGGGCGCGGCCTGGGCCGGCAGCACCGTGAACAGGCTGGCGGCGGCACCCCCGTGCAGGGCGATGGCAGCGGTGGCAGCCAGGCCGGCGCGAACGACCTGACGACGGGAAAGGTGGGACATCAATGAATTCAGCGGTTGAATTGAGCGGTGAAGCGCCGAAATGACGTCGCAGCGCAGGCGCCACGACCGTCGGGGAAATTGGGGCTTTGCCTGACAGCCACGGAGGCGTGCCCATCACCGCGGGACGTAACGCTCCCGATGCGGTGACATGGGTTGGCGCACAGGCTGACCAACAATCAATAGAACACCACGGCGGAGGTCCCTTCAGGCGTGGCGATTGCTACCAAATGACAGCGCCATTGGGTTCGATTCGCTACCGAATCGTGGGCGGGTCTGTGGTGGACCGGCGAGCCTCGCTCAGGCGCCCAGTTCCCGGCGGAGCCGCTCGCCGCTGCGGGCGGCCAGCAGGGCACGGGCCTGATTGAGGGCGGCCGCCAGCGTGGCGAAGCCGCCGGCGAACCAGAGATAGGCCCCCAGATTCCAGTGCAGCGCCTCCGCCAGCGGGCCCTCCCCCTGCAGGGCCTCCAGGGCTTGGGTTCGCCAGGGGTCCAGTCCCAACCAGGGCGGTTCCGCGCCGGTGATGCCGTGGTCGCGGGGGTGCAACAGGATCCGCTCGATCTGGCCCTCCCGCACCCGGGCGGTGATGGCGGCCCGGCTGGTGGGGAGATCGGTGGAGCCCTCCAGTCCCTTCACCGTCAGCAGGTCGTCCTCGCCCGCTTCGGCCAGGGCCTGCCAGGCCCGATTTTCGGTGGGCGGATGGACAAAGCCACTCACCAGCAGGTGCGCCCCCCGGTGCGGCGTCCAGAGCAGTTCCAGGCTGGCCACCGGCGGCCGTTTGCCGATGGCATCCCGGATGGCGACCAACCCTTCCGCCTGGGGGAAGTGATCGGGTTGGTGGGTGAGTGCCAGGCCATGGCGATCCAACGTCCCCTGAATGGCGGCCAGGGACAGGCCTCGCCATTCGATCCCCAGCGCCGCGAACAGCTCCGCCATGGTGATGCCGTATTTCACCGGCATCGGATCCCCGCCGTGCAGCACCACCGGGACGCCCGCCGCGGCCAGGAGCAGGGCCAGCAGGGGCAGCAGGGGGGCGGTGCGACTGCGGCCGTCGTAAGGCACGCCGAAGCACAACGGTCGCTGGCCGGGGCTGGTGAGAACCGGACCGTGGGCCCGGTAGCTGTCGAGCATGCCGGTGAGCTCGATCGGGCTGGGACGGCGGATGCGATGGGCGATCAGGAAGGCCCCGATCTGGGCCGGGTCGGCCTGCCCCGTGAGCATCAGATCCATGGCGTCCCTGGCTTCGGCCCGACTCAATCCGGTGCTGGTGTGTTCCCCGCTGCCCACCTTGCCGATCAGCTCGCGGAAGCGGGCGCGCTCCGCTCCCAGCCCTGCCAGACGCTCACTGCGGCGGTCGGGGACGGTGGTCATAGGGCCAAGGACGCACGGTTTGGTAGCCATCGCAACAGGCGTGGACACGGCCCGCTTGCCACATTGTCCAATCTGGCCTCTGAACCAGTGCCGCTGTGGCGGCCTCAGGGCTGAACCGCACGCAGGACAACGTGGAATCTTCCTCTGACGCCCATGGGAGCGCCGCCAAGCGCAGCAAGCTGGAACAGGCCAAGGCCGACTTTTGTGGTCTTGATCTCGCCCCACGGTTAGCGGACCTGGGCCGCGCGGGTTGGGACAGCCTGGATGAAGCCACCCTCACCATTCACCTCAAGTGGCTGGGCATCTTTTTCCGCCCAGTCACCCCCGGCCGTTTCATGGTGCGGTTGCGCCTCCCCAATGGCCTCATCCGGGCGCCCCAACTGGAGGTGCTGGCCGACGCGGTGGATCGTTGCGGCGAGCACGGCAGCGCCGACTTCACCACCCGCCAGAACATCCAATTGCGTGGCCTGGTGTTGGAGGACATGGCTCCCCTGCTGAACGACCTGCAGTCGGTCGGGTTGACGACCCGCCAATCGGGGCATGACAACCCCCGCAATGTCACCGGCAACCCTCTCGCTGGCCTCGATCCGGAGGAATTCATCGATACCCGGCCGCTGGTGGCGGCAATCCAGGAGGCTCTGCTTGGTCCCGAGGGGCCTCGGAACCTGCCCCGCAAGTTCAACGTGGCCGTGGGTGGGGCGCCCGACAGTTTCCTCCTGCACAACGATCTGGCCTTTCTTCCGGCGCGCCAGGGCGATGATCTGGGGTTCACGGTCATGGTGGGCGGCTTCTTCTCCGCCCAGCGCAACGAACTGGCGATCCCCCTGGGGTTGTGGCTGCGGCCCGACCAATTGGTCGGCTTCAGCCTCGCCGTGCTCCGGCACTTCGAACACCACGGTGATCGCTCGGTCCGCAACCGCAGTCGGTTGATGTATCTGATCGAGAACCTGGGGCTGGCCACGTACCGCGACCAGGTGCTGGAGGCCTGGCGGGATCGCGAGGGCGCGGCGGCCCAGGCGCTGCCCCACGATGGCTCCCATCTGGTGTGCCGGGCCCCGCGGGATATCTGTGGCGTCCATCCCCAGAAGCAAGAGGGCCTGGTTTGGGTGGGGCTGCATGTGCCGATGGGTCGCCTGGATGCCGAGGCGATGGCGGAGCTGGCGCGGTTGGCCACCACCTACGGCCGTGGCGAACTGCGGATCAGCGAGAGCCAGAATGTCTTGATTGCCGATGTGCCCCAGGACCAGGTCGCGGCCCTCTTGGCCGAGCCGCTGTTGCGGCGCTTCTCCCCCCAGCCGGGGCCGCTGCAGGCGGAGGCGGTGAGTTGTACGGGTAACAGCTACTGCAGCTTTGCCTTGATTCCCACGAAGGCCACGGCCCAGGCGGTGGTGGAGACCCTGGAACAACGGTTGGAGCTTCCCCATGGGGTGCGCAGCCACTGGACCGGCTGTCCCAATGCCTGCGGCCAGCCCTACATGGGCGAGATCGGCCTGATGGGGGCCAAGGTCCGTAAGGAGGGCCAGATGGTGGAGGCCGTGAAGATCTTCCTCGGGGGGGAGATGGGGGACGATCCGCGCCTTGGCTCCCTCCACGAGAAGGGAGTGGCGCTGAGTGATTTGCCGGAGGTATTGGAGACCTTGCTGGTCGAGCGGTTTGGCGCCCGGCGTCGCGCCACAGTGGTCTGATGGTGCCCATGGGGATCGGATGTCAGCCCAGGGGAGCCAGCCCCCCCACCGGTCGGGCGTGGGGATGATCCCTGGCCTCGATTCGGCGCCCTTGCCGCAGCAGGTGCCGCCCCCCGGCAGTGCCGAACGCTGGCCCTGGCTCCAGCACTTGCGTCGCCAGCCGCCCTTCGCCCTGGAGCCCTGGCTGGAGGCGATCGAATCGGAACGCCTCCAACTCCAGCTCGACCTGCTGGTGGCGCTGGCGCCGCGGCTGGACGATGCGGCCACGGAACGGTTGTTGGCCTGGTGGTTCGCTAGCACCGAGGTGGACACCGCCCTGCTGGAGCCGCTCAGTCAGCGCCGCACTGCCGGCAGCGCCCGGCTGCTGCGCCAGGCCCTGGAACGGCAGCCCTCCCCTGAGCAGCAGGAGCTTGTCCTGCCCTTGTTGGGCCATCAACGTCAACCCGCCGACTTCCCGTTGTTGGCGGGCCATGCCCTGGATCCCCAGCCCGCCGCCGTGCGCAGGGCGGCGTTAGAGGGGTTGTGTCGGGGCCTGAGCGCTTGGCCAGCCCCGGCCCTACGGCGGATCCTGGCGCAGCTGGCGGAGGATCTGGATCCGCGGTTGGCGGCCGCAGCGGTGGACACCCTGGCCCGGGTGCCGGCGGCCCGCCCCGCCCTGCTGGCGCTCCGCCGCCGTCCCTTGGCCGCTCCGGTGGCCCAGCGGCTTGAGCGCCGGCTCAAGGCCCTGCGGGCGGCGCCGTTGCTGTTGGTGGTCCATGGTCGGGCCGGTGGCACCATCCCCTCCGCGTTGCTCGAGCTGGCCCAGGAGTTGGAGCGGCGGCGCGGCGCCCCTGTGCGGCTGCAGGCCCTCACCGCTGCCAGCCTCCCCGATCCCGCCGCCCTGGCCTCGGGGCCGGGCCAGCCCCCCCTCACCCTGGTCCCCCTGTTCCTGCTGCCGGGGGGGCACGTGCGCCATGACCTGCCCGCCATCGCCGCCCACTGGCGCCGCCAGGGTCCCCTGCGCCGGTTGCCCTTTCTGGGGGCCTGGCCCGCGTGGCAGCGGGCCCTGGCTGCCGAGGTGGCGGCGCTGGCTCCGGCGCCGGTGCGGTTGTTGCACCATCCCCTGGAGGGGCCCCTGCCCGGCCGTTTTCTGGCCCACCTGGAGCGGATCAGCGGCGCCAGGGTGCAGGCCGCTCCATACAGTTCCGATCAGCTGGACTCCCTGATGCAGTCCCTCGCCGGCCCCGCCATTCCCCTGGCTTTGGCGGCCAATCGCCTCACCGACACCCTCAAGGATCGACTGGGCCCCCCCCTGTTGGCGCGGGAGCGCTGCTACGCCGTGCTGCTCACCCACCTGGAGGCCTTGCCATGACGGCCAGTGCTGGCGGGCTCGGTACCGTCTATCTGGTGGGGGCCGGACCGGGGGATCCGGAGTTGCTGACCCTGAGGGCCCATCGTCTGCTGCGCCAGTGCGATGCCCTCGTTCACGATTCCCTGGTGCCCCGTGCCCTGCTGGAGCTGGTGCCCGAGGGGTGCGAACGCCACTTTGTGGGCAAGCGTCGCGGCCACCATTCGGTTCCCCAGCAGAGCACCAACGCCGTGTTGGTGGAGCTGGCCCAGCGCCATCGCGTGATCGTGCGGCTCAAGGGCGGCGATCCGTTCCTGTTCGGTCGGGGGGGCGAGGAGGCCGCCTATCTCGCGGCCCACGGCGTGCCGGTGCAGGTGGTGCCGGGGGTCACCGCCGGCATCGCCGCGCCGGCCTATGCCGGCATCCCGGTGACCCATCGGCGGGCGGGCTCCAGCGTCACCTTTGTGACCGGCCATGAGGAGATCGACAGGGGCCGCCCCGGTGTCGACTGGCGGGGCCTGGCCCGCTGCAGTGATGGGCTAGTGATCTATATGGGGCTGCATAACCTGGCCCATATCTGTGAGGAACTGATCGCCGGCGGCCTGGCCGGTGCCACGCCGGCCGCCGTCATCCAGCAGGGCACCGTGCGGGGCCAGCGGCAGTTGGTGGCCACCTTGGCGGATCTGGCGGAGCGGGTGGAGGCGGAGGAGGTGGTGTCGCCGGCGATCGTGGTGATCGGGGAGGTGGTGGCCCATCGGGTTCCCTCCTGCGCGCCCACGCCCGCGGACGCGGAAATGCCGATTCCGTTCTGAGGGAGGGCCTGGCACCTAGGCCCCCGGCCGTCACTCCAGCCGCAGCACCCCCCGACCCCGTTCCCGCCGCAGTTGGTCCTGGGCCTCCAGACGGGCCCGGCAATTGCCCTTCGGCACGAGCACACAACTCACGTAGTCGGAGGCGTCCACCAGGGCGGCCCGCAGGGCCTTGGCCGGCGGCGTCCGCTGCACTTCGGTGCTGTTGTTGCCGAAGTTGAGGGTGCCGGCGGCACCGGTGAGCACCTGGCCAGTGCGGCCCATGTT
>CAIOCZ010000165.1 GCA_903856805.1 uncultured cyanobacterium | reverse complement strand
GGGGTGGTGAAAAGCCTGGGCGAACGCTTCAAGGTGCAGCCGGGCGAGATCGTGGAGCGAGTCACCGCCCTGCAGGAGGAGCTGAAATCCACCCAGAAATCCCTGGCGGCCTCCCGCGCCGACCTGGCCCTCGCCAAGGCCGCGGAGCTGGTGACCCAGGCCGAGGCCGTGGGCCCCTATCAGCTGCTGGTGGCCCGCCTGGATGGGGTGGAGGGAGCTGGGTTGCAGACGGCGGCGCAGCAGTTACAGGAGCGCCTCGGTGCAGGCGCTGCGGTGGTGTTGGGCGGGGTGGCGGCAGCCGGCAAGGTGGGCCTGGCCACCGCCTTCGGCCCCGAGGTGATCGCCGCCGGTCCCAAGGCGGGCCAGTTCATCGGCGCCATCGCCAAGCGCTGTGGCGGCGGGGGCGGGGGCCGACCCAACCTGGCCCAGGCCGGAGGACGGGATGAGGCTGCCCTGCCTACGGCCCTGGAGCAGGCCAAGGTGGATCTGACGCAGCAGCTCTCAGGCGACAACAGCTGACGCGAACGATCTGCTCCTAGAGCTCCTAGAGATCTCTCTGCACCATGTAGGCAACACAAGAGCGCAACCAGGCCAGATCGGGACCATCAACAGCGCCTGTAAAAGCACGGGCATCAAATTCATCGACCGCAACCTGGGCAAAAGAACGGGCAATCTCAACGGCCCAATCGATGCTGCCAGTAGTTTCAAGCAATTCATGCAGGCGAAAGACTTCCCTGGGTAGCCGACGCTGGCGGGAACGGGAGAGAAATCCAGCCATCCAGGTACGATCCTGCTCGCCCACTTTGGCGAGGGCATGGGAAAGGATGAGGGTACGCTTGCCCTCCCAGAGATCCCCGTCAATCTCCTTTCCATAACGGGCAAGTCGACCACGCAAATTGAGTACGTCGTCGGAAATCTGAAACGCCAGGCCCAGGAAAAAACCAAAGCGGTCGAAACGATCAAGAGTCCCATCCTCAGGGTTAGCCACCAACGCCCCGATGCGGAGAGGATGGATGAAGCTATACCAAGCCGTCTTTTTTAGCACAAGCCTCATATAGTCTTCCGGGCCAACATCAAGACTATTGTCCCGCATCCAGCCAAGCTCCAGGGCTTGTCCCTCCAGGCTTTCCAACAGCATGTGATCCACCTCATCGAGCAACCTCGGCAGCAGTTGGGGGGTGCTGCGACAAGCAGTGCGCCGAAAAAGACCCATGGCAAGGGCATTCATGGCATCCCCTGCATTCACTGCAAGTGGAATGCCAACGCGTCGATGGAGGGTGGGGGCGCCACGGCGGGAATCACTTTCATCCTCAATGTCGTCATGGACGAGAAAGGCGTTGTGGAGCATCTCAATGCCCGCTGCGGCCGGGAGGGCTTCCTCGGTGCTCCCACCGAGGGCCCGGGTTGTGGCCAGGCAGAGGGCAGGACGGAGTCCCTTCCCGGAGCGGGCGATGAAGCCACGGATCAGATCGTAGAGGTGGCGATTGGGCTCACGGTCTGGAATTCCAGATTGCAGGGTTTCAGAAACCAGGGAGGAATACCAGCCAAGGCGCTCTTGAAAGCCCTCCGGCCCGGCCTCCTTGGAAGCCAGAGCAGGCGCCACTGTGGGGGAAGAAGGAACAACGAGGGAGGCCCTGGAACCCTGGGAATCGACTGGAAGATAGGGTTGGATTCCCTGCAACAACTCGGCGACCGCGCCTAAAGCTGGCGAAGCATCGCGGAGGGCAGGCAGAATCAATTCAACCGATGAGCCATCCCACGGCAAACCGGCTCGAAAGCGCAGGGCATCATGATCCCGGAGAGGACGGAACACCTCGGGTTCACGCAAGGGCCACAACGCACAACGCGATCCCTGGTAGCCCGAGCGATCAAGAATGCCGTTTACGGCACGACGTGCCGCTTCATTCGCCCCCTCCATCGTGGCTAGATCGGTGTAAGTCCTGACATAGTCGGAGGCGAGAAAAAGATTGGGGATCGCCGTGGTGGCCTCAGGGCGCAACTCCCAGGTGTCGACAAGGTTGACGAGCAAGGGCTCCGCATTGCTCAAATACCCCGGCCGTAGGGGATCAGGAGCGATATCAGAATCAAGGAACCAGGAATGCAGATCCTCATCACGGAGAAGCTCCGAATCGACATTGATGGAGCGCTTCAGCTGCCGCCAGGTCTCCTGGACCACCTCTTGGCGGGAGCAGACCATGGCGGGCCTCCCATCGCGACCGGGCATCGTCCAGTCAGAAATGTCAACCGAGAGCACACCCCTGAGGGCAGAGGTCCCGAAATAATCAGGGGGCAGATTAGGCCAGAAGGGGAGTTGAGAAAGACTTGTGAGCGCCCATTCCGTGTCGATGTGAATGACATGCCCACGGGCAGTGGGCAGCTCCCGTGTGAGGTAGTACTGGACGCCATTCATCCACTCCACATTGGCTGAAAGCTGAGAAAGGGCCCGGAGGGATGGATCCTGCTGCACCAGGGTTGGCGTGATCAAAGGAACGATTCGTTCAATCGGCAAAGCGGCCAAATAAAAATCACCACGCACGATCTGAGCCAAACCACTTTGCTCGATCTTCACTCCCGTGATCGCAGAGCCATCGCTAAGTATTTCTACAACATTAGCTCCAAATACATAATGAACACCCTTGGCCTGGAGATCGGTCAGCCATGGATCAATCCATACCAAGTTGGTGGGGCCATCCAACACGCGATCAACGGCGCCTCCCGTGGGTTCGAGCAAAGGCACAAGAAGCTGGACAAAGATATCGCCAATCGTGCGTGTACTGGCTGTGCGCGCCTTAGCGGCGACCAAGGAGCGGGTAATCCCGGTAGCGAGAAACTTCTGATAGGCGGCCGAACGACTCTCGGCTCCCACAAAATCCCACCAACTGAACCCCTCATACTCCCCAAGACGTCGCTCCTGACAGGAGGTTAGAATCTGCCAAATGCGCGCAGCAAACTGGGCAAGATCATCAACCGTAAGATCGGTTATCGGGCTGAAAGCCTGGAGTAGGGCACGAACAACGGCACCGACATCTTCCGGCGTTGAAGGAAAGATGGCAGGAAAATCGAAGGCAGGCTTGCCGTACTGGGTGATCGTGCAGCGCGTCGCAGGCACCAGATGATCGGCCACACTGCACCCATCCGGTGATGGGATGCGGGCCATCGTGTCGACGACATGGCGATAAAAGCCAGGGAAAAAACGAAATCCATGCTCCCCCGGCAAATGGTGCTGAAGGGAAGCGATTCCCGTGTCCACCAATTCGTGTCCACCGTCGGGAGTGGTGTCATCGGAAACGGGAATGCTGCGGGCCTTGCCACCTGGGATGGAACGCCGTTCGAGCACCACAACCTCATAGCCGCGCTCGATCAGTTCGTGGGCCGCACTCATGCCGGCGACCCCACCGCCAAGGATGACGACCCTAGTGTTCACTTACGAGCCGCGGTTGAACGGGGAGTGGATTGGGCGTCCGGTGCATGATCAATCTTTTACTCGGCCACTGGATTATCCTTAGGCTTGATGCCACAAATGGCACCAGGATTTTTGATCCTCAGCACCAACCGTTCGTGGAGACGGAAAACATAGACAGGATCGGTGGTGATTTGAAGGAAGTCAATTGTCATGTCCTTGGCAATGACAAGCTCTACGGGCTCACCACCCAAGGCCACGACCACAGCCTGCCGTGGGGGAAGGGTGGTGGAGCGCAACAGCGTTCCCCCCGCTCCCAAAAAGGGAATCACCCGATCCTGGGGCAGCACCAGGGAGACACTGTTGGGAGTCTGGAGGGCCCGGAAGAGATCTTGTCCAGTGACCAGGGCAAAAGGACCGTAATGGCCATTCTGCTCAAGCTTGCCGATAGAGTCCGAAACCACTCCAACAAGACTGTTCCCCAGCTCGGGATAGGGATCCTCCCCAACAGGACAATCAACTTGGCTCCAGCGCCGGAAGTAGGGGTAGGTGGAGTCAGGGTCGCTCGTGAGTGAGTCGTAGGTGCCGGGGAAGGACTCGGGCGACTCCGGCAGCAACCCAGGCATGGCGAGAGGGTTCTCCGCCCGGCGCCCCAGGATCTCCCAGATCGGGGGCAGGGCCTTCAATTGATCGTGAACCTCCTTGCCTTTGGGTAGGCCATTGAAGACCACGGTGTCTTCTAAACGCGCCAGCACATTGGCGGCCCGGCGAAACAGAGCCAGCACACTGGTCATCTCTGGATCGGCCATCTGGGGACCACGCAGATAGACCTTCACCTGCAGCGTCCACAGTCGACTTGTGCTGATGTCATCGATCTCTAGCCGCTGGGGAGTGAATCCCAGGCCAACGCCGCTGTCCTCATCGGCACTGCCGCCGGTTGTGATGAGGTTTTTACGAACAAAATCGGCATCGCGCGAAAGGGGTCCATAGAGCGGCAGAAACCGCGCCGCCACCCTGGCCTGCTGGGCTTCTGCGGCGACAACCCGCTGAACCCTCTCCCACTGCGCCTGGCTCCACGGCACCTGGGGATGCGGATTGGTGGCCTCACAGTCCAAGCCGCTGGGCGAATCGTTCATGGGGATAGCCGAAGACGGGAGAACAGGGACGTGGCAGCCTTCTGGACAATGAAAGGATCAACGACAGCCGCCCTGGGCCCATGCCATGGTGAATGGATCGACAACAGTATGAACAACCCACGATCTGGCTATGGTATCGCAGGGCTCACCTTCGCCAGATAGCAGCATTTCGTAATGCTGTCATGGACGGATATCTTGCTTTGACTGGCCTACCGCACGACCTTGCAACATTCCCGGCAAGGGACTTGGGTTCGACCAAGGCAGGTTCAGCGTCTCAAGCGAACCATCCAAGGGGAATCGGCCACCAACCTCAATGTGGTACACGTCAAACGAAACCTCAAGGGTACTGAAGTCGACCCTGCCCACACCAAGGCATTGAGCTCGATTCAGCCAAGCCAATTCATGATCCGCCGTGGAATAGGTTGGAGCGACTACGACGGGCGGCATAGGGTCATATTCATCGCGAAGTGCCCTGGCATAGCCATCAATTCCGAGATCAAAAACCCCGGAATAGCTGCCGTAAATTCTTACACCAGACCGAGTCTGAAAACAGGCCCTGACTTCAACGATACCGACACCATCCTCTCGAATACGCATCCAGTCGGTTGCCCCTGGACAGATCGTTGCCTCCATGCCTGGCCCGATGAAGCAACCTTCCGCCACATGCCAATTAATTCGAAGTCCTTCTGGAGTCGGGCCAACCAACTCCTTCCGCAAGCGAGCGGTCAACGTGCCTAGAAAATTCCAGCCCCAACCCCATTGGGGTCGAGGTGATGTTGCCACCTGATACCCGCTGAAGGCTGCTCCAGATTCCTGGAGGGTGGGAGAGAGGGTGGACCCCTGAAAGAAGAGAACAGGTAAATACTCAACAGCACCGGATGTCTGAGGAGGAATGACAACACGAAAAAGACGCTCTTGTTGCTGCGGATCTGCAGGTTCTGGTAGCGCCGTTAAGCGTTGTATCGAGCCTCCATCAACCCGGAACTCCACAATGACAAGTTGACCGGGGCGTGCCGGCGACACAGAAACCGTTATGGGAACCGGGAGACCTGGGGAAACAGTCGAACCTAAATCAATCCCAATAAGAGAAGTCCATTTCAGGATGGATCCGTCAAGGCAGGCAATCCTCATGGCATGGATTCAATCAGAAGTGCGCTTGCTTCAATCATATCCCGACGCCCAGGAGATACTGGTATTGAGGCGACAAGCGCCTGAAGTTCAGAACGGGTGGATTGCGCGTCACCATGGGCAAAACGATGGGCGAGAAGACTCGTAAGTGCCCGCAGCTCAAGCGAAACAGCACCTTGATCTCTTGCCGAAGATACTGCCGTTGCATAGGCCTCATCAGCCTCGCGGTGGCGATCCAAATCAGCATAAATCCCACCTCGTATCCGGTAAATCTCTGGCACCATTACGCGCACATTGCCTGATTCAGCCCTTACGACACCATTCCGACTTTCGATCAACGCATCTTCAGAGCGACCAAGGACGTGCAAGATATGGCTCATAATACTGGTTGTAGAAGCCTCGATAACACCTGACCCTGTTTGTCGAAACAGCTCAATCCATCCCAACAACTCCGTCATATCACCAACAGTCTGTTGGATTTCCAAAATGGCCCTCGCGCGATGCATTGCGGCATTTGCACGCCACATTGCGAATCCCTCCTCGGTCGACAAGATTGAAAGTTCTTGCGAAACCGAAAGCAGACCCTGCCAATCGCGATCATACAACTTAAAGAACATCATATAAGCCAATCCCGCGGCAAGGCTAGGCGGGTGGCCTAAGGAACGTGCCAAGTCAAGCATCTCATCCATCAAAACGACACCCTCGTCTTGCCTGCCAATCATCCACAAAGAAGAAGCCTTGGCAGTCATAACGCTAAGGGTTGGCGAGAGCTGAAACGCTCGGCATAGCTGACGCTCCTGATCAAAGCCATAAAGGGAGAGTCCCAAGCTAGAATGCTGAAGCGCGGACTGATATTCAGCTCGGTAATAATATGTATAAGAAGTGGCGTGACGGGCTGCCAGGGAATACATTTTAATCTCACTTCGCCCTGCCAGATCAAGTACCTTGAACGCCGTTTGCATCGCATCTTGCAAATTTCCTCCCACGAACTGATTCGACCACAACCCCCAAAGGGGAGCAAAGCATAGTTCATCCGCTTCAAGTTGTTCAGCGATGCCGATCGCTCTCGAACAGGTGCTTGCCACCAAGGAAGAAGCCCAGCCAAAAACGGCCATCTGAACGGGAGCCAACGTCGTCAGCAGCGACAACTCCCGTTGCAAGCGCTCCTCGGACTGGGGCAAGTGCTCCAGATCAGCTAGTCCCCGCTGGAGGTGATCGACGGCTTCATTCACAGCACAGCGTTCCGCCGCCGCCTGGCCAGCTGCTTCCCAATGCAGGGCAGCCTCGGAAAAACGACCGGCACCCGAAAGGTGGTGCGCCAGGAGCTCCGGTCGCGATTTGACCAGATCAGGGAATTTGTCAACGATGACGGAAGCGATGCGCGCGTGATTGTCCTGCCGGGTACTGCGCAAGAGGGATTCGTAGGCAGTGTCCTGAATAAGGGCGTGCTTAAAGGTATAGGTGAGTGGCGACTCCCCATGGAGACGAAGAAAACCTTCCTCGACCATGGTGTTGAGCATCTGCTGCAGGGTTGCGTTGTTGGTGGAGACAACAGCATCCAGGAGATCAAGGGAAAACTCACGCCCCAGGGTGGCAGCGAGCTGCAACAAACCCTTGGACGAACCAAGGTGATCAAGGCGGCTCATCAGGGCCGCCTCCACGGAGGAGGGAATGAGCTCAGGGGAGAATCGCTGAACAAGCTCCCAGGTGTTGTCGCGCTCCACCACGGAGGACGACTCAATCAGGGAAAGGGTGACTTCCTCAAGGAAAAGAGGATTGCCAACGGAGCGGGAACAAATCTGCCGCACCACCTCGGGCGGCATGGACTTACCTGAAGCAACATTACGAATCAGAGATTCAGATTCGTTGTTTAGGAGCGAATCAAGCAGAATCTCGGAGAAACAAGTGGAGGACTCCCAAGGCGCCCGGAACTCCAAGCGGGAGGAAAGCAAGATCAGCACCCGAAGGGGAAGATTCGCCTTGAGAAGGTTTTGAATCAGATCGATGGTGGAGGGATCAGCCCAGTGAAGATCCTCGATGATCAGCACCACTGGAGAGGCCTCAGCCAGGGCAAACAGGGCCATCAACACCAATTCCATGGTGCGCTGACGCAGCCTTACTGCCGAAAGTTCGCTGAAGATGGGGCATTCTTCTGACCCAATCTCAATGGAAAGGAATCGGGCCAGTAGGGGCAGTGCCTCTTGCCGAGGCAGCCCAAGCTCCTCGATCCGGCGCGTCAACCTCTCGATCTGCATGGAGGACTCCAATCCATCCAGGCCAAGGCGAGAGCGCATCAGCTCAACGACCGGGAAAAAAGGAGTGTCGCTGGTAAAAGGTGTACAAAACCCCTGCATCACGGTATACGAGCCAGATTCAAGAAGCGAATCAGCCAGCTCTTGAATCAGGCGGGATTTACCGATTCCCGGCTCACCACGGATTAAAACGATCTGAAGGTGCGCCTCCAGAGCCCGCTGCCAACGGCTCCTGATCAGCTTCAATTCCCGGGTGCGCCCCACAAAGCAAGGGTCTGAGCGATGGTGCTTCCCATCGGGGTGGTATTTAAGAATCTTGAAGATCTCCACCGGACGCTTGATGCCTTTCAGGCTCCGAACGCCGAGAGGTTCCGCAAGGAAAACGCTCGAAACAAGACGCCAGATGGCATCGGACACAACAACGTCGCCAGGCTCCGCCTCGGACTGAAGACGGGACGCGAGGTTGGGGGTCTCGCCGATGGCGATCGATGGGTTGCCAACCACCCCACCATGAGCAGCAAGAGCACCGACGACGACCCGACCACGATGGGCGCCAATACGGACCTTAAAGGGGATGACGGCAGTGGTAGCAAAAGCCTTGACGGCCTCTTGGATGACTAAGGCACAACGCAGCGCCCGTACTTCGTCATCTTCATGGGCAATAGGATAGCCAAAATAGATGACAACTCCATCACCCATCAACTGGGCAAGGCAACCATCGAATTGGCGAACAGAATCAACGCAGATTCGATGGTAAATGCCCAAAAGATTGCGTAGATCTTCGGGATCAACTCGCTCGGAAAGGGAGGTGGCGCCAACAATGTCACAGAAGATGACACTCAGAATTCGCCTTTCAGCCTGGACGACTGAATCAGAATTGGGATCCAATGGCGCTGCACAACCACCACAGAACCGAGCGGCGGCCTGATTGGCGAAACCACAAGCAGGGCAATTCACGTTACGCAGCTGGGCTCAAGGGATGGACAACACGTCGTGCCTCCCAGGCAGCTGACTCCTTCGCCAGCAGGGCTTCGGCCCGCTCCAACAGCACGGAAGGCTCAGCTCCAATCAACGGATCGCAGCCCTCATCATCCAGAACGAACGGGGTCGTGATAGGAGACGGAGAACCCTGGGATCCCATGGAAGAAACAGACAAACAGCTCTTCAACGTTCAACATTAGCAAGAACTTAACGCCCGCGAGTCAGCGGATGGTGCCGCCTCAATCAGGGACGTTGTCCCCTGGGTCTGCCCCATCAACAGGGTGGACTGATGAGACCAGACCCACTGGAAAAGGTTGTCCCTGGCTCCCCGCCACAACAACCATCAGACAATGTTCCATGGAGTGGACGCCGCCTGTGAGGCAACGCTTCTCACAACGTTCAGAGGCCCCCACCTGCGGCACTCCGCCCCCACCCGCCGCACAATTGAGGGTCCCGCTCCCGCTGCCCCCATGCCGACGAGCGCCCCCCTGCAACCGGCCGACCTGGCCCAGGTGCCCCTGTTCGCCGATCTCTCCCCCGAGCAGCACCAGCGGCTCCTGGAGCAGCACCGAACCGTGAGTTTCCAGGCCGATCAGCAGCTGGTGCTCGAACAGGACGAATCCCAGGGGTTGTTCCTGCTGCGCTCCGGCCTGACCAAGGTGCGCACCTTCACCGCCGATGGCAGTGAGGCGGTGTTGGGCCTGCTGGGACCCGGTGACGTCCTGGGCGAGATGGCCGTGCTGGAGATGGGAGGACGGCGCACGGCCGATGTGGTCTGTCTGCTGGCGTGTACGGCCGTCATGCTGCGGGCAGGGCCCTTCCGGGGCCTGCTGGCCAGCGAGCCCCGGCTGGCCCTGGCGCTGGCTCGGCTGGAGGCCAACCGCCTGCAGAACCTCAATCGCCGCTTCTGCCAACAGAGCGGGGACGCCACCACCCGGGTGCTGGCGGCCCTGGCGGACCTGGCCTGCCACACGGCCACGGGCGCGGCGGCAACGGCACCGATTCCTCCCCTTCCCCAGAGCGAACTGGCGATCCTCTGCGGCCTGGCCCGCGAGACCACATCACGCACTTTGAGCAAACTGCGTCAGAAGGGCACAATTATTGACACCGAGGATGGCGGCATCAAACTTGCCGATCTCACCCCTCTGCGGCGGCGAGGCCTGCTTTGAGCCTCTCTCTCCTGGCCACCCTCGAGCCCACCTCGTCCCTCTCCCTGGCGATTCTGCTCGGGATGGCCCATCTGGTCTGTGACTTCGGCCTGCAGGGCGATCGCATGGCCCAGGGGAAATCCCCCGGCCACTCCTCCGAGGTGCCCTGGCCCTGGTGGATGGCCGCCCACGGCTCCATGCACGGCCTGGCGGTGGCCCTGATCACCGGGGTGCCGCTCCTGGGCCTGGCGGAGGCCGCCGCCCACGGCCTGATCGACTGGGGAAAGTGCCTGGGGCGCTACAGCCTGCCCATCGATCAGGGGCTGCATTTGCTCTGCAAGCTGCTCTGGCTTGCCCTTCTACCGCTCGTCTGAGCAGGCTGGGAGCGCTATCGCCCCGCTCCCCCATGCGTCTCCCTGCTGGCCTCGCCGGATTCGGCCTGATCGCGGCCACCGCCCTGCTGGTGCCGGCGAGCCGGGCCGAGGTGCAGTTGCGCTGTGACGGCACCTTGCTGGAGGCCCGCGGCCAGGCCGAACAGAAGCGGCCGATCCGGGACTTGGGCCTGTCCCTGGGGCTGGAGGCCCAGGGCCCCAGCAGCGACGCCGCCCTGGCCAGCCTCCAGGGCCGCCTGGCCCAGGTGCGCACGGCCCTGCAGAGCCTGGAGGTGCGGGAGCTGCAGGTGAGTTCGCCCTCCACCTGGACCCGCCAGGACCGCCCGGGCCGGGCCGATGCGGTGGTTGCCAACCTGCAGGTGAGTGGCCGCGTCCTGCCCCAACGGCTGCAGTCCCTGATCCGCAGCGTGGGCGCCCTGCCGGGGGTGCGCCTGGCGCCGGTCACCACCGTGGCCGATCCCCGTGACGACAACAGCGTGCGCCGTACCCTGCTGGAGGCCGCCTATCAGGACGCCCAACGACAGGCGAGCGAGGTGGCCGCCGCCATTGGCCTGCGGCAGCTCCGCCCCCTGGAGGTGCAACTCGACGGGGGCGAGATGCGCCCACCGATCATGATGCGGGCCATGGCGGCCCCGACCCCACCGCCCTTTGATCCCAACGAACTCACGCCCCCCAGCGATCGCCTCAGCCTGCTGGCCCGGTTCTGTGCCCGTTGAGGTCAGCCCTGGAGATAGGTGGTCTGGCCGAGGCTGGTGCGCAGGTGCGCCATCAACCGGCGCGCCTCATGGATCTTGAGGCTGCCCCGAGTGATGGCGGCCTCACTGGCCAGGCGCAGGCGCTCCAACAGCTGGTCGGGGTTGTGTTCCATCGCCTCCAGCACCTCGGCGTTGGTGTCGCCCCGCACCACGTGGTCCACCAGATAGCCGCCGCCATCGGCCAGGCGGATGTGCACGGCATTGGTGGTGCCGAATAAGTTATGCAAGTTGCCCATTACCTCCTGATAAGCACCGCCCAGGAACAGGCCGATCCAATAGGGCTCCGCTGGACGCAGAGCGTGGAGTTCCAACAGCGGTTTGACCTGGCCGCGATCGATGAAGCGGGCGATCTTGCCGTCGGAGTCGCAGGTGAGATCGGCGAAGGAGCCCAGCCGCTGGGGGCGCTCGTTCAAGCGATGGATCGGCAGCACCGGAAACAACTGATCAATCGCCCAGGTATCGGGAGCGGAGCGAAACACCGATAAATTGGCGTAGTAGGTGCCGGCCAGGGCCGCCGGCAGGGCCCGCAACTCCTCCGGGACGGGAGTTGCCACCGGCAGCACCGCCAACCGCTCGGCGATTGCCTGGCAGCAGGCCCAGGTGATCTGTTCCGCGGTGGCGCGATCCGGCAGGCTGAGGTAGCCCAGACGGAAAGCCGCAAGGGCATCATCCTTGAATTTGAGCGCGTCGTTCCAGGCTTCCTGAAGCCGCTCCAAGCCCCGCGCCTCCGCCCCCTCCTGATCAGGCGTCGGGGGGGGGGTGATGCTCCGGTAGGTGTCGCGCAGATTGCGCAGAATCAGCGGCTCCTCGGCGCCCGGCTCCGGCACCGCCCCGGGCAGGGCCCCTGCCCCAAGCACGTCGAACACCAGCACGCTGAAGTGGCTGGCGATCGCCCGGCCGCTTTCACTCACCAGCGTGGGCGGGGTGATGCCGTGGGGTTCGCAGCATTCCCGCACCGTGGCCACCACGTCGTTGGCGTAGTTCTGCAGGGAATAGTTGGTGGAGGCGGCGGTGGCGGTACGGCTGCCGTCGTAGTCGATGCCAAGCCCCCCGCCCACATCGAGATAGCCCATCGGCGCCCCCAGGCGCGTGAGCTCCACATACACCTGCCCCGCCTCCTGGAGGGCATCCTTCAGCACGGCGATGTCATTGATTTGGCTGCCGATGTGGAAGTGCAGCAGGCGGAGATCGGCCAGCAGGCCCGCCTGGCGCAGGGCCTCCACCGTGGCCAGCACATCCGGGATCGAGAGGCCGAACTTGGCCCGTTCTCCCACGGAACTGCCCCAGCGGCCGGTACTGCGGGCCGAAAGCTTGGCCCGGATGCCGATGAATGGCGCGGCGCCGAGCTCCTGGCTGGCGGCGATGATCCGCTCCACCTCTTCGGCCTGCTCGATCACCACCACCGGCTGCCGCCCCAGGCGACGGGCCAGGATCGCCGTCTCGATGTAGCGGCGGTCCTTGTAGCCATTGCAGATCAGCAAGGCCTCCGGATCGTCGATCAGGGACAGGGCGATCAACAGCTCCGCCTTGCTGCCCGCCTCCAGGCCAAAGTGCCAGCGGCGGCCGGTTTCCACCAGCTGCTCCACCACATGGCGCTGCTGGTTGCACTTCACCGGGAACACTCCCTGGTACCGGCCGCTATAGCTGTATTGGGCGATCGCCCGCTCGAACGCGGCATGGAGCCGCTCCAGCCGATCTTCCAGGATGTCGTCGAAGCGGATCAGGAGCGGCAGGGAGAGATCCCGCCCCTGCAGCTCCTGCACCAGCTCCACCAGATCGAGGGCCCCCCCCCGCTCACCCCGGGGCTGCACCATCACGTGGCCGCGGCCATTGACGGAAAAATAGGGATCTCCCCAACGATCCAGTCCATAGAGAGCCGCGCCATCGGCGGCGGTCCAGGAACCGTCGGAGACAGCGCTGGATTGGGGGTCCGTCGGGAGGGGGGATTCGGCGAGCACCATCGGGCCCCAGGGGAGCGGCGGATCCATTGCCTAACGAATCTAGTCAGGGAAGCCGAGGGGGCCCCAGCCACCGCTGCGGCCGGTGTGGTCGGGCGGCCTCACTTGCCAAGCGGCCACGCCGCCACGGACGATGGCGCCGATCCGCCCAACCCCCCGCCATGGCCACCGAACGCTCCTTCATCGCCATCAAACCCGACGGGGTGCAGCGCGGCCTGGTGGGAGAAATCCTCGGGCGCTTCGAGCGCAAGGGCTTCAAGCTGGTGGGGCTCAAGCAGCTCACCCCCAGCCGCGAGCTGGCCGAAAACCATTACGGCGTCCATCGCGAGCGCCCCTTCTTCGCCGGCCTGGTGGAGTTCATCACCAGCGGCCCGGTGGTGGCGATGGTGTGGGAAGGGGAAGGCGTGATCGCCAGTGCCCGCAAACTGATCGGCGCCACCAAGCCCCTGGAGGCCGAGCCCGGCACCATCCGCGGTGACCTCGCCGTGAACATCGGCCGCAATGTGATCCACGGTTCCGACGCCCCCGAAACCGCCGAATTTGAGATCGGCCTCTGGTTCCAGCCCTCGGAACTGAGCGACTGGAGCCCCGCCGATCAGGGGTGGCGCACCGAGGGTTGATGGCGGAGTAGCGGAATCGTCCCCCGCGCAGGGGTTGCCGCCGTCAGGACCGATCGGGGTCCAGCGGCGGCAAGGGCCTCGGCCCCCTAGCGGCGGCCATCGAGGCTGAGCACCCCTATCCAAGCGGTCCCAGGATTAGCCGTTCCTTGGCCCACTGGCATGCGCTCCGAACCGACTCCAATGGAAGGCCCCTAGCAAGCGCTCCGCCTCCCCGAACGCCCCATCGACGGCCCCATGGCCCCCGTGACCATCACCATCACCGCCTGACCCGATCCGGGCCGCCAGCAGTTCGGCGGTGATCGCCGCCAGCAGGACGCCATTGCGGTGATGGCCCGTGGCCAGCCAAAGCCCAGGCACCGGACCCGCCCCGAGCAGCGGCCCCCCATCGGGCGTGCAGGGGCGGAAGCCCCACCAGCGCTCCATCGGGGGCCAGGTGGCGGCCGCCGGCAGCAGGGCGGCCAGCCCGGCCTGGAGCTGGCGCTGCCCCGCGGGGGTGAGTCCCTCGCCAAAGCCCGCCTCCGGCTCGCTGGTGGCGCCCACCACCAGCAGGCCATCCTCCCGGGGCACCAGGTAGGTGCCAGGGCCGAACACCACCCGTTGCAACGCCTGCCGCGGCCCCTGCAGCGACAGCATCTGCCCCTTCACCGGCGCGATCGGCAGCTCCGGCAGCAGCTGGGCACTCCAGGCACCACAGGCCAGCACCGCCTCCCTGCAGGCCAGGTCCTGGCTGTCGCCGTCGGCGCGACGCAGGCGCACGCCGCGAAGCGGGGCCTCCGGGGCCGTCCCCTCCCGCAACAACCCCTGCACTTCGCACCCCTCCTCGAAGGCCACCCCCCGCTGCACACAGGCCCGTTCCAGGGCGCGCATCAGCTGGCGGCGGTTATCGATCTGGCCGTCCTGGGGGAAGAGCAGGCCCGCCCGCCAGGCCGGGCCGATGCCGTCCACCTGCCGCTCCAGCCCGGCCCGATCCAGCGTCTCCCCCCAGGCGGCCGTTGGGTAGGCGTCCCGTGCCTCGGCCGTGGCGAAGGGCACCACAATCCCGCAGCGGCGCAGGCCACAGGCCAGACCGCTATCCGCCTCGATCTGGGCCACCCAACCGGGAGTGCGGGCCAGGGAGGCCTGGCCCAGGCTGAGCAGGGCACCGTCCAGCCCCTCGGCATGGGGCGCCAACATGCCGGCGGCCACAAAACCAGCCGCCTCGCTGCGGCGCCGGCTGAGCACCCGCACCGGACGCCCCCGACGGGCCAGGGCATGGGCCAGGGCCAGGCCGATCAGCCCCCCCCCCAGGATCAACACCATTGGGCTGGCATCAGCATCCATGGATCCGGAAGGCCCTGGCTGAGTGCCCTCAGTGTTTCAGCTCGGCGAACGGACTGGCGTTGACGGGCAAGCGGGCCGGGGGCGAGGCGTAGCGATGGCACCTATCCAGTGGCGAAGAATCTCCACGCTGTGCAGCGCGTTGCCATGGGCCAGGGGAATGGAGGAGACCAGCTCTCCAACGGCCGTCAAATTAATATCAAAGTAAGTGGAGCGATGCTCAGCGGCGGTCAACACCTCCACCCTTTGTGGTTCCTCCCCAGTGGTGTCGGGCTTCAGGAAGAGCTCCGTGTAGCCACGTAATTCATAGGGGTCAGGCAAGGCGATACTGAGCAAATTGGGAATCAGAATCAGCAACCCTGTTTCCCGAGCATCGAGGGAAAAATCAAAGCGCAAACGACCATCGACCCCCTGGATTGTGGCCAAGGGAACCGCACCGGATCCCGTATTGAAGAGGGGCAGCACATTCTCTTTCCGACTGTCATTCGCGGTGGGGGAAAGCACCAAAGAAAAAAAGGCGATCCGAGACGACACATTGGCAACGCCGAGAAAGTAACCTTGAATGAAGCTCCTGGAGTAGGGCTTCAGCGGTGGACTGCGATCAATAAGTTCCTTAGAAAGCCGGGGAGCACGCAGCAACTCAACAATGGAAATCAGGGCCATGACAATGGCAATGGAAATGACAGACAAGACAGAATTGCGACCCAATGAATCACAACCATCACTTCAGAATGACAGCACTACCCTGGGCAAGCCATGATCAAGATCCCAAGGTACTGTGCGATGGATCACAGCCCTAGGAGGGAGGCTTCGTTAATCAAGTTCCCCTTGGCATTCACTTGAGGTCCCTCACTGCAGATCCATCGTTGAGCGATACGCTGTCCCGCAAGATCGCCATCGCCTTGAAACGAGCAATCGGATCACGAGCCAAGCGAAACTAATCATCCAGGTCAATCAATGGCGTCACCCAGAAGCTTCCCCCCCCAACGGCTTCTGCTGATTGCGGCGCTCATCGCTGGGCGGCCAGCCTTAGCGCAGCCGTCACCGGCCCTGCTGATCCAGGGCCGGGGCATCGGTCCGATCCGCCTCGGCCAGACCCTGCAGCAGGCGCGCCACGCCTGGCCTGGGGCACGCTTCCAGCGCAGCAGCGATGGCGAGGGGATCGCCTTGGTGGCCGTGACCCTCGGGCCGGACACCCTGCTGCAGCTCTACGCCAACGAACGGGATCGGACCGCTCCGATCCACTGGTCGGCGGTGATCGTGGGGATCGAAACCTTCAGCCCCAAGCCCGCCACGGCCGAGGGCATTCGCGTGGGCCTGCCGATTCGCCAGTTGGAGCAGGTGTACGCCCCCGTCCGATCAATCGTACGCAGCGAGCTGGAAGGGCGCGAGTTCATCACCTTCACGCGGCAACCACCCCAGCTCCGCTTTCGCCTCCCCCCCGGAAGCATGGTTCCAGGCCCCAACAAAGGGATCCCCACCGACCGCCCCGAGGCCCGTTTGCTCTCGATCGCCATGACCACCCGCTGAGCCGGCGGAGGCGGATCCAACGGTCGAACTAACGTCATTGGCTACGCGTTTGCGCCTTGACGGCCTCCGATGTCACCGTGGCCCCCCCCACCGCCCTGACGGTGGAGGAGTTTCTGGCGGACGGCTTCGGATTGCGCCCCCAGCTGGCGACCTTTCTCCAGCTCAGCCTGGCCGAGCTGGAGCGGCTCCTACCTCGCAGCACCACGGATCTGGCGGCCCTCCACCCCGGCGAGTTCCACGCCGACCAGGCCACCAGCTTCTACGAAAACACCGTGGGGAGCGCCCACCTGCTGGAGCTGGCCGCCTGGCACCTCAGCAGCTGCAACTACATTGCTGACACCCTCCGCCTCCAGCAGCGCTTCGCCAGGGGCCAGGTGCTCGATTTCGGCGGGGGCATCGGCAGCCATGCCCTCGCCGCTGCGGCCCTGCCAGCGGTGGAGCGGGTGTGGTGCATCGATCTCAACCCCCACAATTGCGCCTTCGTGGGCTGGAGAGCGGACCAGCTCGGCCTCGCCGACAAGCTCCGCTGCTGCCGTGACCTTGGGGAGAGAGCCCTACCGGCCCGATTCGACACGATCATCTGCCTGGATGTCCTCGAACATCTCCCCGATCCCGCCAGCCAACTGCTCAACTTTGCCGATCGGCTCCAACCCGATGGAATCACCCTGCTGAACTGGTACTTCTTCAAAGGATTCAAGGGTGAATATCCTTTTCACTTCGATGATCCTGCGTTGGTAGAGAGGTTCTTCCGCACCCTTCAAACCCATTTCCTAGAGGTTTTTCACCCCTATTTGATCACCACTCGCGCCTATCTGCCGCTCCCCCCATCCCTCTGACCCCATTCAGGCCGTGAGCACTTGCAACAGCCAGGCCTCCAACCGTTCCGCGAAGGCCGCCTGGCCATGGTGCATTTCCACCCAGCGCCGGCAGCCCGCCCGCTCCACGCCGGCAGCCCGACCGACGGCGGCCGTGAGGGCGTCGAGGTTATCCGGCTCCGCCAGGGCGCCATTGGTCGCTTCAATCACCAGTTCCCCAGGCCCGCCGCGGGCATAGGTGGCCACCGGCACGCCACAGGCCATCGCTTCCACCACCACGTTGCCAAAGGCCTCGTTCCATTTCGGCGTGTTGAGGAACACCTGGCAGGCCCCCAGCTCCCGTTGCAGGTCCTCGGTGGGCAGGAAGCCGCGCCAATCGATTACCCCCGCCGGCACCGCCGCCGCCACGGCCGCCGCGTAGGCCTCGTCCTGACGCAGGCCCCACACCCGCAGCGGCCATCCCAGCCGCGCCGCCACCTGAGCCCCATCCTCCAGGCCCTTTTCCGGAGCGATCCGTCCGGCCCAACCCAGCACCGCCTCGGCCTCCGGACGAAAGTGGTAGCGGCTGAGATCGAGACCATTGCCCAGCACGATCGGCGCTCCAGCCAAGGGGAACTCGGCGGCCTGGCTGCGGGTATGGAAGGCCAGACGCTCCGGGTGGAGCTGGCCCACCGCTGCGATGGCCCCATCCATCACCGTTGCCACCGAACCCATGCTCACCAAGTGGCAGAGCGGCGTGGCGAAATGGGGCGTGAGCCAGAACGGCAGCCAGTCGTAGCCGAGGTTGAGGATCACATCGAACTGATCCTGCTGGGCTAGGGCCCACTGCCAGAACCTGGGCAACCGGGCATTGAGGGGGATGGTGATCGGTGCCGCCGCATCGAGGTGCTGCCAGCTGGGCTGGTCCACCCCGGGCTGGGTTTCCAGCCGGGCGCCGGCGCAGCTGGCGGGCAGCCCCGAGCCCTCCCCGGCCAGCACCGTGACCCCGTGGCCGCGCCCCAACAGGCCAGCCACAATCGCCGTGGCCGTGAGCTCAACGCCGCCACCGCCACCGCTGCCCAGCACCCCCATCGGCGTACTGACCACCAGCACCCGGCTCATCGCTCCAGCCCCGGCACGGCCACGATCACCAGGCCACGGCTGCGGCCGGAGCTGCGGTCCAGCTGGCGCATCCCCCGCCAGAGCGCCTCGGAGGACACCCACACCGCCGGGTAGCGATAGCGGGCCACATCCAGAATCAGCAGCTGGTCGCTGCGGGCGTCATAGGCGGCGAGGGGGGAAATGTGGCCGCCGCCGGCCTGGCCCAGGGCCCGTCGGTCGTAATTCACCAGCAGCCGGTCGCGGGGATCGGCCAGGCTGCGGCGGGCCAGGGTCCGGAATTGTTCCAAAGTCAACTGGTCGCCGTGATAGCGCCGCACCGTGAGGCCTCGGCTGACCAGCAGACCCGCCAACTCCGCCAGCGTCATCCCCTGCCGTGCCACCACCGCCGGATCCAACGACCGCGGCCCGGCCTCCGGGGCGAACAGGTTGGTCTGGGTCCAGAAGTGATAGGGCCCGTAGCCTTCCGCCGCCGGCGCCGGCACCTTGAGGCTGTTGAGGGCCACCACCGCGCTGGCCACCCCGCAGTAGGCCAGGTTGGCCTGGGTCACCATCTCCTGGGCCAACGGGCCGTAGTCGGCGCGGGCGCCACTGTGTTGCAACAGCTCCTGGCCCGGGGGATCCGCCAGGGGAATCGGTGTCGCCCCGCTGGCCTGCGCCAGGGGGACCACCAAGGGGAGCACAAAGGCGGCGACCAGGGCCAGCAGCCGTCCACACCGACGACCAGGGCGGCGCAGGACGCTTCGCCCAGACCAGAAAGCAAACGAGGGGCTCAGGCCTGGCATCAATCGCCGGCGCCGCTGCCCAGTAAGGGGACCAGTTCGCGCAGGGCATCCCCGGGGTTCAACTCCAACGCCAGCCCAGCCCCACTGGGATCTTCGATGGGCAGGGTGTCCAGCCGCCGCCGCAGGCTGCGGCCCTCTCCACCCTCCAAGCGCACGGCCAGCAAGGGGGCCCCATCGCCCTGCAGATCCACGAGGGCATCGTTCCGGTCCAGAAAGCGCAGGCCGATCTGCCCGATGGCCCCCCGCTGACAACGGCGCAGGCCCGCCAGACCAAGGCGCTTCAGTTGCCCCCGCCGGCTGGCCAGCACCACACTGCCGCTGTCGTCGACACAGGCCGCCCCCACCACCGTCTCGCCGGGCAACAGCCGCAGCAACATCGGGCCCTGGGCCGCCCGACCCATCACCGGCAGATTGGCCTCATTCACCTCCAGCCGGAGCATGCGTCCCGTGCTGCTGGCCACCACCAGCTGGCGCTCCTCCTGGCAGAGCACCACCCGCTGCAGCTCCACACCATCCTTGAGTTTCAGCACCGTGGCAGCCCGGCCGGACAGCTCCAGGAAGTCCTCGATCGGCAGGCGCTTGAAGCGCCCATCGGTGCTGAGCAGCCCCAAAGTGTGGTGAGGGCCCTGGGGCAGGGGCATCACCTGAATCACCCGCTCACCGGTGAGGCTGTCCGGCAGAAACTTCTCCAGGGGACCGGGCCCCTGCCCGGCGAATTCCCACCGCAGCAGGGCCACCCGGCCGCCGGCGGTGAAGGCCAACAGGGCGGGCTGGGTGGAGGTGGGCAGGATGATCCGGGCCGGTGGCGGTTGCTCGCCCAGGTCGGAGGCCTCCTCAAGATGGAGCCGGCCGAGCATCTGGGGCGTGACGATCCGCACCTGGCCATCGGCCTGGATCAACAGACGACTGTCGCCGGCCAGGGCATCCAGGGCCTGCTGACGCTGGAGTTCGGTGTTGGGGCGCACCGCCGCGGCCCGCTGGGCCACCAGGGCATCCCCCCCTTCCACGAGGCGGGTGCGGCGGGGGGTGGAATAGCGCTTCTTCAGGGCCTTGAATTCCGTCACCATGGCGGCCAGCAGGGTGGTGCGGTCGTCCAGCAGGTGGCGCAAACGGGTCTGTTCCTGGCCCAGATCCTCGGCTTCCTTGCGCAGGCTCTTCTGCTCCAGGCCCGTGAGTCGCCGCAGGGGCATCGCCAGGACCGCATCGGCCTGGCGATCGGTGAGGTCGAGATGCACCTGCAGGCTGGCCTTGGCGGTGCCCGCATCCGGAGCAGCGGTGATCATGTCGATCACTTGGCGGAGGTCATCCAGGGCACGGATCAGTCCCTCCACCACCTCGAGCCGGTCTTCGCAGCGACGCAGGGCATGGCTGGTGCGGCGGATCAGGGTCAGTTCCCGATAGTTCAGGAACTCTTCCAGCATGCGCCGCAGGGTGAGCTGGACCGGCTGACCGTTCACCAGGGCCAGGAGGATGGCCCCGAAGTTGCTCTGCAAGGCTGTGCGGCGCTGCAGTTCGGCCAGCACGGTTTCGGCATTGGCATCCCGGCGAACCTCCACCACCACCCGCATGCCATCGCGATCACTCTCATCTCGAATGTCGGCGATACCGCCGATCTTGCCGTCGTTCACCTGCTCGGCCAGCTTCTCGATCCAGCCCGCCTTGCTCAGTTGATAGGGCAGCTCGGTGATCACCACGGCACCACGACGATGGCGCCCCTTGCCCGGCTGCACCTCCTCGATATGGGCCACACCGCGCATTGGAATGCTGCCACGGCCGGTGAGGTAGGTGTCGCGGAGGCCACTGCCCACCAACACTTCGCCGCCGGTGGGAAAGTCCGGCCCTGGCACCAGCTCCAGCAAGGCCTCGTCGCTGAGGTCCGGCTTGCGGATCAGGGCGATCAAGGCGTCCACCACCTCCGCCAGATTGTGGGGCGGAATGCTGGTGGCCATGCCCACGGCGATGCCGGAGCAGCCATTCAGGAGCAGGAAGGGCAGCTGGGCCGGCAGCACCGTGGGCTCCTGTTGGGAGCCATCGAAATTGGAGGCAAAATCAACCGTGTCATTGCCGATCTCATCCAGCAGACCCTCGTTGGCGATCGGGGCCAGGCGGGTTTCGGTGTACCGCATCGCCGCCGGCGGGTCGTCATCGACCGACCCGAAATTGCCATGGCCATCCAGCAAGGGGTGGCGGCTGGCGAAGGTCTGGACAAGGCGCACCAGGGCGTCATACACCGCCTGGTCGCCGTGGGGGTGGTACTTGCCGAGCACATCGCCCACCACCCGGGCGCACTTGCGGTAGGGGCGATCCGGCGTGAGCCCCAGCTCGTGCATCGCGAACAGGATCCGCCGCTGGACGGGCTTGAGGCCATCGCGCACGTCCGGCAGGGCCCGACCCACGATCACGCTCATGGCGTACTCGAGGTAGGAGCGCTGCATCTCCTGATGCAGGGCGATCGGTTGGACGCGCTCGTCGGCCATCCGGATCTGCGCTCGTACGGCGGGGGGCGCTCAGCCTACAGAGCGTGGCGAAAGATCACTCCTGGGCTTCACTGCCGGGGCCAGCATTGGCCATGGCCCGTTCCACCGCCGCCTTCAGCGCGGGGCGCGCCAGCAGCTCTTTGGTCGCCCCCCGCAGCCGGACCCCCCAGAGCTGTTCTTTTTGATAGCTCTCCTGCACGTAATTGGGTTCGCTGGCCAGGGAGGCCTCCGCCAACTTGAGGGCTTCGGCGAGCTGGGAAGGGCCCTGCTTCTGCAGCGCCGCAGCCAAGGCCAGGCCGGTTTCCGCCGCCCCGGGCTTGAGCTTGAGCACCTTGCGCCAACGGGTGATCGCCTCTGGCACCTGACCGCTTTCAAACAGCACCAGTCCCTGGTTGTTCACCGCCTCCCAGAAGTCCCGTCGCAGGGCCGCCGCCCGTTCAAACGAGGCGAGGGCGGCCACTGGCTCGTTGGTGAGGAGTTGGGCGTTGCCGAGATCGAAATAGGCGCCGGCGTTCTTGCCATCCAGCTGCAATCCCCGACGCAACAGGCCCAGGGCTTGGGCGGGCTTGCCGTTGCGGAGGGCCAGGGAACCCTCGGCGAACCAGATGCCCGCATTGTTCGGATCGAGTTTCTTGGCCCGGTTCAGGGCCTCGATGGCCTCGGGGATCCGGTTGCTGCGCAATTGGGCTTCCGCCAGCAGCACCCAGCCGCGGGGATCGCTCGGCAGCAGGCGCACGGTCAGTTCCGCCAGCCGGGCCGCATCCTCCGCCTGGCCGAGACGCAACAGGCGGGCCGCCGCCTGGGCAATGCCCATCCCGGCCCCCTCGAGCTCTTCGTTTTTGGGCAGGTAGACGTAGGGAACCAGGGCACGGGCGGGCCGGGCCTCACCGATCAACAGAGCTGCCCCCAGGGAACCTGCGAGTGGCAGGGCCAGCACGAAGGAGAACAGCGATTGCCACCGGCACCGGCCCACAGATGTCCCACGGATTCTCCCTAGCCTAGGGATCAATGCGAGCCTGTCCCATGGCGGCGCGCAAGTTACGGCGCCACATCCAGGGTTTGATCCGCCGCAAGGCCGACGCCCTCAGCCGTTCGTCCCAATCCGCGTCGCTCCAGCCCAGGGCCTCGTCCGGTTGCAGATCCAACACCCAGGGACGGGGCTGGAGATCCGGATCCGTGCTGGCCTCCAGGGTCTGGGCATTCCAAGGGCACACCTGCTGACAGATGTCACAGCCGGCTACCCAGCCCTGCAGGTACGTCGCGATCGCCTCAGGCAGCTGGGGATCGCGGTTTTCGATCGTGTGGAAGGCGATGCAACGGCGGGCGTCCACCACAAAAGGCTCCGTGATAGCGGCGGTGGGGCAGGCGTCGAGGCAACGACTGCAGGCACCACAGAGGGGTTCGGCCGGCGGATCGGGAGGCAGCTCCAGGGTGGTGAGCAGGTGCCCCAGCAGCAACCAGGAGCCCCGCCGCCGATGGATCAGGTTGCCGTTCTTGCCGATCCACCCCAGGCCGGCCTGCTCCGCCCAGGCCTTCTCCATCAAGGGCGCAGAATCCACACAGGCCCGCCACCGGCAGCCCGGGGCACGGGCTTCCAACCAGCGCCCCAGCTGCCGCAGCCGGCCATCCAGAACCCGGTGGTAGTCCCGCCCCCAGCCGTAGCGGGCCACTTTCAGGCTGCTTGGGGTAGGGCTTGCGTTGACGTGATAACTGAGACCCACGGCCACCACGGTGCGCACCCCCGGCAGCAGGGCATCAATGGCGCGGCGCCGCGGATCCGCCATCCAGGCCATCGAGGCCTGATGGCCTGCCGCCAGCCAGCGCTCGAGGCTGGCGCTCCGCAGCCGCAACCTCTCCGAGGGGCTGGCGGAGGCCAGGCCCACCGGATCAAATCCGAGGTGCTGGGCCTGCCGACGGAGCTCGCCCGCCAAGGCAGCGGCGGATGGTGTCACGGACGGTCAGTAAAGTCCCCCCCAGTTCTATCCAATCTTCGTGGTTTCCTCCGCTGCCCGATTCAGTCCCCTGCTTCGCTGGATGGGCATCACCCTGGTTGTGCTGCTGGGCCTGCAACTAGCCGGGGTGCTGGTGCTGAACGACTGGGGCGAGGAGGCCTTCCGACAACTTGTGGTGGAGCGACTGGTCAATCAATCGCCCATGGCGCTGGTGGGTCTGGTGTTGATGTACCTCTCCTCGCGCCTGGAGGATGATTCCGAGAACCGCACGCCGGTGCTCTGGGCCGTTTGCGTCATCAGCGGCCTGCTCGCGGTGGTGCTCACCGCCTCTCTTCCGGTGGCCTTCGGGGGAGACAACCTGATGCAACAGCAGACCGACCAACAGATGGCCTCCAAGAAGGGTCAATTGGAAATGGCCCGTCAGCAGAGCAAGGATCCGGCGCTGCTGCAGCAACTGATCAAGCAGGCCGAGGCCTCGGGCCAGGTGCCCGCCAGTGCCTCCGTCGCCCAGAAAACCCAGGCGGCCAGGGCCTTTGTGGACCGCCAGCTGGAGCAACTGGAACAGCAGTACAAGCAGTCGGTGCAGACCGCCCAGGTCAGCTTGAACCAGCGCCGCTTTGGCGGAACTGGCGGCGCGATCGTCCTGATCATCGCCTTCACGATCCTCTGCCTGGGCAGCGTTCTCTAAACGCTTGCCCATGGATGGTTAGCGTTGGTGTTCGCACCAGGACCCTGGCCCTTGGTTCCCTCCAGCCCCCGACCTGATCAGCAGCCGCTGGGTGACCGCCTCCAGCAGGATCTCAAGAACGATCTGATCGCCGGCCTTCTGGTGGTGATTCCGCTGGCCACCACCATCTGGCTGGCCACCACCCTGAGCCGCTTCGTTCTGGCGCTGCTCACCTCGATCCCGAAACAGTTCAACCCCTTCAACACCCTGAATCCGCTTCTCCAGGAGCTGATCAATGTGGGAGTGGGCCTCATGGTGCCCTTGCTGGGCATCCTGCTGATCGGCCTGATGGCACGCAATATTGTTGGGCGCTGGCTGCTGGAGTTCGGTGAGGGCACCTTGCTCCGCATTCCCTTGGCGGGGTCGGTCTACAAGACCCTTAAACAACTCCTGGAAACCTTCCTGCGCGACAATTCCAGTCGCTTCCGGCGGGTGGTGTTGGTGGAATACCCCCGAGAGGGTCTGTTTGCGGTGGGCTTCGTCACTGGAGTGATCGGTGCCTCAATCCAGGCGGGTTTTTCAGACACGATGCTGAGCGTGTTCATTCCCACCGCCCCCAACCCCACCACCGGGTGGTATGCGGTGGTGCCGGAACGGGCCGTCCGCGATCTGGATCTCAGCGTGGAGGATGCGTTCCGCACCATCATTTCCGCCGGCATCGTCAGCCCCGACGACGAGCGGGCTTCCCAGACCAGCCGCAGCTTCTCAAGCCTGCTCGCCCAGCTGCGGGCCCCCCAGCTCTCCTGATGCAGAGTCGCACCCTTTCCCGTGAACTGGCCCTGCTGATCCTGGGGCAAACCAGCGATCGCGGCGGCTCCGACCCCGTTGCCGCCAGCTCCCTGGACGGCTTGCTGCACCAGGCCCTGGCCAGCCTCAGCCAGCATGTGCGGGAGGCCCTGGACCTCTCCGCCGAGGCCTTGGAACAGGCCCAGCAGCAACTACTCGACAGTGAACTGCAGGAGGGGGGCGAACTGCAGTTGCCCCGGGTACGCCAGCACCTGCAGTCCGGACTGGGCCTGGCCGAGCAGGCCCTCAACCGCCTGTCGGCCAGCCTGGAGCTGCCCCGCCTGTTGCTGCTGGCCGACACCGAGGCCGTCCGCCGGGGCGCGCTCGATCGGGCTAGGGCCGTCCTGGAGGACAGGGAGTCGATCGACCGTCGCCTGGATGGGGTGATGGAGGGCTGGCGCCTCGGCCGCCTGCCGCGCATCGACCGCGACATCCTGCGCCTGGCCGTGGTCGACCTGGAGTCCTTCGGCACCCCTGCGGCGGTGACCTGCAACGAAGCGGTGGAGCTGGCCAATCGCTATAGCGACGAGCAGGGCCGGCGCATGATCAACGGTGTCCTGCGGCGCTTCACCACCGCACGGACCTAACGCAGCGGAGGGCAGATCACGATGGTGTTCGATTGGTTCAAACGCGGCGCGACGTCCGATCCGTCGCCAGCCCCTGAGCCCGAGCCGGTGGGGGAGCCCCCGCTGCCACCCGGGGCCTCCACGGACGCCAGCCCGGAGCCCGACGAGAGCCCGGAGCCCGAAGGCGCCGCCAGCCCCCCCGCCGCAAGCCCCGCCGCCGCCACGGCCAGCGCTGGGGTGGATGAGGCCTCCCTGGCCTGGGCCCGGGAGGCCTATGCCCGCCTCAAAGCCCAACAGGAGAACGCCCGGGCCGGGAGCCCCGCCCCGGCACCGCCACCGCCCGTTCCGGAGGTGCCTGCCGCCGCGGGCGGCGAGCCCCCCCCGCTAACGCTGCTGGAACAGGCCGTTGCCCAGCGGCAACAGCGCTTGCAAGACCTGGCGTCAGCGGCAGCGGCCAGCCAACCGGCCCCCACCCCAGAAGCGGCAGTCGCCCCCCTGGCTCCGCCCCCCCGCCAGGCCAGGGAAGACAACGACGAGGCCGAAGCCCGCCTGGGGGCCTTTGATGCCACGTTCACTTGGTCGGCGGAGGTGCTGGCGGCCCAGGGGCGCCAGCTCGATCAGGTGTCCCTGGAGGAAATCGACTGGCTCGGACGCCTCCGCCGGGGGCTCGAGAAGACCCGCAAGGGCTTCGTCACCCAGCTGCTGGAGCGGCTCGGGGACGATCCGCTTACGCCGGAGATTCTGGACGACCTGGAAACCACCCTGCTGCGGGCCGATGTGGGCGTCCAGGCCACCGACCAGGTGTTGGCCGCCCTGCGGCAGCGTCTCAATGAGGAGGTGGTGGAACCCGCTGAGGGCCTGCGGTTTTTGAAACAGCAACTGCGGGACCTGTTGGAGGCGCCGATCGAAGCCAGTGGGCAGCCCCTGCTGGCCCCCGAACGCCAGCGGCTGAACGTGTGGCTGCTGGTGGGGGTGAACGGCGTGGGCAAGACCACCACCCTGGGCAAACTGGCCAATCTGGCGGTGCGCAGCGGCTATAGCTGCCTGATCGCCGCGGCGGACACCTTCCGAGCCGCCGCCGTCCAACAGGTGAGCGTCTGGGGGGAGCGCAGCGGTGTGCCGGTAGTCGCCAACCCCACAGCCAATGCGGACCCGGCCGCCGTTGTGTTTGACGCCATCGGTGCCGCCCAGGCCAAGGGCACGGAACTGGTGTTGGTGGACACCGCCGGCCGACTGCAGACCAAACACAACCTGATGGAGGAACTGAGCAAGGTGCGGCGGATCATCGATCGGCTGGCCCCGGAGGCGGCGGTCCAATCCCTGTTGGTGCTGGATGCCAGCCAGGGGCAGAACGGCCTGCGCCAGGCCATGGCCTTTGCCAAGGCCGCCGGCCTCACCGGCGTGGTGCTGACCAAGCTGGATGGCAGCGCCCGCGGCGGGGTGGCCCTGGCCGTGGCCTCCGAGGCCGGCCTGCCGATCCGATTTGTGGGGGCCGGGGAAGGCATCCGCGATCTGCGGCCCTTCAACAGTTTTGAATTTGTGGAAGCGCTGCTGGCGTCCTAGGTCGGGGGCCAATCAGGCCATCCCCACCACCAAGACCAGGGATCATCTGGCACGATGACCTTAACGGTCCCTTTGGCTCCATTAAGCGTGGCTCTCATCTCACTCGAAACCATTGTCCTGCGGCCCTCCTCCGGTCCCGCCCTCCAGGCTGGCGATCGGGTCCTGGCCTACTACGAAGGCACCCTGGCCTCGAACGGCAGCCGCTTCGACGGCAACTACGACTTCACCACCTTCACCCCCGTCACTGGCCGGCAATCTTTTGAGTTCACCCTGGGCGCCGGCCAGGTGATTCAAGGCTGGGACCAGGCTTTTCCCAAGCTCACCCTGGGAGAAATCGCCGAGATCCGGATCCCCGCCGCCTTGGCCTATGGCAGCACCGCCCGCTCTGGCATTCCAGCCAATTCGGATCTGATCTTCAAGGTGATGCCGATCGCCCGCATTCCAGCGGGTCAGGCCATCAACCAAGAAAACCTCGAGTCGGTCACCTATGCGGATCTGGGGGTGGCAGCACCGGCGCCGCCGTCCATTGAAGGGTTTCTCACCGCCGCAGGCGGTTTGGCCGAAGGCCCCACGGACGACGCCTCCCCCACCCTGAGCCTCTTGGCCGATCCCGGTACCACGGTGACCGTGCTGCGCGACGGGACGGAGGTGGGCCAAGCCGAAGAACTCCAACCCGGCCAGTTCCAGTACACCTCGCCGGATCTTGCCCTCGGCTCCTATGTGTTCAGTGCGATCTCCAGCATCACCAATGCTGCGGAGATTGCGCCCTTACCGGAGCTGCCCAGTGATCAGTCCTCACCCCTTCAGGTGACGGTCATCGACACCCTGGTGGCTCCGACCTCGGAAGAGATCCCCACGGTGATAGCCAATCCAGTGCCCGCTCCGATTGCGGCTGTGCCGATTGGGGCTGCGCCCATCGCCGTGGCCGCGCCGATCGTGGCCGCAGCCTCCCTCGACTCCCCTGGCACAAGACTCCCCATACCCGAAGCTGGCGCGCCCGCGGACGTCCGGGTTCAGACCTCCAGCCGCTGGGTGAGCGAGGGCAGCCCCCTGCTGGTCCAGATCAAGACCAACCTCGCCAAGGGCACCAGCCTTTACTACGAAGTTGAGGGAGCGCACGTGAATCAGCAGGATCTGAGCCGTGGGTCGCTTATGGGAAGCCGCACAGTGGGCCGCGATGGCTGGGCCACCCTGCGCTTTGAGCTGGCCGCCGATCAACGCCCGGAGGGCAGCGAGAACTTGCAGATCAAAGTGTTCGGCGATCCCAGCCACAGCCAGTGGCTCGCCAGCAGCAAGACCATCACCGTGCTGGACACCAGCACCGGCGGTGGAGATGCCCTGGCGCCGTCAGCTGGTCCAGGGGCAGTGGTCGGCGCCCTGTTTGGCCAGGACGCCCTGGTGAATGGTGGTGCCGTGGCCTCCGGGGGGAGCAGCACGGCGGGGGTCGTGGATGGCGCCGCCGCCCGCATGGCCTTCCGCGACCTGATCGCCGGCCGCGGTGAGATGAGTTTCAAGGAGGCCCTGATGCTGCCCCACCACGCCGATCCGTTCAAGGACAAGGCCCACGGCGGCCAGGGTCAGCCGCTGCTCGCCTGAGCCTGCCACCCTCCCTGGTGCACCTGCTTAGCGCCGCCACCGGCCGGTTCCGAGCAGGTGCACCAGCCAACCCGGCCCTGAAAGGGACAACACCAGGATTGTGAGCGAGGTGCTCAACCGGCTGGACACGGTGCGGGCCTCATCCAGTCCGGAATGGACGAAGGCCACGGTCACCAGGATCGCGAAGATACCGGTGGTGAGGCCACTGGCGGAGCGCAGGGTGTCCTTGGGGCGCCGCCGATCGGCGCGCTCCGCATCGCGGCTCAGGCTGCCGCCACCGATCGCGCCCGCCACCATCAGGCAGGCCAAGAGTGCCAATCGCAGCCCCAGGCCCTCGTGGGGCTGCGTGGTCTGCAGCTTCTGCGCCACCACCATGGCGCTGCCCAGCAGGGAGCCGCAGCCCGCCCCCAGCACCCCCCACCAGGCCCAGGCCTCCAGGGCCCGACCACTGAGCACGGATCCCCCCGCCAAGAGCAGGGCGGTGAGGAAGGTGGAGGGTAACGCCGGCAGGTGTCGCGCCACCAGATAGGCCCCCGCCACCCCCAATCCGGTCCCCAGCACGCTGGACAACCGCACCGGTCCCCCCTGGGGGGGCCGCGGCCGGCGGGTCGGGGTTGGCGTTGTCGGGGTGGTGGACAAACCCTGAACCATGGGCTGCATCCTCCTGGCGCTGGCGGGGCCCTACTGCCGCGCCAGGATCTGGCGCATCTGCTCCTTCAGGTCATCCACCGGAGTGCCGGACACATCCACCAGCGCCCGTTTGATCCGACCGGCGTAGGCAAACGGCGGCTTGTAATCGGGCAGGGCCGGCGAACCCGGATCGGCTCCCACCGCCACACCGGCCGCCAGTCCCAGGCTCAGGGGAATGGTGACCGGCAGGTCCCCTTCGCCCACAGGCTGACCATCCACAAACAGCACCACCTTGGCCGGCGTGCCCTTGCCGTTGGCAATATCGGGGGCGCCGGTGGGGGTGAATTCGGCGCTCACAATGTGATGGCCTGCCGGGATCGGGCCGCTGGAGCGCACGTGGAAGAACCGCTCTGCGACGTAGTTGTAGCCGTAGGTGAGTAGGCCGTTCTGCACATAGAAGGCAAAGCCGCCGTCGTTGCCGCCCATGCTGAACAACACCCCCTCGGCGCCCCCCTCAGGCACCTCCAGCTCCACCGAAATCGAATGGGGCCGGTTCAACACCCGAGGGGCCGCATTGGCGGGCACCATCTGGGTACCAGGGTAATAAATATAGCGCTCCCGATCGGCCGCGATCTGGGGCCGCTCCACGGCAAAGCGCTGGGTGCCACGGCTATCGATCGGCAGCACGTTGTACTTGCCGGCCTCCACGTACCACATACCAATCATGGCGATCAGGCGCTCCCGTTCCGCCTCGGCCAGGTTATTGGTTTCGGCGAAGTCGTCCGTGAGGTTGTAGAGCTCCCAGCCGTGGGCATCGAGTTGAATCAGCTGGTCGTAGCTGATCGGATCGCCGAAGCGGCGACCTGATTCCACAAACGAGGTGCCGGGCCAAGGGCAAACGGCCCGCCAACCATCGTGATAAAGGGAGCGGTGGCCAAACATCTCGAAATACTGGGTGAGATGGAGGCTGGGCGCAGCGGGATTGGCGAAGCTGGAGGCTAGGGAGAAGCCCTCGATCGGGCTTTGGGTCACTCCCTTGATGGCGGTGGGCGCCTCGATGCCAAGGGCCTCGAGCACCGTGGGCACCATGTCGATCGCATGGCAGTACTGGGAGCGCACCTCGCCACGGGCGACGATGCCCTGAGGCCAGCTCAGGATGAAGGGATCGCTGGTGCCGCCTCGGTAGGTTTCGCGCTTCCAGCGCCGGAACGGCGTGTTGCCGGCGTGGGTCCAGCCCCAGGGGTAGTGGTTGAAGTACTTCGGGCCACCGATGTCATCAATGGCAGCCAGATTCTGCTCCAGATTCTCCGGCACGTTGTTGAAGAACTTGCCTTCGTTCACCGATCCAGTGGGGCCACCCTCTGAGCTGGCGCCGTTGTCGGAAATCACCATGATCATGGTGTTCTCGTATTCGCCAATCTCCTTGAGGAAGTTAATCAGCTCGCCGATGTAATGGTCGGTGTGCTCCAGGAAACCGGCGAACACCTCCATCATCCGGGCATAGAGACGCTTCTCGTCGGCGGAGAGGCCGTTCCAATCGGGCACGTCCGGATCGTGGCGGGACAGCACCGTGTCAGCCGGGATGATGCCCAGCTCCTTCTGGCGCGCGAAGGTGTGCTCGCGATAGGCATCCCAGCCGCCATCAAACTTGCCCTTGTACTTGTCGGCCCATTCCTTGGGCACATGGTGGGGCGCATGCATGGCGCCGGTGCAGAAATACATGAAGAAAGGCTTATTGGGCGCTACCTGCTTCGAATCGGCGATCATCGCCTTGGCCTTGCCTACCAGATCCGGGGTGAGGTGGTAGCCCTCCTCGGGGGTGGCCGGCGGTTCCACCTGGCTGTTGTCCTGCACCAGCTCCGGGTAGTACTGGTGGGTATCGCCACCTAGGAAGCCGTAGAACCGCTCAAAACCCCGCCCGAGGGGCCAGCGGTCATAGGGACCGGCCGCCGAGGTTTGCTCAGCGGGGGTGAGGTGCCACTTGCCGATGGCGTAAGTGTTGTAGCCATGCAGCAGCAGGATCTCCGAGAGGAAACCGTTCTCGAACGGGATGATGCCGTTGGAGCCGGGGAACCCCATCGACCCCTCGGTGATGCAGGCCAGGCCGTTGGAGTGGTGGTTGCGGCCGTTGAGCATGCAGGAACGCGACGGCGAACACAGCGCCGTGGTGTGCATGTTGTTGAAACGCAGGCCGTCGGCCGCCAGGGCATCCAGGTGGGGGGTCGCGATCGGACTGCCGTAGCAACCGAGCTGGCCGAAACCCGTGTCGTCGAGCACAAGAAACAACACGTTTGGGGCCCCCTCCTTGGCCCGGTTCGGCTGCGGCCAGGCGGGAGTGGAGACGTCGGCAGTGCGGCCGATCACGCCGGGGAAGGCGGCACCGGACTTGTACTCGTTCAGCGGCATCGGAGCGGGGAGGGGCTCATGTCAAACCGTAGCCAGCAGTTGGACCTGCGCCCATGACCTGTGAACAACCCAGGCCCCCAGCCCACTCCGCCCTGCGTTTTTGGCCCAACATTGCGCGAATTAGGTACCAGCTTGGCAAAGTACAATCCCATCACTAGGATTCCTTACAATCACACGAGCAAAATTCGATGCTCCCCGGGCTTGGTGAAAGCACGGCTCTCCCCCCGTTAATCAAGCTCCCGGGCGCTTCCCTCGCCTCAACCAACCCCTTTGATTTCGGGGGGGTGGTCCGAAACTTCCTTCCCTTCCAGGTCAACCGCTGGGATCATCCTGAACGCGACCAGCCCTTCAGCAACCAATCCGGCATTCTTCGCCTCGGGGATCTCACCCTGCTGGCCACTTTGGGCTCCGCCATTCATGGCGACGTGGAACAGAAGTCCGAGGCCCAGCTGGTGCTGCCCTATGTGGCGGGCATCAATGCCTTCACGATTGAGGAGCGAACCTATGCCTTCCGCTCCTCCTGCTTGTTCATTCCAGCGGCCCGCTCCCGCATCCAAGTCCACTGCAGCATCTGTTCGGGGGTGATTATCAGCTTCCCCCCCGAAACCCTGGTGCCGGTGGCCCATGCCATCGGTGGCCCCGGCTTTGATGCCCTTTCCCTGCGTAGCGCCCTAGAGCGGCCCACCATTCTGAGCCGGCGAGCCGATCCCCGCCGTGATCGGCTGCACAACCTCCTGATGGAAACCTTGGCCTATACGGAGCAGTGCCTGACCCTGGGGGCGAGCATCAACCCCATGCTCCGCCTCGACGACCTGATCCGTCGGTTGATCGTGATGCTTTTGGTGCCCGATCTTCTTGAGGCAAGCCAAGGAGCGCCAGTTTCTTCCGAACCCTTCCCTCACCAAAATCTGCTGGAATGGCTATTGGGTCATCTCCACGAGCCGATCAGCCTTTCCGACATGGAGCAGCGCAGCAGTTACAGCCGCCGCTCGCTGCAATATGCCTTCAAACAGCGCTTCGGTTGCGGGCCGATGCAATGGCTCCGCAAACAACGCCTGGCCAAGGCGAAAGCCCTGCTGGAGCACCCCGGCTCCAGCCCACGGCTCCGGGAGATCGCCCATGCCTGCGGCTACCTCTCCCAGTCCTCGTTCAGTCGGGATTTTCTAGCCCACTATGGCGAAAGCCCATCCCGCTTGATGCGGCGGTCCAAGGAGACCTCCCAGCTGGAACGCCTCGGATATGGGGGCACGACGTAGTCGTTCAGCCCACCAGCGGCCGCACGATGCAGCGGAAACCCAGGTGGCAGGTGGACGTGTCGATCCCCTGGGCCATCCGCGCCGCCGGCCGGTAGCGGCGGCAGTAGCTGGGGGCGCAGAGGAAGGATCCCCCCTTCACCACCTTGCGGGGAATGCTGCCGTGCTGCGAGGTGAGATCGATGCTGGCGGCGGCATCAGCGGCACCACGGGGGTTTTGTAGGGCGCCACAACAGCCCTGCGCCTCGCCGCTCGTCGAGCCAGCCCCGTCCGAGGAACTGAAGGGGGCCGCCTGAGCCACCGCCGCCAGCCTGGTCCGGTGGTCCTGGTACCAGTCATCGGTCCATTCCCACACGTTGCCGATCATGTCGAGCAAGCCATAACCATTGGCGGGATAACAGCCCACCGGTGCGGTGCGCTCCCAGCCGTCGGCACGGGTGTTGTGATGGGGGAACTCACCCTGCCAGGTGTTGGCGAGCTGGCGGCCGCCGGGGTGGAGCTCAGCGCCCCAGGCGAACTCCACCCCCTCCAGGCCCCCCTTGGCCGCCCGTTCCCACTCCGCCTCACTGGGCAGGCTCTTGCCAATCCAGTTGGCGTAGGCCTGGGCATCGGCGTGGGCCAGGTGCACCACCGGATGATGCTCCCGCCCCTTGATCGAACTGCCAGGCCCCTCAGGATGGCGCCAGTCCGCCCCGGCCACGTAGTGCCACCACTGGTAAGGATCGCCGCGCCCGATGGGCCGCGGGGGGGGCACGAACACGATCGAGGCCGGCTGCAGGAGATCGGGACGGGCGTCGGGGTAAGCGCTGGGATCGGCGGGCCGTTCAGCCTGGGTGACATGGCCCGTGGCCTTCACGAACTTCAGGAACTGGGCATTGGTCACCGCGGTGCGGTCGATCCAGAACCCCTCCACCAGCACCCGGTGGGCCGGAGCCTCCTCGGGGTAGTGGTGATCGGAGCCCATCTGGAAGCCCCCGGGCGGAATCCACACCATGTCGCGGGCGGGGGGACGCCCCGGCGGGCGGGGGGCCCCCATGGCCATCGTCATGGCTCGTCCCTCCGGTAGGCCCGTTCCCGCACCAGCGCCTGGTCCTCCTCCTGGCGCCGTTCCACCTCGATTTCCCGGCTCAGAAACAGATTGAGGAAGGTTCGGATCAGGGCCACCACCCCCAGTTGGATCAGGTGGGACGGGGAGGGGCTCACCGTGGTCGCCACGATGTCGGCGCCGAGCTGGAACTCCAGCGCCAGGGCCAGCCAACTGCCGAAGGTGAGGCGAGCCCGGTTGGAGGGCCGCAGAGGCATGCTCCGCCCCAGCCGGGGCAGGGCATCGCGGCTGATCGCCAGCAGGCCACCGAGCACCGTGAGCACCGAAAGTGCTTCCAACAGCATGGACGTCCCATGGGCCAGGGCCACCAGCACCACCTCGGCCGCTGCGGGAGAGAACGCCATGGAAGCCAAGCTGCCGCCGCCTCAGGGTAGGCAGGACACCACAGCGAGCCAAGTCAACAAAGCGAGGAAACACTGCTACCTTTCGAGTCCCTTGCGGCCGCTCCTTGGGCAGCCTGCCGCCCCACCGCACCCCGGGCCCGGCTACCGCCCCACCGCTGAACGGTGCCGCCGCATCCCCTCTGCCCCACTCAGGCGAGCTGCTTTCGGCGGGGGCCTCCGTGCGGCAGCTGCTGGACAGCCTCAACCACGAACAGCGGCGCAACCAGGAACTGCTGGCCTCCCTGGCCTTTGCCCTGCGCAGTTTCACCAACCTGAGCCGTTTTCTTGAGCTGGTGCCGGTGGTGGCCGCGCGGCTGATGGAGGCCGAGGGTGCTCTGCTGGTGGTGTTTCACCCCGATGGTCGCCTCTGGAGGGAGCAACTGCAGGCGTCCCCTGCGGAACGCTGTGCGGAGGTGTTGCGCCAGGTGGCCAGCCTGAGCGACAGCCAGCTCCAGGCCCAGTCCGGCGACGACGCGGTGGCGGCCCTGTTGGATCCGCTGATTCTGCGCCTGCTTGGGGGGGCCGAGGTGTTCAGGACGTCGGTGGTGGCCCGCGGCGGCCCCAGGGGCCGCTTGTATGTGTTCAGTGCCCGCCGGGGCTACGGCTGGAGCGAAGTGCACCGTCGCCACCTGCAGCTGGTGGCCGATCTCACCGGGGTCGCCCTGGAGAACGAGCTGCTGCAACAGGACATGCGTCGCCATGAACGGCTGGACCGCCAACTCAGCATTGGGGCCGAAATCCAAGCCCAGCTGCTTCCGGATCACTGCCCGGTGATCGAAGGGGTGGAGCTGGCGGCGCGCTGCCGGCCCGCGTACCAGGTGGGGGGGGACTACTACGACTTCATCCCCACCCGTCCCCAGGCCCTGGGGCGGGAGCGGGAACACGGGCGCTGGGCCCTTGTGATGGGCGATGTGATGGGGAAGGGGGTCCCAGCCGGGCTGTTGATGACCTTGCTGCGCGGCATGCTGCGCGCCGAAGTGCTCAGTGGTCTGCCGCCCGACCAGATCCTCCACGACCTCAACCAGTTGGCCCAGGAGGACCTGGCCCATTCCCACCGTTTCGTGACCCTCTTTTATTCCGACTACGACCCAGTCACCCGACTGTTGCGCTTTGCCAATGCCGCCCACAATCCGCCCCTGATCTGGCGTCGCCAGCACGGGCGGGTGGAACGGCTGGACGCCCCCGGGCTGCTGATCGGCCTGCAGAGCGAAGCGCATTACGGCCGTGGCGAGGTGGTGCTGGATCCCGGCGATGGACTGCTCTATTACACCGACGGCGTCTCGGAGGCTGCCGGCTTCAGCGGTGAGCGCTTCGACGAAGAGCGGTTGATGCGGGTGTTCCAGGGCGCCTGCCGCTCCGGAAGCGGAGCCCAGGGCATCCTGGATCAGCTGTTCGATCGCCTGGACCGTTTTGTGGGCGCCGATCGGCACCTGGACGATGACGCCTCAATGGTGGTGTTAAAAGTGCGCGACGAGGTGATGCTGCCCCCCCTGCCCATGCGCTGAGGCCCGGTCAGCACCGCCTGCCGGCTTGCCTGCCAAGCTGGAGGGTCGCGCAACCCTCCGCATGGCAGCTGATCGGACCCCCCCGAAGCCGGGCGTGAGCGGGGGCTCCGCCTCCGGCTGGAGCGATCGTTTCGAGCAGGGTCTGCATCCGGCGATCGAACGCTTCAACGCCTCGATCGGCTTCGATCTGGAGCTGCTGCAGGAGGATCTCGACGGCTCAATCGCCCACGCCCGCATGCTGGGACAGTGCGGTGTGCTCGCCCCGGGCGAGGCGGACCAGCTGATCGCGGGCCTCGAGCGGATCCGCGCCGAGGCCGCCGCCGGTGACTTCAATCCGGGCCTGGAGGCCGAGGATGTGCACTTCGCCGTCGAGCGGCGCCTGATTGACCTGCTGGGGCCGCTCGGCAAAAAACTGCACACCGGCCGCTCCCGCAATGACCAGGTGGGCACGGACCTGCGGCTCTGGCTGCGGCGGCACCTCGACCAGATCGATGCCGCCCTGCTCCGTTTCGAACGGGCCTTGCTGGCCCAGGCCGAGCGCCATGCCGACACCCTCTGCCCCGGCTACACCCATCTGCAGCGGGCCCAGCCGCTCTGCCTGGCCCACCACCTGCTGGCCTACATCGAAATGGCCGAGCGGGACCGCTCCCGGCTGGCCGACCTACGCCACCGCGTCAACATCTGTCCCCTGGGCGCCGCGGCCCTGGCGGGGACCCCGGTGCCCATCGACCGACGCCAGACGGCGGCCGAACTGGGCTTCGAAGCGATCTACGCCAACAGCCTGGATGCGGTCAGCGACAGGGACTTCACCGTGGAATTCATGGCGGCGGCCAGCCTGGTGATGGTTCACCTCAGCCGCCTCTCGGAGGAGGTAATTCTCTGGGCCAGCGAGGAGTTTGCCTTCGTCAGCCTCACCGATCGCTGCGCCACGGGAAGCAGCCTGATGCCCCAGAAAAAGAACCCCGATGTGCCCGAGCTGGTGCGGGGCAAAAGCGGCCGGGTGTTTGGCCACCTCATGGGGTTGCTGACGATGATCAAGGGACTACCCCTTGCTTACAACAAAGACTTTCAGGAAGACAAGGAAGCCCTGTTCGATGGCGTGCGTACCTGCCTCGACAGCCTTGAGGCGATGGCGATCCTGCTAGAGGAGGGGCTGGAGTTCCGGCCGGAGCGATTGGAACAGGCCGTGGCGAACGATTTTTCCAATGCCACCGATGTGGCCGACTACCTCGTGGCCCGGGGGGTGCCGTTCCGTGAGGCCTATCAGCTCGTGGGCGGACTGGTGAAAGGCTGCCTGGCCGACGGCATGCTGCTGCGGGATCTCCCCCTGGAGCGTTGGCAACAGTTGCATCCAGCCTTCGAGGCCGACATTTACGCCGCCATCACCCCGCGCCAAGTGGTGGCGGCGCGACGCAGCGAAGGGGGCACGGGCTTCGCCCAGGTGGCGCAGCAGCTGGAACGCGTCCAACGGCGGCTGCGAATCGCTTCTGAATCATCTGCTGACATCCCCGACTAATCCAAGGATGCGGGTCTAACCTTGGCTGGTTGTTGGCGCCCTCGCGCCCCTCGGGTCTCCCGGGTTGGATCCCTCCCTTCGGTTCAGTGAGCATTTTTGTTGGCAATCTCCCCTTCCGCGCTGAGCAGGAAGACGTCATGGAGCTCTTCGCCCCCTACGGCGACGTAGCGAATTGTTCCCTCCCTCTTGAGCGGGACACCGGCCGCAAGCGGGGCTTCGCCTTTGTGGAAATGACCGATCCCGAGGCGGAAAACCGGGCCATTGATGGCCTCCAGGGCGCTGAGCTCATGGGCCGTCCCCTGCGCATCAACAAAGCCGAACCCCGTGCCGGGGGTGGTGGGGGTGGTGGCGGGGGTGCCCCCCGCCGCGGTGGCTATGGCGGCGGCGGCGGTTACTCCCGTGGTGGCGAAGGCGGTGGCTATGGCGGCGGCGGTGGGGGCGGTTACTCCCGTGGTGGCGAAGGTGGTGGCTACGGCGGTGGCTACGGCGGAGGCGAACGGGGCTCCGGATCCCGCGGCTGGGAAGATCGCAGCTACGAGGGATCATCTGGGGACGCAGGCGGTGGCGATGCGTTCCAGGCCGGCCGTGCCCGGCGCCGGCGCAGCGGCGGCTCGGATTTCAGCGGGGACTACGGCGGCGCCGAGACCTGAGGAGCGTCGAAGGGCCAGGGTGAGGGGGCACGTCCCGACCCCGGAGTTCAGTAGCCCCGCTCCTCCAACTGGCGAGCGGCGGCGTCCAGCACCTCCGGTCCTGCCCCGCGGACCCCGGCGTCCCGGGTCAAGGCCCCTCGCCAGGCACGGGCCCCACTCACCCCTTCCACCACATGCACCAGGTGCCGGGCGATCGCCCAGACCCTGCCCCCTGAGCGACACCACCGTTCGGCATGGGGGATCAATCCCCGCACCACCGTTGAGGACCGCGCCGCTGGCCTGTTGGTGTCCATGAACAGCGTGGCGTCCACGCCGTTCCAGCGCAACGGATGCCCATAGGCGGCCCGCCCCACCATCACCCCGTCCAGGTGGTGCAGCTGGGCCTGACAAATCTCAAGTGTCTCCAAGCCACCGTTGAGCTCGATCGTCAGCCGGGGACGCTCCTGCTTGAGGCGTTGCACGATGTCCCAACGCAACGGGGGCACGGTGCGGTTCTGCTTCGGATCGAGGCCCTCCAACCAAGCCTTGCGGGCATGGACGGCGAACCGACGCGCACCGGCGGCGGCCACCGTGTCCACGAAGTCCACCAGCTCGGCGAACGAATCACGATGGTCGATGCCAATCCGATGTTTCACGGTCACCGGCAGAGGGGAGGCCGCCGCCATTGCTGCCACGCAGGCCGCCACCTGCTGGGGGTCGGCCATCAGGCAAGCCCCAAAGCGACCTAGGCGAACCTTTTCGCTGGGACATCCCACGTTGAGGTTCACCTCGTCGTAGCCCCAATCGGCCGCCAGACGGGTGGCGGCGGCCAGCAGCGCCGGATCATCCCCCCCCAACTGCAACGCCAACGGCCGTTCCTCCGGATCGAATCCCAACAACCGTTCCAGCCGGCGCTGCCGCTCACCCGCCCGGTCTGCCGTGGTGTCGTCAAGGATGTGGCGCAGGGCGCGGGCCACCACCATTTCGGTGTAGAGCAGACAGCGCCCACTGACCTGCCGCATCAGCAACCGAAAGTGCCGATCGGTGTAGTCCAGCATCGGCGCCACACTGAAGGGGTAGGTCTGCTCCATCGCCCCATGCTGCCGAGCCGTGTGTCCGTGTTGGTCGCGGGGGGGGGGGCAGCTGGCTTCATGGCGGCGATCACGGCGGCAGAAGCGGGTGCCACCGATGTGTGGGTGCTGGAGGCCACCGCCGAGCCTCTGAACAAGGTGCGGATCAGCGGGGGCGGCCGTTGCAACGTCACCCATGCCTGTTGGGATCCCCGCGCCCTTGTGGGCCATTACCCGCGGGGGGGTGCAGCGCTCCGCGGACCCTTCTCCCGCTTCGCCAGTGGCGATGCGGTGGCCTGGTTCGATGCCCATGGCCTGGAGCTGGTGGAGGAGTCGGACGGTCGGATGTTCCCCCGCGCCAACCGCTCCAGCGCCGTGATCGCCACCCTGCGTCGGGCCGCCCAGGCCGCTGGGGTGGAGGTCGTGACGTCAGAGGCCCTGCAGGCAGCTGAGGCTGTGGAGTCGAGGTTCCGGCTGCGACTGCGCTCCGGTCGCACCTTGAGCTGCGACCGACTGGTGCTGGCCACCGGCAGCCATCCCAGCGGGCGGAGGCTGGCGGCAAGCCTGGGCCACGGACTGGTCCCGCCAGTGCCCTCCCTGTTCAGCCTCTCCCTCGCCGGCCAACCGCTGGCGGCCCTAGCCGGGGTGGTGATGGATCCGGTGCAGCTGGAGCTGTTGCCGCCCCAAGGCCGCCGTGGCCCACGCCACCAACGGCAGCTCCAACGCGGCCCCGTCCTGATCACTCACCGGGGACTGAGCGGACCGGCCACCCTGCGCCTCACCGCCTTCGCCGCCCGCATGCTCCAGGAGCAGCAGTACTGCGGTGACCTGCTGGTGGACTGGACGGGCGGCTGGAGCCAGGCCGAGCTGGAGGATTGCTTCCAGTCGGCCCGACGGGAGCAGGGGCGCCGCCAGCTGGGCTCCAGCCGCCCCTGGCCGGCCCTCAGCCGACGCCTCTGGCTGGCCCTCCTGGAAGAGCAGGGACTGGATCCCGCCCGGCGCTGGGCCGATCTGCCCCGACGCAGCGAGCTGGCCCTGATCACAGCCCTGCGATCCAGCCGCTACACGATCGCCGGCCGAGGACCGTTCGGGGAGGAGTTCGTAACCGCCGGAGGCATTCCCCTGGGGGAGATGAATCTAGCCACGATGGAAAGCCGCTGCTGCCCAGGCCTCTACCTGGTGGGGGAACTCCTCGATGTGGATGGGGTCACTGGAGGCTTCAATTTCCAGCATTGCTGGAGCTCGGGCTGGGTGGCCGGCCAAGCCCTGGCCGCCTCCTGAACACCTTGAATGGGCCTCAGTGAATGTGCTCAAACACGGAGAACATCGGCAGATACATCGCCACCAACACCGAAGCAACAATCGCACCGACAAGCACAATCATGGCCGGCTCCAACATGGCCGTCATTGCCTTGACCGTCGTAGAGACTTCATCCTCATAGAAGTCGGCAACCTTGGACAGCATGGCATCCATTTCACCCGTTTCCTCACCGATCGCTAACATACTGATGGCCATCTCAGGAAACACTTTTTTCATGCTCAAGGCAATACTCAAAGGGATGCCCTCGCTCACTTCCACCCTGGAACTTGCCAAGGCATCCCCAAAGATCGTGTTGCTGGTGGTATCGCGAACGATCTCCAAGGCCTGAAGGATGGGCACACCAGCACGGGAGAGGGAACTCATCGTGCGGCAGAACTGGGCGGTGGCAGACTTGGTTTGAAGATCGCCGAATAAAGGCGTTTTTAACAACAAACCATCCACTTGGCGCCGGCCATTCGCCGTACGATAAAAGGCCATGAACCACATCCCCACAAGCACCAGCAGGCCAACCAAGACCAACGCCTTCCAGGAGCGGAGAAAACCACTGAAATCCACCATCATTTGAGTGAACAGTGGCAGATCGGCGCCGAGCTGCTCAAAGATGCCTGAAAAGGTGGGAATCAGGAAGATTGTCATCGCCAGAAACACCGAGATCGCCACCACCAGAACAGTGATGGGATAGCCCATGGCTCCCTTGATCTGATTCTGAAGCTTGCTGGTTTCTTCCAGCAGCGTGGCCAGGCGCTTAAGCGTTTCATCCAGAACACCGCCCGCCTCGCCCGCTTCCACCATGGCGATACAAAGATTGTCAAAGATCTTGGGCCAACGGCGCATCGCATTGCCCAGGCTTCCACCCTGATTGACATCCTGGGCCATGGCCGTCAGGGCGCGCTTGAACGCGGGGGAGCGCTGCTGATTTTTCATCAGATCCAAACTTCGCAAAATCGGCACCCCCGCATCCACCAAGGCCGAAAGCTTGCTGGCAAACAGGGCCTTATCCCGCACCGTGATCCCGCCTTCCAGCAGCGTGGATAGATCCATCGCGTACCACGGGGGCTTCTGGCTGACAGGGCCAGATTCTTTACGCACCAAGGTGGTGGGCAGGATGCCGCGCCGGCGCAAATCGCGACGGGCTGTCGAAGGGTTATCGGCCATCAACGTGAACTCACGTTTCCGACCGGATTTTGTGACGTGGGTAACGAGAAAGGTGGGCATCGTTCAGGTCAGATCCGGGCCATCGTTCAAAGTTGCTGCAGCAGCCGTTCCAGCTCTTCCGGCTTGGTCGTTTTGAGCAACGCCTCGGCACGGCTGACCGTTCCTTCACGCACCAGATTGGTCAGGGCCCGTTCCAGGGTCTGCATGCCCATCTGGGCACCGGTCTGGAGCTGGGAATAGAGCTGGGCCGTCTTCCCTTCACGGATCAAGTTGGCGATGGCCGGCGTGTTGACCATGATTTCCTGGGCCATCACCCGACCAAATTGCCCCGCGGTGGGTTGGGCCCGCTGGCAGAGCGTCTGCGAAAACACCGCCAACAGACTGGTGCTCAGCTGAACCCGAATCTGAGTCTGCTGGCTGCCGGGGAACACATCCACCATCCGATCCACGGTCTGGGCAGCGGAACTGGTGTGCAGCGTTCCAAACACCAGGTGGCCGGTTTCAGCGGCAGTGATCGCCAACTGGATCGTCTCCAGATCGCGCATCTCACCCACCAAGATCACATCAGGATCCTCGCGCAGGGCGGCGCGGAGCGCATTCGAGAAGCTACGGGTGTCTTCATTCACCTCCCGTTGATGAATCAGGGAGCGAGCATTCTTATAGGTGAACTCAATGGGATCCTCAATGGTAAGAATATGCTCTGAACGGGTATTATTAATATGGTCCAGCAGTGAGGCCAAGGTGGTGGTCTTGCCAGACCCGGTGGGACCCGTAACCAGGACCAAGCCCTTGGGTTTCCGGCTGATCTCCTCCACCACCGGCGGCATGCCCAACTGACTCAAGGGAGGGATCGAATTGCCCAGCGCCCGGAGACAGGCCGCATAGGTGCCCCGCTGGCGATACACATTGACCCGGAACCGGGCCACGCCCTTGAGACCATAGGAGCAGTCCAGGTCCCAATTCTGCTCAAGCTGTTTACGCTGAGAATTATTGAGCAAATCAAAGATCAGGCGATTACACTGATCCTCGTTCAGAATCAAGTCCTGCACAATCGGCCGCAATTTGCCGTTGAAGCGGCCAAAGGGGGGCTGACCGGCAGCCAGGTGCAGATCGCTGCCCCCCCCCTTCACCAGCTCGACCATGAGGTCTTCGATGTGAAAATCCATCGGGCTCATTGCCTCACCCGCAGACAGTAGGGGCAATCCAGCCACTCATCTTGCAATCCCGCACCACAGCCCTTGCAGGTGAGCGTGCTCAGGGCCCGGGCCCGACGCTCCGATTCCAGGCCCGTGTCGGTAAGCAGCATCCGCTCCACCTCCTCCAGGGTGGTGAGCCCTTGACGCACTAGATCCAGGCCGTAGCCCAGCAGGGTCTTCATGCCCGTTTCCAGGGCCAGGCGACGGAGCTGGTCGGTGCTGGCCCGTTTGGCCACAGCCGAGGACAGGGTTTCGGTGGTCCGCAGAATTTCATAGACACCCAGTCGGCCGGAATAGCCCCGTCCCTGGCAGCGGGGGCAGCACCCCTCGGCCCCGGCGTGGGTGGTGGTGGCCCGGAAAAAAGTGATGTGATGCTCATCGCTGGCGGCCAGGCCAAACCGCGCCAGCTCCTCTTGATCCGGCCGGTAGGCCACCCGACAATCCGCGCAGAGGTGACGAACCAGCCGCTGGGACACCACCCCCAACAACGATGCACTCACCAGAAACGGCTCCACGCCCATCTCATCCAGGCGGGCGAAGGCACTGGCGGCATCGTTGCAATGCAGGGTGGTCAGCACCAGATGGCCGGTGAGGGCCGCTTCGATGGCCGTACGCGCCGTTTCCAGGTCGCGGGTTTCGCCCACCAGAAGCACATCCGGATCCTGGCGCATGAACGCCCGAAGGGCCGTACTGAAGTCATAGCCCTTCTCCCTGTTCACCTGGGTCTGGGTGATGCCTCTGAGCGAATATTCAATGGGATCTTCCACCGTGGCGATGTTGATCCCGGGGTCATTGCGTTCCGACAGCAAGGCATAGAGGGTGGTCGACTTGCCCGATCCCGTGGGCCCCGTGACCAAAATCATGCCAAAGGGCTTGCTGCCCAGGTCCCGCAGCACCTCCCGCACAACCGGATCGGTGATCAGGGTGTCGAGGCCCAACTGGGTGGCGCCACTGTCCAGCAGCCGCAGCACCACTTTTTCCCCATGGCGGGTGGGCAGGGTGCTGATCCGAAAGTCCATGGTGCGGCCACGGAAGGACCGCCGGATGCGGCCGTCCTGGGGCAATCGCCGTTCGGCGATATCCAGGTCGGCCATGATCTTCAGCCGGGACGTGACCGCCGGCACCAGGGTTTTGGGCAGGGTCTCCACCAGCCGGAGCACGCCGTCCTGACGGAAACGGATCAACATGCCGTCGTCCTGCGGTTCCACATGGATGTCGCTGGCCCCGGTGGTGAGCGCTTCGATGAGCACCCGATCCACCAGGCTCATCACGGGGGACAGGGACGTTTCCCGGCTGATTTCCAGATCCTCCACCGGCTGCTCGGTGTCCGCCTGAACCCCGCTGGCCTGGTTCAGATCCAGATCTTGAAAGAGGGAAGGCCGCGCTTGGCTGGGCTGCTCCACGGACGTGGACGAGAAAGTCATCGACGGGCCGGGGCTAGGGACACAGGGCGATCACGGCGCACTCGGCCACCCCAGAATTTCGGGGTGCATTGGAAGCCATCCTGCCGGATCCGCTGCAGTTGTGCAGCTCCGCCGAACGGCTGGCGCGGTGGACGCCAAGCGAACCCAGGTTGAGAAAAGGGGCTATGGGGAGGCCGGGACTCAAGGTGCGGGCTTCCGCCGCTTGTGGGGGTGCCGCCCGGACCTTCAACATATGTCCATCCAAAATTCCGCGATGGTCAGCATGAGCGGCGACACCACCCCGGCCCCTCCCTCCGGGTTCGACTTCCTCGAGCCGACAGCGGCGCCGGACTTGCCCTCGGAGTCGGAGGCCGGCGCTGAGGCCCCGACCGCCACCGAGGCCACCGACGCCGGCCCAGCCAACGAGCCCACCGGCGAACCGAGCGGGGACAACCGCGTCCAGCAGCTCGAAACGAAACTGGCGGCCCTCCAAGCTGAACATGAGACCCTCCGGGGTCAGTACGTGCGTATCGCCGCCGACTTTGACAATTTCCGCAAGCGCCAGAGTCGCGACCAAGACGATTTGCGCCTGCAGATCACCTGCACCACCCTGAGCGAAATCCTGCCCGTGGTGGACAACTTCGATCGTGCCCGCCAGCAGCTCAATCCCCAGAGCGAGGAAGCCCAGACCCTCCATCGCAGTTACCAGAATCTCTACAAACAATTAGTGGATGTGTTCAAGCAACTGGGCGTTTCACCGATGCGGGTGGAGGGGGAACCCTTTGATCCCAATCTGCATGAGGCGGTGTTGCGCGAACCCAGCCACGACCATGCCGAAGACCTGGTGATCGAAGAGCTGCAGCGCGGCTATCGCCTCAACGAGCGGGTGCTGCGCCACGCCCTGGTCAAGGTGTCCATGGGACCAGGCCCGGAGGCAGGCAGCGCCAGCGCCCCTGAGCCGGAGCAGGCGGGCTAATGGCCGACTACTACGACCTGCTCGGGGTTGGCCGCGATGCGGACGCCGACAGCCTCAAGCGGGCCTATCGGCGCCTGGCGCGTCAATTCCACCCTGACGTCAACAAGGATCCAGGCGCTGAAGACCGTTTCAAGGACATCGGTCGTGCCTATGAGGTGCTCAGCGATCCCCAGACCCGTGCCCGCTACGACCAGTTCGGTGAAGCCGGCGTCGGCGGGGCTGGGGGCATGCCCGACATGGGGGACATGGGGGGCTTTGCCGACCTGTTCGAGACCTTCTTCAGCGGCTTTGGTGGGGCCGGCGGTGGTGGCGGTGGTGGCGGCCAACGCCGCCGCGGCCCCCGCCAGGGGGACGACCTGCGCCTCGATCTGGGCATCAGCTTCAGCGAAGCGGTGTTCGGTGTGGAAAAGGAAGTGCAGATCCGCCATCAGGAAACCTGCACCACCTGCAGCGGCTCCGGAGCTAAGGCCGGCAGCGGCCCCACCAGCTGTGGCACCTGCAATGGCGCCGGCCAGGTGCGGCGCGCCACCCGCACCCCCTTCGGCAGTTTCACCCAGGTGGCCCCCTGCCCCACCTGCGAAGGCAGCGGTCAGGTGATCGCCGACCCCTGCAACAGCTGTAGCGGCCAGGGACTCAACCAGGTGCGCAAGAAATTGCGCATCAACATTCCCGCAGGGGTGGACACCGGCACCCGGCTGCGGGTGTCCAATGAGGGCAACGCCGGCCAGCGGGGCGGTCCAGCGGGCGATCTGTATGTCTTCCTCAGCGTCCAATCCCAGTCGGGCCTGCGCCGGGATGGCACCACCATCCACTCCGAAATCACCCTCAACTACCTGCAGGCGATCCTCGGCGACACCATCGAGGTGGAAACGGTGGATGGCAACGAATCCCTACCCATTCCCGCCGGTACCCAACCAGGTGCGGTGATCACCCTCGCCGGCAAAGGGGTGCCGCGACTGGGCAATCCCGTTGCCCGCGGCAATCACCAATTCACCGTGAAGGTGCAGCTCCCCACCAAGCTCAGCAGCGATGAACGGGAGCTGCTGGAGAAGCTGGCTGGTCACCACAGCCGCAAGGATCAACGCCCCCCCCACAAGAGCGGCCTGTTCGGCGGGCTGTTCGGCTGACCGTGGCAGCCCATTCCCCTGCATCGGAGCCCGACGCCACCCCCCTGGCCCAACTCAACCTGCGGGGGACCCCCTGTCCGGTGAACTTCATCCGCAGCCGATTGGCCCTGGAGAAGCTGCCGCCCGGGGGACTGCTGCAGGTGGATCTCGATGCTGGGGAACCGGAACAGATGGTGGCGGAGGGCCTGCGGAATGAAGGCCACGGGGTGGTGGTAGAGATCCTCCCGAGCGGTGGCGTGCGGTTGCTCATCAGGCGCGGCCCGTGAGCGCTACCGGCCTAAGCGCCACCGGTCTGGTGGTGGCCCTGCAGGCCAATTTTTGCCAGGTGGTGCTGGACCACCCAGGTCCCGGAGGCCAGGATCACCTCCTTTGCATCCGTCGTACCCGCCTAAGCAAGAGCGGCCAGCAGATCTGCGTAGGCGATCGGGTGGGTGTGGACGGCATCGACTGGGTCGCCGGACGAGGTGCCGTGGCCCGTCTCGAACCGCGCACCACCCTGTTGGAGCGTCCGGCCGTGGCCAACGTGAGTCGGGTGGTGGTGGTGACGGCCCTCGAGGAGCCCCATCTCGATCCACTGCAGCTCACCCGCTTTCTGCTCACGGCCGAAGCCACCGGCCAGGCCGTGCAGTTGGTGCTGGCCAAGGCCGACCTGGTGGAGGCCCCCCGGTTGGCTGCCTGGTGCCAGCGGACCACCGGCTGGGGCTATCCGCCGATTGCGCTGTCCTGTCAGAGCGGTGGGGGGCTGGAACGGTTGCGGCAGGTTCTGAGCCAACCGGGCATTTCCGTCCTATGCGGGCCAAGCGGCGTCGGCAAGAGCAGCCTGCTCAACGCCCTGCTGCCAGCCCTGCAGCTGCGGGTGGGGGAGGTCTCCGGCCGTCTGCAACGGGGGCGCCACACCACCCGTCACGTGGAGCTGTTCCCCCTGGCCCCGGGCGCACTAGTGGCCGATTCGCCGGGCTTCAACCGACCCGCCCTCCCCAGCGATCCCCTGGCCCTGGCCCCCCTCTTCCCCGAACTCCGCTCTCGGCTGGCAGGGGGGGACAGCTGCCGCTTCCGCAACTGCCGCCACCAGGACGATCCCGGTTGCATCTTCGGCAGCAACTGGGACCGATTCGAGTTTTACGGACAGTGCCTGGAGGAGGTGGAGGCCCAGGCTCGGCTGCTGGCCAACCGCTGCCGGCCCGAGGGCGCTGGCCTGAAGCAACGGGGAGCCCGGCTGGAGCCCCGCCTGGAATCCCAGTGGCGGCGAGGGTCCCGGCGGCTGGATCGTCAGCGGTTGGCCGAGGAGGAGGACCTCAGCCCCCCAGGCCCGGCAGGTTCAGATCCAGACCGCCGGTGAGCTCCTCCATCCGGGCACGCATGGTGCTGGTGGAGAGGGCATAGGCCTCCTGGAGGGCTTCAAACACCGTGGCCTCGGCGGCTTCGGCGCCCCCGTTGAGCAGCTCGGGATCGAGGCGCACCCGCAGGGGCTGCTGGTTACCGGACAACCAGACACTGGCCAGGCCGTTGGCACTCTTGCCTTCCAGTTCCATCCCATCAAGCTCCTGCTGGAGTTTCTGGGCGTCCTGCTGAATCTGCTGTGCCTTGCGGAAGGCGTCGGTGAGCTGGCCGAAATTAGGAAGTCCGAAGCCCGCCATGACGATGATCTGGATGTGGCCGCAGGCTAAGGCCCCGCCGTGGACCCAAATCCAAGCCGCATCACCTCCGGGTGGAGCTCAATGCCCCGATCCTCCCGCACCCGTGCCTGCACCTGGCGGATCAGGGCATCGATCTCGGCGGCCGTGGCTCTGCCGGTGTTCACGATGAAATTGGCGTGGAGTGACGACACCTCAGCGCCCCCCACCCGCAGGCCCTTAAGGCCCAGATCCTCGATCAGCCGACCGGCCTTCTGGGGCTCAGGGTTGCGAAACACGCTGCCGCAACTGGGCTGCTGATAGGGCTGGGTGCTGGTGCGGCTGTGGAGGTTGCTGCTGGTGCGGGCGGTGATGGCCGCCGGGTCATGGCCGGGGCTGAGGCGGAATCGGGCCGAGAGAACCAGCAGCGGTTCCAGCTGCAGGCGACTGTGGCGATAGCGGAAATCAAGGTCGGCAGCAGTGAGCTGGAAGGGGGCCTCCGGTTGGGCCGGATCCAGCACCCACACGGAATCCAGCCATTCGGCGGTACAGCCCCCCTGGGCACCGGCGTTCATCACCACCGCCCCCCCCACGGTGCCTGGAATCCCTACGGACCATTCCAGGCCGTGCAGACCGGCCCTGGCCGCCTTGCGGGCCAGGGTGGGGATCGGTTCGCCGGCCTCGGCCTCCACCAGGCCGCTGGTCGGATCCAGGCGACTTCCCTGCAGGCGACGGTTGCAGAGGGTGAGCCCCTCCAGCCCAGAGTCGGCAATCAGCAGGTTGGAGCCGGCACCGATGCAGCGATAGGGCAGGGCCTGGCCAGCGGCCCAGGCGGCCAGGCCGATCAGCTCGTCCTGGGAACCGGGTTCGGCAAACCACTGGGCCGGACCCCCCACCTTCCAGGTGGTGTAGTCGTCCAGACGCACCTGCTGCCGCAGCCCCGGGGGGGGAAGGCTGGCCACTGCCATTCAGGCCACCAATGCCGGAGCTGGATCCCGATGACCCAAGCCGGCGAGGCGCTCCCAGAGGCCGTTCACATCCCCCGCCCCCATGGCCAGCACCAGGTCACCCTCCTCGGTGTGGAGCTGCACAAGCCGGGCCAGGGCGTCCAGGTCGTCGGCCACCTCCACGGTGAGCTCCGGCCGCAGGGCCCGCACCGCCTCGGCGAGGGCGCGGCTGGAGATGCCCTCGATCGGCGCTTCCCCAGCGCTGTAAAGGGGAGCCACCAGCGCCATGTCGGCCTCGCTGAGAGCCTCCGCAAAGCCCTTTAGGAACTGGGCCGTGCGGCTATAGCGATGGGGCTGGAACACGGCCACCAGCCGCTGAGGCGGAACCGGCAGCGGACTCCGGCCGCTCTGAACCATCAACCGGGCCGTGCGCAGGGTGGCGGCCACTTCGCTGGGGTGATGGGCATAGTCGTCGACAACAATTCTCCCCTGCCAAAGCCCGCGGCAATCAAAGCGCCGTCCGGGAGGTCGCAGGGCCGCCACGGCCTCCTGCAGGGCCGTGAAGGGCACCCCCTCCAGCCGGCAGGCGGCCATGGCCGCGGTGGCGTTACTGAGGTTGTGACGACCGGGCAAGGGCAACGCAAAACGGCCCATCAGCTCGCCATTTTCATAGAAATCAGCCACGGTGCCCTCGCCGTGCTCCTCCTGGGCCAGGGCCGCAAAATCAACTCCGGTGGAGGTTTCAATCGACCACCAGCAGTGGGGCTGAAAGTGCTCCCGCAGCACGGGATCGTCCCAATTGGCCAGCAGACGGGTGGAGGCGCTGGCAAAGCGCTGAAGGGTGTCGATCAGCGCCTCCAGGTTGGGGTAGTGATCGGTGTGGTCGAGTTCGACGTTCGTGAGCACCCCGAGATGGGGTGCAAATTTCACCAACGAACCATCGGATTCATCGGCCTCGGCCACCAGTAATCGACCCTCCCCATGGCGGCCATTGCTGCCGAAGGCCGGCACGATGCCCCCGATCACGGCCGTGGGGTCGTGATCGACCGCTGCCAGCAGGGTGGCGATCAGGGTGCTGGTGGTGGTCTTGCCGTGGCTGCCGGCCACCGCGATCGACGGCTGGGCGTTGATCAGGGCCGCCAGCACATCGGAGCGGTGCACCACCTGGAGGCCGCGGCGTCGGGCTTCGACGAGTTCCGGGTTGGTGTCCGGCACCGCTGAGCTGATCACCACCACCGGCAACGGAGCCCCAGGCACGGACGATGGCGACGCCGCGTCCGTTCCGGAGCCATCGCAGACGGTGGCGATGGTGGCGGCCACCTGCTCGAGAAACACTTGCACCCCCTTGCTGCGCAGGCGCTGCAACACAGGAGTGTCACGCCGATCCGAGCCGCTCACCCGGAAACCCCGTTCAGCCAGGATCCCCGCCAGGGCCGACATGCCGATGCCACCCACTCCGATGAAATGAAGGGGTTGGTGGCGATCGAGCATCAACACCTTGAGCACCTCACAATGCACCGAAATTAAACCGGGACTGCCCCCCCTGTCTTTTACGAGTTGCTTCGCATGGTCCTTGCCACCACGCCGGCGGGTTCGGAGGCGGTCCGTCGGGACTGGGCCGGGCGGGGGTCGAGGGCTGGGCTAGCAGGCGAACCTTGATTTTGTATGATCGACAGCCGAAAACCCCTCTCCCAAGCGGCTTTAGCCGCCGGTTGCCATGACTTTGCGCGTTGCGATCAATGGATTTGGCCGAATTGGTCGCAACTTCATGCGCTGCTGGCTCAGCCGCGGAGCCAACACCGGCATTGAGGTGGTGGGCCTGAACGACACCTCCGATCCGAGAACCAACTCCCACCTGCTCCAGTACGACTCCATGCTGGGCCGCATTAGGGATGCGGAAGTGAGCTATACGGACGACACCATCGTCGTCAACGGTCGTGATATCAAATGCTTCTCCGACCGCAATCCCCTCAACCTTCCCTGGAAGGAGTGGGGTGTGGATCTGGTGATCGAATCCACCGGAGTTTTCAACGATGACGTGGGCGCCAGCAAGCACCTCCAAGCCGGGGCTAAGAAAGTGATCCTCACGGCTCCCGGCAAGGGCGCTGGCGTGGGCACCTTCGTGGTGGGAGTCAACGCCGATCAATACCGCCACAGCGATTTCGACATCCTCAGCAACGCCAGCTGCACCACCAACTGCATGGCACCGATCATCAAGGTGCTTGACCAGACCTTCGGGATCGTCAAGGGCACGATGACCACCACCCACAGCTATACCGGCGACCAGCGCATCCTCGACGCCAGCCACCGCGACCTGCGTCGCGCCCGAGCCGCTGCCGTGAACATCGTGCCCACCAGCACCGGCGCCGCCCAAGCCGTGGCCCTGGTGTACCCCCCCGTCAAGGGCAAATTGAATGGCATCGCCATGCGCGTTCCCACCCCCAATGTCTCCGTGGTGGACATGGTGTTGGAAGTGGGCCGTGGCACCGACCGTGACGAGGTGAATGCCGTCCTCAAGACCGCCTCCGAGGGTGCGATGAAAGGAATCATCAAGTACTCCGATCTGCCCCTGGTGTCCAGCGACCATGCCGGCACCAACGAATCCACCATCGTCGATTCCGACCTCACCCTGGTGATGGGGGACAACATGGTGAAAGTGATCGCCTGGTACGACAACGAGTGGGGCTACAGCCAGCGGGTCGTTGACCTGGCCGAAGTGGTGGCAACCAACTGGCAATGATCTCAATCCCGTTCTGAGCCAGCCGAGGGCCTCAACCCTGGCCCTGGCGACAACGGCACCGTCAACGGCCGTCCTACCGGACGGCCGTTTTTTTGTTTCAGGCCGCCTACCCATGTCTCGCCCTAGCGGCCTCCCTCGCTCGCATCCTGGGCATCGCCCGACACCTGCTGCCCCCGAAGCGCCCAGAGGGATGGAAGAATGGGAAGGCCAACAGCTGGGCGTTTCGCCTAATAGCAAAGGATCCGCTCGACAGCCGGAGAGAATTCACAACACCACAATGGATGCCAATCGCGGCGCGGTCTTCTGCGCCACAGGCAGCTTCAATTATCTGGAAGCTGCCCTCATTTCGTCTTTGGCACTTCGGAGGCATGAGCCCACACTTCCGATCACGTTGTTGTCCAACATCGCTGGTCTTGAGGCGTTGGACCTCGAAGGAACGGGCATCGCAGTCCGCCAGATCGCTCCAGAGCTATCTCCAGGCTCTGAGGCCTTCGCGTCCCGTTGGATCAAAACCCAGCTCGCCAGCCTCAGCCCTTACCGCGTCAGTCTTTACGTGGATGCGGACATGCTGACCATGCAACCCCTGGGACAGCTTTGGCAGGCCCTGGATCAATTCCCGATCGGTTTGGTGCCCGATCGCTTGCCCCTCGTGAGCCAATGCGACCACGTGGACGCCGAGGAGAAAGTCATGACGCTCGCCACCCTGGGTGGTGATGCCACCCACTTCAACAGCGGCCTGATTCTGTGGCGCTCGAGCGAGGAAGCTCACAACCTTTTCGCCCATTGGCATCAGCAGTGGTGCCATTTTGAACGCCATGATCAATTAGCGCTGGCACGCGCGATCCATAGGAGTGGCGTGAACGTGAAATCCTTGCCCTCCAGCTACAACACCTCACCGCGCGACGCCCGCGGCCGCTCGGTGCATCTGCTGCACCGCTGGGGTGGCACGGTGTCGCGGGGAATCTTCCGTCGCTTTGCCGCGGCCCACCAGCCGGCGGTGGTCGCCGAGGCCCAACGGCGCCTGCAATCCCTCCCCATTCCATGATTCCTCCTCAGAAACAGATGACCGGGATGCTTGGGCATCCGGTGGCGGAAAACCCGATTGATCGGATGTTTGATGCGGTGTACGCCCATTACGGACTCAACTGGCAGTTCTGGAAAAGCGATGTGCCGTCCGTTGCGTTGTTGCGGCTGGCGGTGGCGGGCCTGGCACCCCTGGGGTATCGCGGCGTGGGCATCACGGTGCCCTACAAGGTGGAGGTGATTCCCCTGCTCGATGACATCGATGACGATGTGAAGGCGATCGGTGCGGCGAACTACCTCACCATCGAAAACGGGCGTCTGATCGGCCATAACAACGATGGCAAGGGGGTGGTCAAGGCAATTGAGAAACAGCGCCGCCTCAAGGACCAGCATGTGGTGATGCTCGGAGCTGGTGGTGCCGGTCGGGCGATGGCGGTGGAAATCGCCTGGGCCGGGGCGGCCCAGCTCACCCTGGTGACCCGCCGCGAGGACCAGGGCCGGGAGGTAGCTGAACGGATCACGGCCGTAAGTGGCGTGCCTGCCCATTGGCAGGCATGGAATTCACCGGTACAGGTGCCCGCCGGCACCTCGGTGCTGATGAATGCCACCCACCTGGGCTGCGCCCCGGAGCTCGAAGCCGTACCGATCGACTGGAGCAGCGTCGATCCCGGCTGCCTGGCGGTGGATGTGATCACCAATCCGCGCCTCACGCCGTTTCTGCAGATGGCCAAGGAGCATGGCTGCGGCGTGGTCGATGGCGTCGAGATGCTGGTGCAACTGGCGATCCAGTTGTTCACCCTCTGGACCGGCATCGTTCCGGAGGAAGAGGTGTTCCAGCGGGCGGTGGCGGACGCCCTGGGGGAGTAACCACCCGCCGATTTGCGTTAACACTGGCAATGGCCCTCATGCCCCTCAACCCAAAACGTCAGAGACGGGTTCTGGGTTGGGAGGCACCTCGATCAACGGCAGGACTGCTCGACAGGCGCAACAGCATTAAATCGTCCTCAAAGCAACAAAGGGGTTCAAGACCTCTTCTGAGCAACCAACGACATCAAGCCCCCCTATAGCAATGCACTGATTAGCGACTGATTTGATAATCCATGCGGAGGAATCCATAGCATCATTGCCATTGCCGATCTTCGGCCTCGTCATGATTCAAATATCCGACCAGCGGCTTCGCCATCTCAAATCCCGATCCGTGGAATTGAAAGGGCAACAACCTTTCTGACTCAAACCTGAACGCGGCGCGGGCTTCGCCGACCCCGATCTGCGCCATCACAGCCGTCCATTGCCCCGATTGCGAGCGGTTCTGGGGCCCTGTCTGCCACAAGCCACCACCATGGCAGAAACAGCTGCCTGCTCTGATGAAGACCCAAGCAGCGTTCCTGAGCCAGGTCACTTCAACCCGCGCGACCCAACACAATCCGCAGATTCCTACGACCGCAGCTGGGCCCAAGACACTGTGTTTCCATCGACATGAACGCTAAAAATTCCGAGTCAGAACATCACGATCTCAGGGACATTCAGCATGAACTCATGGCCATTCGCGCCCACATGGTCGACGATGCGGAACAAGCCATGGCATGTCTCAGCCAGGTGCACCCCAACTACCGAGAAAGCGCTCGCAATCTCGTCCATTACCTCGTCCTCCGGCGTCGCGATCTCCGACCCCTGCAATGGCGTTTAGCCAAGCTCGGGCTTTCCTCCCTCGGGCGAGCTGAGTCCCACGTCCTGGCCACGGTCGATGCAGTCCTGGACATCCTTCACCAACTCACAGGCTGTCCCCTTTCAGCGACCACGACGGAGAGCACCGTCATGACTTTCGGGACCGGAGAGCGGTTACTGGGGGACCATACCGAGACGCTGTTAGGCCCCGCGACGCCCGGACGCAGTGTTCGAATCATGGTCACCATGCCAAGCGAGGCGGCGGACGATTCCACTCTCGTTCGCGACCTGATGCAAGCTGGCATGGATTGCATGCGGATCAACTGCGCCCATGACGATGTAAGGACCTGGACGAGAATGGTGGATCAGCTGAGACGGGCCGAGCAAGCGCTGGGGCGCCCGTGCCGCTTGGTCATGGATCTGGCCGGACCCAAGCTGCGCACCGGGCCCCTTGAGACGGGCCCGCCGGTCATCAAAATTCGCCCCCGCCGCGATCGCTTCGGCCACCTCATCGCTGCCGCGCGGGTCTGGTTGACTCCTCAAGCGGCCCCCCATCGTTCCCCGACACCGGCGGAGGCCTGCCTGCCCCTCCCGGCGGCTTGGCTGGCGCGCCTCCAGCCGGGAGAACGGGTGAGGTTCACCGATGCTCGGGGTTCCAAGCGGATCCTTCTTGTCGTCGATGTAACCCATGGCGGTTGCTGGGTGGAAGCAACCCAGACGGCCTACGTTATCCCCGGAACAATTCTTCGCCATAAGCACGAGCGAAATCAAAGCGAGGGAATGGTTAGGGAACTTCCTGCCACCGAAAATGCCATTCTTCTTCATCGGGGCGACCAACTCATCCTGACGCGGAGCCTTGCTCCGGGTCGCCCTGCCAGCCGCGACAGTGCTGGGCAGATCCTCAGCCCAGCCCTCATTGGCTGCTCCATTCCAGAGGTGTTCGATGCCATGAGATCGGGAGAGTCGATCTGGTTTGACGAGGGCAAGATTGGCGGAGTGGTGGAGAAGGTGGAGGGCGAACGTGCCCTGATTCGAATCACACAGACACGCTTAGTTGGCGAAAAACTGCGAGCCAACAAAGGAATTAATCTACCCGATAGCAACATCCATTTACCAGCCCTCACCGCCAAGGATCTGGAAGACCTGTCCTTCGTGGCCCAGCACGCCGACGTCATCGAACTCTCCTTCGCCAACTGTGCGGACGACCTTGAATTGCTCCAGCGCAACCTCGAGCGTCTGGGAGGCCGTCAACCCGCCGTTGTCTTGAAGATTGAGACTCGGAGGGGCTTTGAAAACCTACCTGACATGCTTCTCACCGCCATGCGATCTCGGTGTTGTGGGGTGATGATTGCCCGCGGCGACCTCGCCGTCGAGTGTGGCTTTGAACGCATGGCGGAGGTTCAGGAGGAGATCCTCTGGATCTGCGAAGCCGCCCATGTGCCCGTGATCTGGGCGACGCAAGTTCTCGAAACACTTGCCAAGAAAGGGATGCCTTCCCGCGCCGAAATCACGGACGCCGCGATGGCGGATCGGGCCGAATGTGTCATGCTCAACAAGGGGCCGCATGTGCTCAGTGCCGTAGCAGTTCTCGACGACATCCTGCGACGCATGCAAGCCCACCAGGCCAAAAAACGCTCCACACTTCGGGAGCTGCAGTTGGCACGGAGTGCCGAACGATGACCCAAGGAGTTTCCCTGCCACCCCTTCATCCTCTGACCACCCAAGCGAAGTGGCTGTAGCCCCTGACCTCACCGATTTCCCCATCCGCCCCAGGCCAGGCCTCCCCGCTGGCCCACCCCAGGGCCCCCGCCGGGCCCACCACCAGCGCACCGATCACCGAGGAGCCTGGCTGAGCCGCCACGAGGGCCTGGGCCCAGGCCGGCTCCAGGGCCAGCACCAGCTCGAAGTCCTCACCGCCCCCCAGGCACCAGGCCTCCGCCAGAGGCAGGGGGGCCATGGCGGGATCCAGGGGCAGGGCACGGCGATCCAGCTGGGCCCCGCAACCGCTGCTGGCCGCGATCGCCGCCGCCGCCGCCGCCAGGCCATCGCTGCTGTCGCACCCCCCCACCCTCCAGGGGGCTCCCACCGGCTGGCTGGCCCTAAGCGCCCGCACCGCATCAAAGCGGGGCCGGGGGCGCCGATGGGCGGCAAGGGCCCGTTGCACCAAAGCTGGATCGAGCGCCGCACCAGCCGCGGGGTCGTCGCCCTGCAGCAGGGCCAGCCCCAGCCGGCTCAGGCCGTGGGGGCCAGTGCCCACCAGCCAGTCGCCCGGACGACCGTCGCCGCGGCGGATCGCCCCCGTGTCGCCCGCCAGCCGTCCGATCGCCGTGATCGCCAGCAGCCGCTGGGCCCCGCCGCTGCAGTCGCCCCCCAGCAGCTCCCCGCCATAGGCGTCCAGCGCTTCTTTGAGGCCGCCATAGACCCCCTCCACCCAGCTCCAGGTGGTGTCGGCCGGCGCGACAAGCCCCACCGTGAGCCCCAGCACCTCCGTGCAGCCCATCGCCGCCAGATCGGAAAGGTTGGCGGCGGCGGCGCGCCAACCCACATCCCCCGGCGCGGTGGTGGCGTCACTGAAGTGGATCCCCTCCACCAGCACGTCAGAATTCACCACCAGGCGGCTGCCGTCCGCGGCCGGCAGCAGGGCCGCATCATCGTGGAACTGGCCGGGGGGGGCGAAGGCCCCCAGGCGGCGGATCAGCTCCCATTCCCCCAGCTGCGCCAGGGTGGCGCCGGGCTCCATCGTGGGCTCAGGCGTGGGCCTGCAGGTTGTCGGCCCCATCCAGCACCCGGGCGCTGACGATGCCGTCCTCCGCTGTGAGGTCATTGAGCACATCAAATCCCTCCACCACATAGCCGAAGGCGGCATAGCGGCCATCGATCAGATTGAGGCCGGCGGGGGTGAGTTCCGGTTCGGAAAGGAACAGGAAGAACTGGGAGGATCCGTCGTCGAGAGCCTCATCGGAGTGGGCCCAGCCCAGGGTGCCCTTGGCGTTGAAAGGCAGCACGGGCTCGGCCTTGAACAGGCCCAGGTCTTCGAAGGTTTGGTTGTAGTAAGGCTGCTCCTGGCCCGGCACCCGGATCTCCAGAGGCACCGTTCGCCCTGCCTTGGTGGCTGGATCGAGGAAGCCCTCGGCAGGACCCTTGGGATCGCCGGTCTGGAGCACGTAGAAGTCTTCGGCGCGGTTGAACGGCAGGGCGTCGTAGAAGTGGCGTTGGACCAGATCCACGAAGGCCCCGGCGGTGAGCGGGGCGTTGTAGCCATCCACCACCACCGTCAGATCCCCCTTGGTGGTGCTGAGGAGCACGGTGGCGCGGCCAAGGAGGCGTGGCAGGGCGGCAAATTCGCTGGGAATCTGGAAGGGGTAGGGCCCCACCAGCAGCGCCTCCGCGTCGCCGATGGCCGCGAGGGCGTCACGACGGGCAGCCACGAACGGATCCCGCTGCTGCTGCTCCGCCGCTGCGGCCATCGCCTGCAACTGCTGATCCACGTCGTCGAGCTGCGCAGCGACCCTGGCCTGGTCGCTCTCGGGGAAACGGCCCAGGATCGCCGCCCGCTTACTGGTGAGCAGGGACTGGCAGCGGCGTGTGCTGGCGGTGAGACCGGTCCAGCGCTTGGCCCTGAGGTCATCACTGGTGGCCTCCAGGCGATGCTGCAGCTCCTGCAGATCGCCTGCGTCGATGGGCAGGGCGTTGCGCAGCAGGGCCGCCGGATCGGTCACCGCATTGCCGCGGGGCAGGGCCGCCTGGGCCCGGGCCCCGATCGGGGCGAGCAGGAGTACCACCATCAGCACCAGCCCGCAGGCCAGGCGCCCTGGCCCCGACCACGCGGGGAGCCAAGGGCGGGACTGACTTGGGCGGCCATCGTCAACGGACTGTGGAGCCGGGCTGCGGTGCATGTCATCCCAGGGGCTGCCTGGACTTTGCCATAACAAATGGGCCGGGGGACGGGGACGGCTCGGTAGCCGGACGTACAATCCCCCGATCCGACCCGCAGGAATGATCTCCAGCAACGACTTCCGCACCGGCACCACGATCGAACTGGATGGCCAGGTCTGGCGCGTTGTCGAGTTCCTGCATGTCAAGCCGGGGAAGGGATCAGCCTTTGTGCGCACCAAGCTCAAGGCCGTCCAGAGCGGCAACGTGGTGGAAAAAACCTTCCGGGCTGGGGAAACCATGCCCCAGGCCCTGCTGGAGAAGGCCACCCTCCAACACACTTACATGGAAGGCGACGATTACGTCTTCATGGACATGGCCAGCTACGAGGAAACCCGACTCACCGCCAAACAGATCGGCGACGGTCGCAAATATCTCAAGGAAGGCATGGAAGTGAGCGTCATCTACTGGAACGCCAAACCCCTGGAGGTGGAACTCCCCAATTCCGTGGTGCTGGAAATCACCCAGACCGACCCCGGCGTGAAGGGCGACACCGCCACCGGTGGCACCAAACCCGCGATCGTGGAAACCGGTGCCCAGATCATGGTGCCGCTGTTCCTCTCGATCGGTGAAAAGATCAAGATTGACACCCGTACGGATAGCTACCTCGGTCGGGAGAACTGATTCGCCATGCAGCTCGACCACACCCAATTGCACCAGTTGCTGGCCCTGCTCGGCGACAGCGACATCCAGGAACTGAAGCTGGAAGGGGAGGACTTCCGACTGGAAGTGCGCCGCAATCTGCCTGGCGTCGCGCCGCTCACGGTGCTCCAAACCGCCGCACCAGCGGCCGCTGCGGCCCCAGCCGCCGCCGTCATCCCAACGGCAGCCCCCTCGGCCCCGCCCCCAGCGGCCCTTGGAGCCCGTGGGGATCTCCAGGACATCACCGCCCCGATGGTGGGCACCTTCTATCGGGCTCCGTCCCCCGAAGATCCCCCCTTCGTGGAGATCGGCAGCCGGATCAGCGCAGGCCAGGCCGTCTGCATCCTGGAGGCCATGAAGTTGATGAACGAGCTGGAAACCGAGCTCAGTGGTGAGGTGGTGGAGATCCTGGTGGAGAACGGCACCCCGGTGGAATTCGGACAAGTGCTGATGCGGATCAAACCGGCCTGAGGCAGGCTCAACCCAACTGCCAGGCCGTGATCAAGGCGGCGATCATGCTGTCCGGCCTGGCCACCCCCTGGCCGGCGATCGCGAAGGCGGTGCCGTGATCCGGGGAGGTGCGTAGGAACGGCAGACCCAGGCTGGTGTTCACCGCCGCATCGAAGGCCAGCAACTTCACCGGGATCAGACCCTGATCGTGATAGAGGGCCAGGTAGCCATCAGCCCCCGTCCCCGCCCCACGCCAGGCCTCCCCCGCCTCCAGCCAGCAGGTGTCCGGGGGGAGGGGCCCCTCGAGCCGCACCTCCGGATGGCGGGCTCGCCACTCCTTGAGGCAGGGGACCAACCAGTCCTGCTCCTCCCGGCCCAGGGTGCCGGCCTCGCCGGCATGGGGGTTCAGGCCAGCCACCACCAACCGGGGCCGGGACTGGAAGCGCTGGCAGAAGCCCAGCAACCGGTCCAGCTGCTGCTCGATCAACTCTGGCGTGAGCTGGCGCGGCACCTCCGCCAGGGGGATGTGGGTGGTGGCCAGCAGGGTGTTGAGGCGCCAGTGACCCCCTGGCGCAACGGCCGTGAACAGCATCGAGGCCCTGGCGATGCCAGCCAGCTCCGCCAGGCGCTCAGTCTGGCCGGGGTAGCGGTGGCCGGCCGCATGCCAACTGGCCTTGGCGATCGGCGCCGTGACCAACACCTGGCCCGGCTGCTCCTGGACCAAGGCCACAGCCTCCCCCAGCCAGGCGAAGCTGGCCGCCCCAGCGGCGCTGCCGCTCACCCCGGGCTCGATCGGCCCCGCCAGGGGGCAATCCACGACGGTCAGATCGGCCGGGTCGACCAGGGGATCGCCCCCATGCTGCCGCAGCTGGCGATAGCTCTGCTCCAGCCAGCGGCGACACCCCACCAGCACCACGTCGGCGGGATCGATGCCAGCCGCCAGGGTCCGGGGATCGGCCAGGGCCCTGAGGGTGACCTCAGCGCCGATGCCGGCGGGATCGCCGAGGGCGATGACAATCCGGGGTCGGCTGGGCTTGCATGGGTCAGGGCTGTCGCAGGAGTTGACCATGATTCGCTGGTTATTGATTGGATCCATGGGGTTCGGCCTGGTTACCGGGGTGCACCGGGGCTGGATCGAGGTGAAATGGCCGAAACTTTTCAATGATGCGGGGCTGCCCTTTCTGAACGACCCCCCTGGATCCCATTCCTTTGACTACGGCAAGCAGGCCCGGTAGCCCTCCCGGTAGGTGGGATAACGCAGGCGATAGCCCAATTCCTCACGGAGCAAGCGGCTGCTAGCCCGTCGATTCTCACTCCAGAAACTGCGGGCCATCGGACTGAGTTCGGATCCCAGCGCGTCATAGGGGACCACATCGGGCAGCTTGCAACCCAAAAGATGGGCGGCATAGCCGAGGGTTTCGCTGGAGGGGCAGGGGGTGGTGTCCGCCACGATCACGGTGGGAGGCCGTTCCGACGCCGGCTGCACCAGGCAATGGAGCAGGGCCCCCACGATGTCGTCCACGTGCACGCGGGAAAACACCTGGCCCGATTTGTGGATCAACCGGGCCGTGCCGTTGCGAAGACTGTCGAACGGGGTACGCCCCGGCCCGTAGATCGCCGGCAGCCGGAACACCTGCAACGGCAAGCCCAGCGCCCGCCAGCCCTCTTCACAGCGCAACCGGGCCTGACTGCGCCCAAGGCCGGCGACGGTGGGGCTGGTTTCGTCCACCCAGGCCCCGCCCCTGTCGCCGTAGACGCCCGTTGTGGAGAGATAGCCGAGCCACTGCACCGGCAACTGCCGCAGCAGGGGGCCGAGCTGGTCGAGCACCGGATCACGGCCCGCGCCATCCGGGGGGATGGTGACCAGAACATGGGTGGTGCCCGCCAGGTCGGCGGTGGTGGGGTAGACCCCTGCCGCAGGATCCAACCGCAGCCAGGGCAGAGGGTCTGGGGTGGCGGGAGGTTGGCGGTGGGTGGGGCAGACCGACACACCCTGAAGCCGCAGGGCGGCGGCGAAACGGCCGCCCGTGTACCCCCCACCGAGCACCAGCACGCGCCCGGGGCTGGGGGCACTGGAGCAAGGAAGAGCCAAATCCATCGGGGGGATGGGCCCGAAACGGCCCGGTGCAGTGCTGGCGATGCTGCCCCATGACCCACCCCTGTTGACAGACGCCGCCGCCATGAGTACACCTGTACCACAACCACATCGACTCCCTGTTCACCGTGGCCCAGCTCAGCCTGTCCCTCCCCAGCGCCATTCCCACCCGACGCCATCCCGTCGGCCGGGAGCTCCATCGGACCCCTCGCGATTCCAGGCCAGCCATTCCCCTGGCCCTGGCGGCGGCGCTGCTGATGATGGCCCTGCTGGTAGCCCCGGAACGGCCCCGTGATCAGGAGGCCATCTGCCAGCGCCACAACGGCGAGGCCGCCTGCCGGGTCTGGTGAGGGACGCGCTGGGGCAGCCCGGACTCCACCGAGTCAGGAGCCGCCCATTGCAGCAGCCGCAGGGCCAGTCGCAGATCGCCCTCGGTCCAAGCCCTTAGGGCCATCGCCCGACGCGGATCGTAGAAGGGCTGGCGTCGATACCAATCAAAGGCATCGCAATCCCCCTTGCGACCGTTGCAGCCAAGGCAGGCTGGTACACAGTTCTCCGTAACACTCAAGCCGCCACGACTGCGGGGTTGAACATGATCAATGGATTCGGAAGGATTGCCGCAATAGATACAGCAGCGATCCGTAATTCCGTGCAGGGATTGCCGCCAGCGTCGAGCTCGCAACTTTGGGCAGAGGTCTTCAAGGAACACCCCATCCCTGGCCTGCATGCGAGCACCCCGGTTTGGCGGCAGTTTGATCGTGGTTCCAGGGATGTCAATGTGTCCTTGATTGCATTTTCGCGTCTTGGCCGGCTCCCTGGTGCAGTTGCGACTGGGTCCCACGGGCCTGATCGAAGTGGTGTCACCGTTCGATGCCGTCACCCAGGCCCAGTTGCGGGCCATCCGCCCCGCCGGCCGCTGGCTACGCCAGCGGCACTGCTGGGAATTTCCGTTGGAGGCCGCCGCGCTACTGGAACGCCAACTCGCTGGCCGCTTTCCGATCACGCCGGAGCTCACCCAATGGTTGCGGTGGTTGCAACAGCCCCTGCCTCCCCTGCCGCCCCATCGCCAGTTAGTGGCCGCCGCCGACCTGGAGACCCCCCTGAGTGATGGGCGCCGGTTACTGCTCCATCAACGGGCGGCGGTGCGCTGGCTGCTGGCCCGACGCGGGGCCGTGCTCGCCGATGCCATGGGCCTAGGGAAGACGCTCACCGCCCTGGTGGCCGCCCGCAGCCTGGTGCGCCTGGCGGACTGCCGCATCGCGGTGGTGGCCCCAACGGGCCTGCATCATCACTGGCGCCAGGAGGGGAGCACCTGCGGCCTGCGCCTCGAGTTGCACAGTTGGGCCCGGCTGCCGTCCGCCCTGCCGGAGGCGGGCACGGTCCTGATCGCCGATGAGGCCCACTATGCCCAGAATCTGAACACCGTCCGCACCCAGGCGTTTCTGCGTCTAGCCCGCCATCCGCGACTTCGGGCGATCTGGCTGCTCACCGGCACCCCGATTCAGAACGGTCGACCGGTGCAACTGTTCCCCTTGCTCGCGGCGATCGGCCATCCCCTCGGCCGCGATCCCCGGGCTTTCGAGGAACGTTACTGCCAAGGCCACTGGCGTGACAGGGGCGGTCAGCGGGTGTGGCAGGCCACCGGAGCCAGCCAGCTGGAGGAACTACAGCGCTTGGTGCGCCCACTGTTGTTGCATCGCCGCAAGCAACAGTGCCTGGATCTCCCCCCAAAACACCGCCGGCTGGTGCCCATCACGCTGGATCAGGACGCCGCTGCGGACTTTGACCACCAGCTTGAGGCCCGGGTGATCGCATACCGCCGCCGCGCGGGGCGCGGTGAAGTCCGACGCGATGCCGAAGCCCTGGCGGTGCTCACGGCCCTGCGCCAGATCAGCTCCGCCCACAAGCTCCCCAGCATCCAGGTCCTGGTCAGGGACCTGCTGGCCCAAGGGGAAGCCGTGGTGGTGTTCACCGCCTTTGTGGCCACCGCCCGCAGCCTGGGGGAAGGACTGAATGGCCAGGCGGCGCTGCTCACCGGTCAACTACCGGTGGGGCAACGGCAGCGGCTGGTGAATCGCTTCCAGGCGGGCAAGCAGCCCTGCCTGATCGCCACCTTCGGCACGGGCGGCCTGGGCTTCACCCTGCATCGCGCCCGCCACGTGGTGCTGATCGAGCGCCCCTGGACGCCGGGCGCCGCTGAGCAGGCCGAAGATCGTTGCCATCGGATTGGCATGGCCGCCAGCCTCACCAGCCACTGGCCCCAACTGGGGGTGGCCGACCAGTTGGTTGACGAGCTGATCAGCTGCAAGGCGGAACGCATTGCCATGATCCTGCAGAGCCGGGAACAACTGGAGCGCCAGCGCAACCTGCCGGAGCTGGTGCGTCAGATGCTGGAGCAATGGTGAGGCCAAGCGGCCCCCGGAGGCGATTGATCAGTCACGACAACTGGCTTGGCGTTGGGCCAGATCCTGGCGGAGGATCGCATCCAGCCGCTGGGGGGGCAGTCGCGCCGCCAGCTTGGCCGCCCGGGCCACATCCCGGCAGGCGGCGGGGTTGTTCCCCGCCAGGGAGTGAAGCAGAAAGCGGTCGTTGAGCGGTTCCGGATCCCTGGGGAAGGCCGCCACCACCCGATTACAACGATGGATTGCCTTGGCCAACCCGTCCAGCTTCACGTCCCGCAGGCAGTCATCGCGGGTCATGGGGCGCTGCGGCAAGGACTCTTCTGCGCAGCCCGCCAACAGCGCCAGCAGAAGGAGAACCCCGAATCCACGAACGGTCCGGTCAGTTGTAACGCTCACTCCTGGTCATGCCGGTGGTTCCAGCACTACCACCGGCCGGAGCCGGAGTGGTGGTCGTGCTGGTGCTTGTGCCGTTGGGGAGCGGTTCAACCCGGCGGGTGTAGAGGTCACCGAGGTAGCGACCGCAATCAGGGAAGGTGCCAGGGTTCTGAACCACGGCCTCGGTGATCATCACGGCAGCATGTTCGGGCGAAGTCTTGAACATGCTGGCGCTCTGACGCTTGATCAGGGCATAGGCGGCCGTCCAGCTCACTTCATGATTGTTGCCATTACTGCGCATGAAGCAGTACACCTGGGCTCCCTTCCCACCGACGGTGTCAATTTCCGCCAGGACTGGGGAGGTGAGGGGACCCGGGCCAATCAGGCTGGCGACGGCAAAGCCCAACAGTGGCAGCCGACGACCGGAGCGGAGGAGGAAGCGGGGGCAGTAGGCCATCGGGACGATGAAGCGTGAGCTGGCGGGCAGGGCCAACCGTATCGATCCCAGGCCCCCCGGTCCAGGGTGCGGTGCCCGCAGTGGATCAACTGCCGGGGGGCGGACCCGCCGCGGGCACCACCAGGCGCACCACCAACGGCAACACCAACAGAACGGTGATGAGCCGCACCGCATGCAGGGCGGCCACGGCCGGCCCCACCCCGAATTCAGCTCCCACCAGGCTCATGCCACTGATGCCCCCCGGCGCCGCCCCCAGGAGGGCCACCACGGGATCGATGCCAAGCAGGCGGCTGCACCAGAGGCCCACCACCACCCCCGTAAGCACAAGGGTCAGGGTGATCAGCAGGGCCGGGCGCCAGAGGCTGCGCAATTCCGTCAACGACGCGGAGGTGAGCGTGGTGCCGATCACGGTGCCGATCGCCAGTTCCAACAGGGTGCGGGTACCAAGCGGCCACTGGGCGAGCTCCAGCCGGCCGCTCATGCTGACCAGGCCCGCCCCCAGCAGGGCCCCCGCCAGGGGGGCCGCCGGAATGCCGGTTCGCATGGCCAGCAGGCCACCAACGATTCCGGCCACGGCATAGAGGGCCAGGTGCCAGGGATGGGTCATGCGCTCCTGAACGGCGCGAGGGTTCGGGCAGTCTGGAAGATCTGCGGCGCCATGGTTGAGCCGCTGGGGATTCTGTGTTGTCATGCCGGACAGCCGCCTTCGTCCCATGGCCTCCCCGTCGGTCTCGTTCCGGATCAGTCGCAGCACCGAAGACCTGGCCGAAACGATCCATGCCCTCTCCCATCGCCTGGTGAAGCTGGAGCAACGGCTTGCGTCCTTTGAGCTGCAGGTGAGCAATCTGGACAAAACCGCTCCCGAGGAACTGGCCAGCCTCGATCACGTGTCCCGATTGCTGCAGGACTGCCGCGATCTCCTGGACAGCGATCCCCTGGCCTCGGGAGATGTCGTGGAACGAGGCAACGCACTGACCCCCATGGCCCCGGAATCGGCGGCATGGTCAGAGGACAACGATGACGAAAACGACACCGCAGCAGCGGCCTGACCACAGCTCTTGAAAGGCACGGTCCTCGGACCCTGGCGCAGGGTGGCAGACTATGAAGAAAGTGATCCATGGCCTTCCCCAACCCCTCTGGCTCTCATCCAATCAGCGTCCAGCGTGCGCCGGCCCCTCGCTGTCATCTTCCGGGCCAGGCACCCCTGACCTCTGCCGAAAGGGAGCATCAGCTTGAAAAGCTGGAGTTCGCCCTTGCCGTGGCCCTCACCCGCGGCGACCTGCAGCGTTCAGCCCAGTTGCGCGACCTGATTGCCGCCCTCGGGGGCAACCGAGAAGAACCGGGCACCTGAAAAGACGAGACGAACGGGATCAAATTTGGTTCAGCCCCATGACATCCGCCCCTTGACCGTGGGGAACACCGATCATGGCGTGAGGGTTTAATCACAACAAATGCAGCGGCGCACCATGGCAGGGCGACAGGAACAACCTGCTGTTGTTAAAGTGATTATGTTGATAGAGTCATTCTTTGCTTTTAAAGCGACTCAACCGTGTCTTCTTCAGGCGATTCCCATGAGGGGCATCCCAACTCGCCTTAGTCACCTTCCCAGCCCATCCCAGATCCAAGCCCTGTTCTCCGCCGCACGACGTCTGTGATAGCCCCCACCCTCACCCCCGTACGCTCCCAGCCCGCGCAACGCCCGCCGGCACGTCCCACCTTGATGGACCCGAGCCATCGCCAGGATCTGCTGCTTCAAGCCGCCAAGATTGATCAACAGGCCCGCCTGGCCGCCGAACAGGGCGATCTGGCCAACTCCGCCCGCCTAATTCTGGAAGCCATGGACTGTGAGCGTCGCGCCGGCGGCCTGGGCCCCCAGGTCCTGCAACTGATCAAGCCCCGGGCCTGATCGGCGCATGGCCGTGAGGGTCCATCGGCACAGAATCACCGCCTTCCTTCAAGGGCTGTTGCTAGCGGTACTTCTGCTGTTGCACCAGGGAGCAAGAGCAGCCGTGACTCCGCCCAAACCAGCGGAAATCCGTGGGGTTTGGATCACCGCCAACGACATGGGCGTCCTGCGGGATCGGGAACGGATGCGCACAACCACCGCCCAGTTGGCTGACCTGCAGTTCAACACCCTCTATCCGGTCGTCTGGAATGGGGGCCACGCTTATTACCCCAGCCAGGTGAGCGAACAACGGGGCCTTCAATCGTTCACCTACCGCGGCTTGCAAGGGCAGGACATTCTGGCGGAGCTAGTGGCGGCAGCCCATGGTCGCGGCCTCCTGGTGATTCCCTGGTTTGAATTCGGGCTGATGGTGCCGGTGGATGCGGATCTGGCCCGCCAGCATCCCGACTGGTTGACGCGGCAGCGGGATGGCCGTCTTACCTCCATGGGGGTGGCCGGGGATGTGGCCTGGTTGAATCCATTCCGGCCCGAGGTGCAGCAACTGATCACCGAACTGGTGCTGGAGATTGTTAGTCAATACGACGTGGATGGCATTCAGTTTGATGACCACATGAGCCTGCCGAGGGAATTCGGCTACGACCCCTTCACCATGGCGCTCTATCGCAAGCAGACCGGCAAGACCGCCCCCGCCGATCCCCAGGATGGGGCCTGGGTGAAGTGGCGCGCCGATCGCCTCAGCGACTTCATGGAGACTCTGCATCGGGCTATCAAGGCCAGCAAGCCAGGAGTCGTGGTATCTGTTGCACCCAACTACTACGATTTTGCCTACAAATTACAGCTTCAAGACTGGCTGGCCTGGGTGCGACGCGGCAGCGTCGACGAGGTGGTGGTGCAGCTCTATCGCCCAGATGTGGACAGCTTTCAAGCCCAACTTAGCCGGCCTGAATTCCAGCAAATCAAGGGCAAGGTGGCAACGGCGATCGGCATCCTCACGGGCCAACGGCGCAATCCGGTGCCCCTGCCCTTGATCCAGGGCCAGGTGCAGGCCGCCCGGGCTCAGGGCCATGGGCTGGTGTTCTTTTACCTGGAAAGCCTTTGGGCCCTCGGAACCGAACCGCAGGAGGAACGACAGGCCGCCCTGCGCCAGATGTTCGCCGACCCGGCACCGCGAGCGCCGCAGCCACGGCCTTGAACGGCAATTGGCCTAAAACCAGCGATGGGACCGAGAAAATCCTTCGATCACGACACGAAACCACATCTCCAGTTTTGATCGCCGAGCTCGCTCCGCAAAAGCTGTCTGGGCCCATAGACCAGGACCCATCAACCTGGTGGGTCGTGGCGCGCTCGCATCCAAATCAAGAAAGGTCTTGTGCAGCCGCAATTTCAGAAGCTTGTTGGAACGACGCCCCACGTCGAGCTTGCCTTGGGAAAGGCTCGTTGGCCCGATGGCGTCCACTGTCCTTTGCGGAGAGGCACAATCACAGCGCTCCTGTCGTGGCAAATCCCGGTTTCCGAACTGAAAAAGGTGCCATCATCCCAACAAAACCGCCCACCCCGATGCCCCGTTCCCGGCTGATCGCCCTGCCGATCTCCGCCCTCTTGCTTCTGGTTCTCTCCCTAGCCCCCGGCCGCGCTGACGTTAAGTTCGACAATTGCGTGCGTGGGTCCGACGGCTCGATCACCTGCGACACCGTCCCCACGGGAAACACCCTTCTCAACGACAAGGACGCCCAGTACGGCCTGTTGCAGAACGCCAGTCCCGGCTGGAGCGAATTCGATCCCTACGAGGGCTACGGCGAGGACTTCGGCGACGACCCCTACTGAGCCCTCAGCCAATGCCGGTGCGACAGATGTCGAGGACATCGGCCATGGAGCGGATCTGATCCAGGGTGGTGGTGAGCTGGCTGGCGCTCCCCAGTTCGACCCGCAGATCGATGCGGGCCGGGCGGCCGGGGTTGGTGCGCACCCGGGCGTCACTGACGTTAATGCGATGGTCGGACAGACGGGTGAGGATGTCCTTGAGCACTCCCACCCGATCCAGCACCTCAATGCGCAACCCGGCCGGATAGCGGCGATTCTGCTCGGTGGGGGCCGGGTTCCAACGCACCGGCAGCCGCCGCTCCACCGGCACTTGGCCAAGATTGGCGCACTCCTGCCGGTGAATCGTGATGCCGTGGTTGCCGAGGGCCACCGAGCCCACGATCGCCTCCCCCGGCAGGGGGGTGCAGCAGCCCCCCAGGCGATATTCCAATCCTTCCACCCCCAGAATCGGACTGGCTGACGGCGGCAGCACCAAGGCCTCCTGACGGGTGGCACTGACTCCGGCCGCCACCTGCTCGTTCGTCAGCGCCGGTTCGGCGGCGGCGGTGGCCAGGCGGATCTCTTCCCGCAACCGATTCACCACCTGCTGCAACGTGACACCGCCAAAGCCCAGGGCCGCCAGCAGGTCATCGGTGGCGATCAGGTTGCAGCGACGCGCCACCCGCGCGATCGCCTCACCGTTGAGCAGGGCATCGAAGCCGTCCCGGCCCACCTCCCGCTCCAGCATCTCGGTGCCACGGGCGATGTTCTCCTCCCGGTGGCTGCGCTTATACCACTGGCGGATGCGATTGCGGGCGGTGGGAGTGGCAACGAAATTCAGCCAATCCAGGCTGGGATGGGCATTCTTGGCCGTGATCACCTGCACGAAGTCCCCGTTCTGAAGCAGGGTGGCCAGCGGACAGAGCCGATCATTGATGCGCACCCCCTGGCAGTGATTGCCGATCTCCGAGTGAATGCGATAGGCGAAATCCACCGCCGTTGACCCCTTGCGCAGCCCCACCACATCACCCTTCGGGGTAAACACGAACACCTCCTCGTCGAACAGGTCTTCCTTGATCGCCGCCAGGTAATCGCTGCTGTCTTCGCCGCCATCGTCCCGCTGCCAATCCACCAGCTGCCGCAGCCAATTGAACCGCTCGGTTTCACCGGAGGCGGGCGATCCTCCTTCCTTGTATTTCCAGTGGGCGGCGATGCCGTACTCGGCCACTTGGTGCATGTCCGTGGTACGGATCTGCACCTCAATCGGCCGGTGCCGACCGATCACCGCCGTGTGCAACGACTGATAGCCATTGGGCTTGGGCAAGCCGATGTAATCCTTGAATCGTCCCGGAATCGGCCGGAAGGTGTCGTGCACCACCGCCAGGGCCCGGTAACAGCTTTCCAGCGACGGGCAGAGAATGCGCACGGCCGCCACGTCGTAAAGCTCGTGGAACGCCTTCTGCTGGCGTTGCATTTTGCTCCAGATGCCATAGAGGTGTTTGGGGCGGCCACTGACCTCGCAATTGGTCAGGCCCACGTCCATCAGCCGGTCGCGTAGCAGCTGCACCGTGACACCCAAGCGATCTTCCCGCTCACTGCGCTTGGTGGCCACCTGCTGCTGGATCTCGCGAAACGACTCCGGCTCCAACACCTTGAAGGCCAGGTCCTCCAGTTCCCATTTGAACCGCCCGATCCCCAGGCGGTTGGCCAGGGGGGCATAGATCTCCCTGGTTTCGCGAGCAATTCGCTGCTGTTTCTCCGGCTTCAGGGCCGCCAGGGTGCGCATGTTGTGCAGCCGATCAGCCAGCTTCACCAGAACCACCCGAATGTCGCTGGCCATGGCCAGAAACATGCGGCGCAGATTTTCCGCCTGGGCTTCGGTGTGATTGGTGAAGTGAATGCCACCCAGCTTGGTGACCCCCTCCACCAGCGCCCGCACCTCGGGTCCGAAATTGTTCTCGATCTCCTCCGAGGTCACCTCGGTGTCCTCCACCACGTCATGGAGGAAGCCGGCCGCGATCACCCCGGCACTGGCCCCGATATCCCGCAGCAGGTCCGCCACGGCGATCGGATGAATGATGTAGGGCTCGCCACTGGCCCGAACCTGGCCGTCGTGGAGTTGATAGGCGAAGTCAAACGCGGCCGCCAGCAGGGCTTCCGCATCGGCAGGGACTTGGCCCTCACCCCCCGGGGGCCGATGCTCGAGACAGCGCTTCAACCACTCCGGCAGCGCCACGCCGTAGTCCGCAGGACTGATGCTCGAGATCCGGGGTAGGCCTAGGGCGGGGGAGGAAGCCGTGGCGGGGGACGCCTGGGCCAGGGATGGCTCGGGGATGGCTTTGAGCATTCTCCCCCATCGATGTCCCCATCGTATGCAGGGATCGTCATCGTGGGGGCCTTTGAGAGGGGGGGGCTATAGGGGGGGGTGTGGGGGACCTGACCCATCAAGCTGGACCGACGGAGCGCCCCGAGCCATGGTTCCCGATCCCAACCGATCCGCTCCCGTCCTGCGGATCGCCGACCTGCAGGTGCGCTACCCGGGCAGCGACCGACCCACTCTTGACGGCCTCGATCTCTGCCTGAACCCCGGCGAGCGCCTGGCCCTGGTGGGGCCCTCCGGTTGTGGCAAAAGCACGGTGGCGCGGGCGGTGCTGCAGCTGCTGCCCCCCGGCAGTACCTGCAGCGGCAGCCTGGAGCTGGCCGGTCGTGACCCGCGCCAACTCCAGCGCAGCGCCCTGCGCCAGCTGCGCGGCGAGGCGGTGGGGCTGGTGTTCCAGGACCCCATGACCCGGCTCAACCCCCTGCTCACCATCGGCGAACACCTCCGCGACACCCTGGCGGCCCACCGCCCCGGCTGGCGGCGGTCCCAGCTGCGCCAGCGGGCCGAAGACCTGCTGCGGCGGGTGGGCATTGCCCCCGAGCGCTTCGGCAGCTACCCCCATGAATTCAGCGGCGGCATGCGTCAACGGCTGGCGATCGCCCTGGCGATGGCCCTGCAGCCGCCCCTCGTGATCGCCGATGAACCCACCACCAGCCTGGACGTGGCGGTGACCGGCCAGGTGATGGCGGAACTGCGCGATCTCTGCAGCGAGGCGGGCAGCGCCCTGCTGTTGATCAGTCACGACCTGGCGATGGCGGGCCGCTGGTGTGATGAGATCGCCGTGCTCGACCAGGGCCGCCTGGTGGAACGGGCCCCCAGCCACCAGCTCCTCACCCGCCCCACCGCCCCCCTGGCCCAGCGGTTGGTGGCGGCGGCGCGGCAGCGGGAAGGGGGCCACAGCCCCGCCCCACCCACCACGGCAGCGCTGCTGGAGCTGGAGGAACTGCGCAGCTGGCATCCCCTGCCCTCCCCCCCGTGGCAGACCCGCTGGTTGAAGGCCGTGGATGGCATCAGCCTGCGGTTGAACGAGGGGGAAACCATCGGCGTGGTGGGGGCCTCCGGCTGCGGCAAGAGCAGCCTCTGTCGGGCCCTGATGGGGCTGGCGCCGGTGCGGGGCGGCCGGGTGCTGCTGCAGGGACAGGACTTACGCAGCCTGCGGGGCGCGGCCCAGCGACGGGCCCGTCGCCAGATCCAAATGGTGTTCCAGGACCCCCTGGCCTGCCTCAACCCCCAGATGACCGTGGCCGAAGCGGTGGCCGATCCGCTGCTGATCCATGGCCTGGCCCGCCGGGCCGAGGCCCGGGAGCGGGTTGGACGGATGCTGGCATCGGTGGGGCTGGAGCCGGCGGAGCGGTTCCTGGACCGCCTACCCCGCCAGCTCTCCGGAGGCCAGCAGCAACGGGTTGCGATCGCCCGTGCCCTGATCCTGAGCCCGAAGGTGCTGCTCTGCGATGAGAGCGTCAGCATGCTCGACGCGGAGGTGCAAACCGAGGTGCTGGCCCTGCTGCGCCGCCTCCAGAACGAGCTGGGCCTGGGTCTGCTGTTCGTCACCCACGACCTCAGCGTGGCCAGTGGGTTCTGCCACCGGGTGATCGTGCTGGAGGGGGGCCGGATCGTGGAGGAGGGCCCGGGCGATGCCCTGCTGCGCTACCCCCGGGCGCCGATCACCCGCACCCTGGTGGAGGCCTGTCCGCGCCTGCCGGTCCTGGCCTGACATGAAACGCGACGCCCGACTGGTCCTCTTGCTGCGCCTGGTACTGCTCCTGAATGTCATCGGCAGCACCGTGGCCCTGGGGATCTGGCTGTATCGCCAGGAGACCGCCAGCCTGATCGGCCTGCGCCAGGCCCTGATGTCCCTGGTGCCGCGCCCGCTGGCCCTGCCCCTCGTGGGGCTGCTGGGCGGGGCCGTGGCCGGTGCCCTGATCCACTGGGGCGAACCCTCCGCCACGGGATCCGGCATCGTGCAGGTGCAACTGGCGATGCGGGGCCTGCCCCTGCCCATGACCTGGCGGGTGGCGCTGGTGAAGCTGCTGGCCAGTGGCGTTGCGATCGGCAGTGGCTTTCCGGTGGGTCCCGAGGGACCCTCCATCCAAATCGGCGCCTCCATAGCTGGGGAAAGCAGCCGGCGGCTCGGTGGGAAGCGCCACCAGAGGCTGGCGCTGGCGATCGGCAGCGGCGCCGGGCTGGCGGCGGTGTTCTATGCCCCCCTGGGGGGGGTGGCGTTCATCTTGGAAGAGATGTTGGGCCGTGGGTCGATCCGCGTGAACGCCATCGCGGTGGCGGCCACGTTCATCGCCACCGCCTGGACCCGCTTACTCAGCCACCCCGACGGCGGACCGCCCCTGCTGCGCAACCTGCTGCCGATCATCGACTACCCCTCGCGGAGCACCCAACTGCGGATGGTGGATCTGCCGATCCTGCTGTTGCTTGGGGCCCTGGCGGGCCTGCTGGCGGTGCCCTACCAACGGCTGATCCTGGGCCTGCGCCGGCGGCTGGCGGGTTGGCGCTGGCCCGCCTGGCGGCTGCTGCCGCTGGTGGGGCTGCTGGTCGGCCTGGGCGGGGCCCTGCTCCCCACCGACTTCGACGATCCCTCCAGGCTGGCCTTCGACGCCCTGGAGGGACTGACGAGTCCAGGCCAGGCGTTGCAGGTGCTTGTGGTGAAGGGGGCGGGAATGGCCCTGGCGGTGGCGGCCGATGCCCCCGGGGGGATGCTCACACCGACCCTGGTGGTGGGGGCCTCCCTCGCCAGCCTGGTGCAAACGGTGGTCCAGGCCGTGCTGCACCAGGCACCTCCCAGCCTGTTGTTCGCCGGCGCCGCCGCCATGCTGGCCGCCATCACCCGCCTGCCCCTAACGGCGATCCTGCTCAGCTTCGAACTGAGCAAGAACTATGACCTGCTCCTGCCGATCGGCTTCTGCGCCCTCACGGCGATTGCCGTGGCCGATCAGCTAGCGCCGTCCTCTCTGGGGGAGACGATGCTCGAGGAAGCCCTAGGCACGACCACCCATCCACATCCCTAACTTCGGTGCGACCAGCACCCTCTGCCATCGGGTACCCGCGCCCTGAGCTAAATCTGAGCCTCCCTCATAGCGGCCCTGTTCCACACCATGCCTCAAACGTTGACGCCGGAGCATTTGCAGTGCATCCACAAACGCCATCGGGGCTATGTCTACCTGCTGGCCGTGATCTCCGTGGTGCTACTTCTCCAGCCCCTAGCCGTGGACTGGCCCCTGCTCACCTCCTCGAACTCGATCGCCGTGGCCTCCGTGATGATGGTATGTCTGACCCGCTACTCACCACTGCGCTCGACCAAATACTGGGTTTATGGCCTCGGCGTCAGCGCCATCAGCTTCGAGGTGATCTGGCTGGCGACCCTGGCGCGCACGCCTGAGCTGGCCAAGCATCTGTCCATTCCCCATTTGATGATCTGGTCTGTCTTCATCAGCTTGTTTCTGATGCGACAGGTTCGGGCTCTGATGATTGAGCCCTTTGTGAATCTCAAGGTGCTGATGGGGGCCACCTCTGGTTATCTACTAATTGGCTATCTCGGCGCCTTTCTGCTTCACTCCCTGCTGATCTGGCAACCCCTGGCCTTCAATTCCAACTACCTACCGGCAAGGATCAATCCGATCACCGAACAGCTGCGGGCCTTCCCCTCAATGGTGACAGCCTCCTTCGAGGCACTGACGACAATCAGCAATTCGGTCTGCAGCTCCGGCTATATCCTGGCCCGCATCGGCACCCTGACGATCACAATCCTGGGGCAGCTCTACGTGGCTGTGCTGATCGGCCTGGTCCTGAGTCGCTTCCAGAACCGACTGGAACCACAAGCCTCAAGGCCGACCAGCTCAGACGCTCAGATTCAGAGAATCGAGCGTGGCTGATCT
>CAIOCZ010000164.1 GCA_903856805.1 uncultured cyanobacterium | reverse complement strand
CTTGCCCTCGGCGCCAACACCGCGCCGAGGGTGTTTTTTTGTCCTGTGCTGAACGCCGATGAGCTGCAATTTGATCCGGCTCCGTTGCAGGCTCAGTGGATCTTCGAAAAGGCGGAAGTCGAGCACGCCCCGATCGAGTTCCGGATTGGCCGTGGAGCGGATGCCAAGCAGCTCACCAGCAACGGCAACAGCAACGGTGGAGCAACCTTGGTGGCAGTGGCAGCAGGCCTAGTACCGGGGTGCTCTGGCCCCGTGGCAATGGTTAAGGACCACTGGCAACATGACAAATTATCAAGGTGCCCTGAAGACTTTTCGGACACTATTGTTGTTGCCCATTCCACCATAGTTACCACGCCGGACCAATCTGAAAGTTTGCGATTCGCTGGCTAATGCCAGAGCCAAATCGCGCGGCTGGGCTGATATCACGCCCAATCCTCGCCACGTACGTACCGGGCTTAATCTTGGCAAGGTCAATTTCAAGGGCCTGTGCTTCTCCTGCCTGCACCGGTTGAGCTGAAGCCAGTGACACTCCGGCAGAGTCGAGCAGATCCAAGGTCAGCCCCTTCTCGCCAGTCAAGCGCAGCTTGCCAAATTCGATCAACTCGGGGGTGACCTCTACCTGTTGGAATCGCTCCCAATCGATCAGTGCATCCGGCGGGTAGGGCAGTGAATGAGGAATCGGGTCGATGTCCACCTGCTGCAGCGGGCCAGGGATCTTTTCTTGATCGAGTACATCATACAGGCGGAAATGATAACGGTTTGCTCTTGCCCCGCTCACTCGCAGCCAGCACTCAGGCCCGTACAGCTTCACCGATGGGCTACGTTCCCCTATCAAAGGTGGCACTAGCTCCGACCCGTCACTGGCCAGAACGGAAACGTCCAAAGGCGAATCGGCGTTGCTGATTTGGAAAATAGTTTTGACAAGACCCAGCGTAGAGATTTGATCAATATGATAATAATCAACGTCCCCAGTCAGGTGTAAGTTGGCTTCGTAATTTCCCGGGTAGTAGCGCGGGATGAGACCACCTTCATCAGCAATATCAGAGAATGAGCCTGGGCGCTTCATCCTGAAGCGGGCCGCCTTTGCAAAGGTATTGTTGTTCTCAAACATGTCTGGACCAAGCGACTTGGGGGTTAACTTAACTTGCAAGATGTACATGTTTGGGTCAGTGCCATGCACCTTCAGGCGGTAATTTCCGGGAGCAATTAGCTCCGCCTGGATACGCACTTGGCCCCGTGAGTAAGTGGTTGTTTCATCCAATTGAAAGCGGCTCCCGGGATCATCCGGGTGCACCTCCAAGCCCATACTCGAAAGCTCGGGCACATAGTTCAAAGTTAGATTTAGAGTGGCGTAGTCTGCGGTACTGAAGGAATACCAGTCTTCATCAAACCGGTCGGTAATGAATGTGTTTCCTTGTGGGCCGAATAACCCAGGCGAAAGGTTGCTCAGTGGTCTGGCAGTCTGCGGTGTATCGTTTGGCTCTTCACCGAAGGCCGCTGGCAATCGATCCCCCATGGCCCGCAGCACCGCAGCTTTAGCGTTCATTGTGTGCGTCACAATTGCGTTTGGATTAGATGCTTTATAAGCAGTTTCACGAAGAATTCTTTTAATGTCTTCACCACGCAGACTTGGGTTAACAGCCCTCATCAGCGCCGCCACGCCGGCGGTAAGCGGCGCTGCCAAGGAAGTACCCGAAGTTAACCCAATACCTTTGTTCGACGGGCTTGGCATGACGTGAATATTATTCCCAGGCGCCCAGATATCAACAGAGTTGCCATAGTTAGATTTCGGCCACATATCATTGTCTGCAGGGCTATTGTTGGTGGCCCCTACTGTGATTACACCCGGCGTGCGGGTCGCTGGCAGGATGACCCGGTCGGGCAGCTTCTCTCCATCATTCCCGGCTGCCGCGAATATAATTAGCCCTTGGTTTGCAGCCCACTCGAAGGTTCGCTCCCAAAGACTGGTGGGAAAGCTAGGGTCCATGCGGTAATTGAAAGCGCTGGGGTAGGTGATCGACCAGCTCATATTGACGATGTCCACCCCCCAGGCGACGGACAACTGCAAGCCGCGTATCGTTTCTTTTGCACTGCGAAACATCTTAAAAAGCACCGGAACAACTAATTGCGTCCCCGACTGAAGGCTTAGACCGCCCGCTCCGGCCGCGCCAGTCTTGTTATTAATAGGCGCCGCGGCGATGCTTAGCACCGAATTCCCATGCCAATTCTTCCCAGCCTCATTGTTCGGACCACCAGCGTATTTGCTCTCGCCCATCTTCTCAAAGGCATTCTTAATGCCGAAAGCGGTTGGCAGTCCCTCGTAGAACAGGTTCCACTGGATGAAGTTTGTAACGTCCGGCGCTTCGCCGGCATTGATCACCGTCGGGCGTCCATCCGGGCCTAGGGCAAAGCCAGCGTCAAAAATGCCGAGAAAGACCGGAGAGTGCAGGCTGCGCGCCTGTTCATAGGCTTGCACCAACTGCCAGGCTTGGACGACGCCGGATGGACCGTTGAATTCATACCAGTTGTACGGATTTTTGCCGGGATCGGGAACCACCCCCGGCTTGATCTTTTCCTCTGAAGCGGCGCTCAACGGCAAAATATTCGTAGTACCGAGCACGTTTGGCATCACTGCTCGGCCCTCGCTTGCGAGCCGTCTAGCCAGTGCCAACGTTCCCGCGCCTGCACGCGAGGTCACGTGTAAAACACCCTCCGGCTCGCCTTCAGCCGCATCTTCCAGCGCCTGCAGGCCGACTCGCTCGCCCTGCAGGCGCACCGTCACTGGCAGCGGCATCTCCGCCACTGAGCGGGCCCGCTTCTTATCCATGCCGTCCGGCTGCGGCGGCACATCCGGGAACGGCAGTATCTCAGCCTGATATTCGTCCACTAGAAGCGAAAGGGTCTTCTTGTCGCTGCCATCAACCAAAAGCTCGTTCTCGACGAACACTGATTCCGGCCGCGATTGGCGCAATGTTCCCGCTAGTGGCTGCCCCACTTGGTAAGAGTGCGCGACCAACCAGCTCGCCGCTATTGATTCAGACGCGATCAGAACCCGCCCCTTGCACGATTCATCCGATATCATTTGAAGCTCCTTTCGCTGAAGGCGATTCAATATAACGATCTTATGTTTGCATCAATTCAACAACTGCACCGAAGCACATTCGCTGCAAATACACAACCTTTAGATGCAACTAATATCTGACGGGCAACCTCTAAAGCTTATCCTCACGCCCTTCTCAGGCAAAGGCAAGCCAAAGCCTCAATGGGTCCCGTGCTATGAGGCTAGTGAGATATGCGATTATTAGAGGTGCGCTTGTTTGTATTGCAAACTTAAAGGAACTCCAACTAATCCACCCTCCTTATTGCGGGCTGACTCCTGGAAATTGTTTGCTAAGTCCCAGTTGGGAGCGCTTGGAAATGCTGCGCTGCGTGGCTGGCCTTGGCATACCTGCGTCGATTACATAGGGAACCAACTCACTTACCGGCGGCCTCCGCTTCAGCCTGGAGCTGCTGCCAGAACTGTTGCCGTAGCAAATAAGTCCGCACTGCCTCTCCTCCTTTGCCGAGATTTCCCAGGGGTGGCAGCGCCAGCCTGGTCCCGTACTAGCAGGGGATAGAGCCCCTGGGCTGCAGCAACATCCCTTCTTTGCCAAGCAGCTCACCAGCAACGGCAACAGCAACGGTGGTAGCAACCTTGGTGGCAGTGGCAGCAGGAGACGGCGGCCCCTCCCATGCACCGGCCTCTGCAGCGGGCGCCGATGACTGGCCAGCCCCCACCGTTGTGGCTGGTTCGCTGCCAGGGGATCTATACCTGGATCAAGTGACCGGCGACGTTTACCTGCTCCAATAGGCCGCTCGAATCCCCTTTCTCGCTTGCCCTCGGCGCCAACACCGCGCCGAGGGTGTTTTT
>CAIOCZ010000163.1 GCA_903856805.1 uncultured cyanobacterium | reverse complement strand
TGATGGCGGATCCGGTGCCAGCCATCGGCGGATTGCAAGCCGTGGCGAGTGCGCAGGCGAATGGCATCGGGCACGCGCCCCTCCGCCAGCAAGCGGCCATAGCCCCGGGGGTAGGGCCCCTGGCACCACTCCAGCGGCGTGATCGCCGCGGCGAAGTCCTGTACCGTTCGGCAACTGAATGGATCCACGGGCAGCACCCCGTGGCCATCCGGCTGGTTCATCAGGTTCAGGCCGCTGTCGAAGCGCATCCAGCGCAGGAAGCGCTGGCGGTCCATCAAAGGCTGGCGTGGTGGTTCCAAGGCCGCCAGGCCGATCAGCTCGGCGTAGGTGGGGCCCTGGGGGCGATGGAGGTGCTGGCGCCAGGGGGCGAGCAAGGGGACCAGCAGTCGCCGCCGGCAGGCCTGGCCCCAGCTGAGGCCTCCGGCGTGGCCACGACGCACCAGGGCAAGCAACCGCCCCAGATCCCCCCGGGCGGCGTAATACCGCGCGGCGTAGTGGTGCTCCCCGCTGTAGGCCGCATTGCCCTGGCTGCCCATGAAGAGGCGGTTGGCCCCCAGGGCCCTGGCCCGCTCGCCCATGGCCCTGTACCAGAGCGTGTTGGCGGGATTGATGGTGGGAGCCCAGGTGGTGTCCGCCCAGGTGCGGGCCCCATCCAGGGGCAGCTCCCCCTCCGGCACCACCACCGGAATCGGACGGATCAGGCCCGGATAGGCGTCCGCCATGGCCTGGGCCAGGGGCCCTTCGTCCGGGTCGCTGCGGCCCAGGGTCACCGCGGCGGCGGCGGGGAGGGGGCGGTGGATGAAGGCGTGGATCGGTCGGGCCGGGGTGGCATGGCGCACCAGGGAGGCCACCACAAACGGGGAATCCAGCCCGCCGGAGAGGGTGGCGCACAGCGGTTGATCGGCTTGCACCAAGCCGTCCACGGCCTGATCGAAGGTCGCGAGATAGCGCTGTCGGGTCGCGCCCCCTTCGCGATGGGCCGGGGGCCAGACCTCCGGACCACACCACACCTCCCGGATCGGGGCCTGGCGGGGCTGGCTCCAGCGCAGGCAGGTGCCCGGGGAGATCCGCTGCACCCCCATGTAGGGGCTGTCCTGGGCCGAGGGGCGTAGCAACAGGGCGTCCAGGATGTAGTCGCCCTGCAGCTGGGTGGGGCGGCGGCGGGCCTGCACCACGCTCCCCAGCCGGGCCGAAACGATCAGCAGCGGCGCCCCATCGGGGTGGAGCTCGTCGCTCCAGAACAGTCCGGCGCTGAGGCTGCTGGAGACACTGGCGAGGATGGCGCCGTCGGGGAAGCGGATCACGACGGCCCAGGGACCCTCCCCGAGCCACTCCTGGGGACGGGGATCCACCAGCAACGTCTCCGCCAGATCGTCCCCCCCCCGGGTCCCCGCCCCCCAGCACCACACCCCTGGGGCCCGGCGTTCTCCGAGCCTCAGACTGAGGACCTCACCCCACGCGCCGCTGCCATGCCATCGGCTCAAGGGAAGACCACCCTGGATCGGTTGGCGCCGTTGGCGCTCCCTTGGGACCAGACCATGACCAAGCAATCTGAGGCTAGAGTGAGATTAGGCTGAAGAAAAATTCCATCGGTGCTTCAGGCGGAAGGCAGGCATGAAATTTGAAATTGTCGGGGACGTTATTACCGCCAAAATCGGCCAGGATTATGTTCTATTGAATGAAAGGTTTGACTATATTATGATTGACGCCACGGGTCGCGCCATCTGGGAGGGATTGACCCAGGGGAACTCCGTGGAGGACATCGCCAAAACGATTAGCGCAAGCTACACAGTGACGACGGAAAAAGCCCGGAAGGATGCCGAGATTTTTATCGGCGAACTTGCCAGGCTTGGATTAATTAAAATGTGCGGTTGAAATATTCCTGGATTTCTGGGGATTGATCCTCCGCTCAGCAAGTCAATCTGGAAATGAATAGCCCGTGACCCCATCTTGGGGCATGGCCAGGGTTTGATCCGAGCCAAAGGCTGCGTCGTTGGCGGAGGCGATCAGCCGTGGCTTCGCAGGCGCCCGATAGGGCTGGCGGGTTGAATCATGGGACGGGGTGGTGGCTTCGGTCACGGACGTTGTGCCAGGCAGTGGAAGGGGAGGAAGAAGGTGAGGCTTGGAATCGGGGCGACGTCCAGATTTTGTTGGGGATCACCGCAGGGAGTTGGGGCTTCAACCATGGCCCCCCGGTGGATTTCCAAGCTGGACTTTAGCGGGAGCAACTTTTAATAACCTGTTCAGCTTAACTCGGAAGTCTTCTTTCTGCAATAATCCTAGGATCCACACAAGTACCTCCCAGAACCGGGTAGGCACTGGAAAGTAGGTCGAAGGTCCCCCTCAGCAGCTTCAATTGATCGTCATCTCCCGTGATTCCAGGCGGCGCTGAAGACGGCCCTTCCCATTGTCTGCATGGGGTGGGGGTGCGCCTGGATCAGGCCGTGCTGGGTTGGCCTCTCCCCTCCTCCGGCCAGCCGTCGGCCTCGCCCGCGTCCTGCTGGCGGATTTCCATGGTGATGGCCGCACCGCAGCGCCCCGGCGATCCGGTGCCCCGCCAGGGTCCGTTGCACTGGCAATGGCACGACAGCGGTCACCGCTCCCAGAGCTGGCTCGATCTCAGCGGCGGTGCCGTCCCATCGGCCGGTCGGCTGGATGTGGCTTGGCCGGAGCGGCGGATCGACGTGCGCCACAGTCTGGATGGTGTGGCCGATCCCCTGCTGGACATGCTCAACCGCTGGGTGCTGCCGGATATCGCCCGCTGGGAACGCCAGGCGGTGCCGCTGCACGGGGCGGCCCTGGAGCTCGCGGCCGGAGCGGTGGTGATCTGCGGGCCGTCGGGGCGAGGCAAGTCGAGCCTGGCGGCGGCCCTGCTGGCTCGAGGGGCCACCCTCCTGGCCGACGAACCGACCTGCGTGGTGGCCCAGCCAGGACCGCTCCTGCTGCCGGGCTGCAGTCGCCTGCGGCTGGTGGCTGCAGCGGCAGCCCAACTCGCCGACCTGGGACTTCTGGGGAGGGACGCCCCCCTGGACTGGGCCGGCAAACGGGTGATCAGCACCGAGCCCAGCAGCGCCACGGCCCGTCCCCTGCGGGCCCTGCTGCTGCTGGATCCCCGCCATTCGGGCGGGCCTCCCCTGCGGCTGCAGGTCCTCAGCCCCGAGCAGGCCCTGCCGGCCCTGATGGCCGAGCGCTATTGCCGCCTTCACCACCCGGAACGCCGTCGCCACGATCTGACGCAGTTGGCGGCCTTGGTGAGTGAGCTGCCCGTGTGGCGGGTGAGCCTCACCGATGATCTCGGCCAGCTGGAACGGGTGGCCGAGGAGCTGGCGCTCCAGCTGGCCTGCCTGCCCGCCACGACCCTCCCCCCGCCATGAGTCCCCACTCCGTTGGGCCCATCGCCGCCGCCGGACTGCGGCTGCGGGGCTACGCCCGGGTGGGGGAAGCGCTGCTGCTGCTGCTGGGGTTGAGTGCCGCCCAGCAATGGCTCCCCTTGGGGGCCTGGGCCCCGCTGTTGGGTCGCCCCACCCCCGTCCCAGAGTCCTGGCAAGGGCTCCCCCTGGCGGAGTCCTTGCCCCGGATCTGGGGCCATGGCCGGGAGGTTCGGGTCTGTTCCGCCTTGGAGCGAGCCCAGGCCCGCTTGCCCTGGCGGCCCTCCTGCCTGGCCCGTGCCGCCGCGGTTCAGATCATGCTGCGCCGCCGCCAGAGTGGGGGCGTGGTGGTGATCGGGCTGCGCCCGCAGCCCCAGGGGGCCCCGCTGGTGCATGCCTGGCTGCTGGGGCGCAGCGGTTGCTTGGTGGGGGGAGGAGAGGCCCAGGGATTCACCCCCACCACCCTGTTTGAAGTCCCTCAGGGTCCCCGGATCCGCCGTTCTACCGCCGTGACCAGCTCCGTCAGCCGCGATGCCACCCTCCGCTGATCCCCCCCCCGGGGCAGGCCTGCGGGCCCTGTACGCCCTGCTGGCCATCGCCATGGCCAGGGAAACTAGCCCTCCCTGGGATCCGTCGTCCAGCGCTGCGGCCCCGGATCCGGACCAGCTGCTGGTGGGTGGACTCCTGGAGGCCATCCGTCGCCACCGGTTGGCGGTAGTGCTGGAACCCCATCT
>CAIOCZ010000162.1 GCA_903856805.1 uncultured cyanobacterium | reverse complement strand
TCTCCGCCTGGGCGAGTCCACCCGCTGCGGGGCTCCAAGTCACGGGCAATATTGGCGTGCCCTGCAAAATTGCCAATACTGTACTTTATTTCAGGCTTGCTCAGCAGTTCTTTACCGGTCAGCAAGATTGCGGTGAGGCGGCGAGGCTCCCCAGGTTGACCCGTACCGGACACGGTGTTGCTTGGACCTTGGATTTGCCAAGAGTTGGAAAACTCCCCAGTCCAACTAGGGCCCGCGTCTTGGAGGTCACGCACAATGCGGGTGGCGGCGTTTGTGGGTCCAACACTAAATACTGACGTGGCTACAAGATCAAGATCCTTGAGCAACTGGCCAAACTTTTTACCAAATCCAGTTGCCATTACTGCGGCCTCACGATTAAGACGTGCATGATTGGGGTGTCGCCGCGGTAGCTCTTGATGTCGATGATCCGGGCTTCGCGGGTCGTTCCAGCCTCTGAATACTGGATGCGGTCGCGGATTGTGGGGTAGTAAGAAGGTAGGTAGCTGGCGGGGATGATTACCTTCAAATCCTGGACTTGGTACAGGCCGTCATATTCCTTGGGGTTTACCGCGGTGACGAGAGCCTTGAAGATGGAGGTGGTGTCGCTTGTGCTGACCGTTCCAGTCGATGTGTTGTAGGTGTCGGTGCCGGATGTTAGGTACGTGATTGTGCTGCCCCATTTTTCGATTATGGGGGCAGGGATTAGGGCGAAGGTGTCGTCGGTTAGGCTCATGTCATCCTCGGGTTACACGGACTTGGTAGCCGCCTGCGCCGCCAAGGACGTAGGGGCCAAGGTGGGATTGCAGCCATGGGTACACGTCAAACACATTGTTGACTGGGCCGTTTGACTGGGATGTGCTGTTGTATTTCACCCTGAGATCGCCCAACTCCACTTCGTCGTACAAGCCGGTGGTGCCGGTGTTGCCTGTGATCGAAGCGGTGTTATTTGCAATGGCAAGCGCCAGCTCGAACTGGGCGTACAGAATTGCATTGGGGATGCTGTCGCAGTCCAGCGTTACGCCGTCTGCGACGTAATTGTTACGGGGCCACTTCAGTGCTTGGTTTTCGTCGCAACGCACCCCGTAGTAATTCAGACTGTCGATCCAGCGGGTGGCTGCGATTAAAGCGCGGTTCTTTTGATCTGTTGTTTTGCTGTCCCAGCCGCTGGAGTCTGGGACGGTCTCAAAATATGTGTTGGCAGCGGCCAACGTGGCGTAGCTGTTGGCAGTCGCGCTGCTCAGCGTAGCGGTGATGACTGCGGCCACGAAACTGGTAAGGCTAATACAGTTTAGGACATTAAAAAAGCCCCACCCGAAGGTGAGGCTGTGAGACGTTCCGGCTGATTGAGATCAGATGGTGGAGGTGTCGAGGGGGCTGTTTACAGTGAGCTGAACGATGGGGATCAGGTCAATGTTGTAGGTGGCGGCCCAGTTGCCGGAAGTGGCGAGGGTCGAGTTGGTGGGGTTGTCGCTGTTGCTGTTCCACTTGGTGCCCATCACGTGATAGGCGGTGTGGTAGTCAACGGAGAGCACGTCCTGCTTGGACAGGATGTTGCGGTCGGCTTCGATACGCAGCTCTTGCTGAACACCTTCCAGGATGGTCCCGGACTTGGTGAGGTAGCAGTAGAACTCGCGTTGGTGGCCGCCGGTGCCAGGGGCAACGACGTTCACTTGGGGGTCGATTACCACGCGGCAACCGGCAAATTCGCCGATGCTGCGGGCGCCAACGCCAACACCGCCGCCGCCCCAGACCACGGAGCCGGAGGCTGCGAGGGCAGAGGTGGAGAAGGTCAGCAAGCCAACTTGGTACAGGTAGAAGCCCACGGAAGGGTGGACAACCAGGGTGTCGAGTTCGTCGCCACGTTCGCCCAGCAGGTTGCGGGCACGGGCGATGGTCGAACCAGTCAGGAAGTTGGCTTCGGCTCCGCCGGAGGCGGCAGCAACGCCTACGTCGAGGCTGTTGGCAGCGAGGGTGCTGGCAAACAGACCGGACAGCTGGCAGAACAGGCGGGTGCTCTTCAGCTTGTTGATGGCGTCGGCCAACTGGTTGCGGATGTGCAGCATGGGGTCTTCGCCCGCAGCCAGAACGGCTACGTCGTCAACCGCATAAGCAAAGCCGCGGTGGCAGATCGTGGCAATTTGAGTGCCGGTGCCGATCTTTTGGGGGGTCAGGTAGCCAGCGGTGCTGGTGCCCCAAGTTGCCGTGCCATCCATGATCTCCTCGGTAGGAGCGATGGGGTTGAACTCGGGAACTTGGATGCGGGTGCCACCGGCGGCGGCGTCCAGCAGGCTGTTGCGGGCGATGATGCCACTCTTCACGAACAAAGAACGTTCGAGAATTGCCTCAGACACATAGGTGCTGAGATTATTGCGCTTTACGATGTCCGCGAGAAGGACACCGCCTGAATAGTTCTGGAAAGGAGCAGCCATTGAAGGGCCTCAGGGTTGGGGTTTGCGGGTCCCAGTCACGGACTTGGGCAATCTCACAGAGACTTAGATTCCGGCCTCACGCTTCAGCACTGCTGCAAGATCGGGGTCGGCGGCAGAAATTTGCATCTGCTTTGTAATATTAACCGATCCCGCCTTCCAGGGATTGGTCATGCCCGGCGCAATCGTAGCCGCCGGAGTGGGTTTTGCACCCATCCCAGCAGTTCCAGCCGGTTTGAAATGATGCTCGTAGCCCGAACCGGGATTGCGTAGGTTTGAAAGATACGTAGTGATCTCCTGTTCGACACCGCCGTTCAGGATTACTACAGAGCCGGATTCGTTTTTGCGTAGGTTGGATTGGAGTAGTTGGAGCATTTGCTCCGCGTTGATTGCTCCGGCGTTGCTGATTGCGGCCATTGCACTGGTGCGGGTCGCGGCGGCTTCGGTGCTACTGCGGAGATCGTCGATTTGACGCTCCAGCTCGGAGATACGGGTGTCCTTTTCTTGAGCGGTGCGGTTGGCCTCTTCCCAGAGGTCTTTCCACTGGCCCTGGTCTTGGAGGGTTTGCTTGCGCTTTTCGTCCTGTTTCTTGTACACCTCGTCCAGCTTGGCCTTTAGACCGAGGAAACGTTCTTCGGCTTCGGTGGCTTGGCTGGTGAGGGCAGTGATGCGGGCCTCGTAGTCAGCTTGGAGGGCTGAAATGTCGGGGCCGGGTTCGGTGGGAGCGGCCACGGGCTGCTCGGGAGGCGCCACTGGCGTCTCTAGTACCAGTTCTTGCATCAGTTCTCGGTGGATTTGCGGGTTTTACGGGTGGGCGCGGGGCACTGCAACGGCGCAACAGCAGGGCACTGTGCGGGGGCAGCCGGTTCGGCAGGGCTTTCCAGCGACTTGATGTATTCGCTGTTAAGTTCGACTAGCTCCCATTTGTAGGAGCCGTCGGCCTGTAGAACCTTGTCGAGGGACTTGGCCATCGAAAAATGAATTACTACGCACTAAGTGTATCAACACTAGATACATCTTCCTGTGGCACTGGTTCCTCGCTCGCTGGTGGATTCTCTACAGTGGTGCCTTCGGCTTCCGTTCCGGGCTCCTCGGAGGGGAGGGAGCCGAGTTGCATGGAGGGCATTACCTCGCCTTGGGCCAGCATCAGGCGATATTCCTCTCGGGTAATAACGCCCTTCTCGAACAGCACGGTGAGGGCGGCGATGTCTTGGCCGATTAGGCGGTTGATGTCGAAGTCGCGGTCAATGTGGACTGTGGGGGGCTCCAGCCCGAGGTACTCGGCGCTTATGTCGAAGCACTGCTGCAAAGTTTGCTCTAAATCGAGGGAAACTGCCGCCAGCATTGAGTTTGTGTCCACCTTGTCTAGGCGGCGGGCATCGGCAGACTCTGCAACGAACTTTTGCTGGCTCAGCGTGGCGATGCCGAGGCTTGCCATCTGCTGCTGCAGTTCGCGGATTTCGTTCGACTGCGCCTCGAATGCGCTCGATGCGGGCTCGACGTAGTACACCTTGTTGCCGGGCTGGGTCGCAATCGCGTAGTTCACGCCAACCGCCATGTCCTTGGTCTGGTCGTCCCAGCCCTCAAGGATTAACAGGGGTTGGGAGGCGACGTGGAGGGAGTGGATTAGGTCCGCTTGACGCTGGTAGTGGGCGAGGTTGATGTAAGCCACGTCCAGCATTGGTGGGCGGCTTACCAGTGTGTCGATTTTGTTGGAGTATGTGGTGACAAAGGGGATTTTGTCCAGGCTGTAAGTGCCGGAATCGACCAACTCGTAGGCGGCGTTTTGGTCGTTGAAGTTTGGCGTGTTGGAGTAGATGGGGTTTACGTTTTGGCTGGTTCGAGCTTGGGTCTGGCGGTAAACTTCGTAGCGGCCTGGGTAAATTACGCGGATTTGGTTGTAGACGCATTCGCCGAATTTGCCCTCGGGTACCACGGCTTGTTCGTGGATTCGGACTTGCTCCAGTGCCCCGTATTCGGTGTCGCGGTTTAGGCGCCAGCCATATACGTTAGTGGGATCGACTTCTAGCCAGTAGGGGCGGCGTCCCAGTAGACGCTCTTCGGCAAGACTGCGGACTGTGGTGGGTGCGGGGTAATCGACTAGGACATTGCAGTGGCCATAGGTCAAGGAACACAGCACTGCGCGGCGGGCAAATTCGTCGAGGTCAGATCCGCCGCCATCGACGTTTTCGGCAAATTCGCGCCAGTAATCGGGGCCTTCCAGTGTGATTGGTTTGCGGAGAATTAGACCGGCGGCAGCCCGTACCAGTCGTTGGGTGTAGGGGGAGAATATGGAACGGTTTACGCGGCCTAGGTAGGCGTCGTAGTCTTCGCGGGGCTCTTGGGGGAGAAAGGTTTGGCTGTTGTCGCGGAGGTACTCGGTGCCGAGGGTTACGGCTTTCATTACTTCCCAGCCGCGGATCATGTCCAGCGTCGCTTGGGTGCGCGTGAAGGGGGAGTCGCTATCGCCTAGGTAGCTACTACTTACGATATTTGTGCGGACTGCGCCGGGAACGGTGTAGGTCATTACTCTTCCTCAACGTTGACCAGGACTTCTATTCCTGTTACTAGGCGGTGGACTAGGGAGGCGATGCTGTAGGCACTGTCGGGAGTGGGGAAGACCATCGTTACTGTGGTTGTTCCTTCCTCGGCGTCGATGGCGAGGTGGGTGCATTGACCCTCGGCGATTGCCGCGGTTACATCCTTCATTTCTTTTTGGGGGTTTTCTTGGCGGTTTTCTTGGGGCGTGCCAGTCCGGCTTCGGAGAGGGCGATGGCGCGGGCTTGCGCTGGGTTGGTTACTACGGGGCCTTCTTTGCTGCCGCTATGGAGTTTTCCTTCCTTGTACTCGCGCATCACCTTTGCCACCTTTTTTTGGGCTTTGGTGGGCTTTTTAGGGGCCATGGCGATATGCGGGGCTGGGCCTAGTCTAGCCGTTAATAGGTGCGGAAAGTTGTCGTTCCAAGCGTTTCGGGTTTGCAGAGGTTGAATACTTGTAGGCACATGTAGCCGAGGGCGTCGAAACTGTGGTCTACGCCCAAGTTTTTGTTAGGTAAGCCCGTGTTTTCGGTGTAGGTGAGTGTGCGGAGAGACTTGATTAGATGTTTGCACTTTGGGTGGATTAGCAGGCGGCGCGTTCCAGCTGCATCGAGGAGGGCGGTGTTGACGCAGGTGATTTTGTCGCGGATTTTCCAGGGGGAGCGGGGCGTGGAGACCGTGAAGCCGGATTTGCGGAGGATGGCGTGGTCAGTGGCGCCGACACCGGCGGTTTTGCGGGCACCGCCGGTGGGGTCGGGGCAAGTTACAATGCGGCGATCCAGGCCGTAGCGGCGGGTGATTTCTTCGCAGAAATCCCAGGTGGTGGCGCCTCCGGTCAGCACGATTTCGTCGAAAACGTACAGCAGGTCGTCGTGTTTTACGGCGACGACGCCGGACATTGGATCGACGTTAAAATCCACGCCGATGTGGAGGGGCAGGATTGGAATGTCGCGTGCCAGCTCGGAGATATTGGCGTCGCTGAAGGAGTTTGCGACCAGGCCGGTGAGGTTCTCGAAGGAGGCCTCGAACTCTTGGCGGAAGGTGCGGGGGTCGAGTTGGGCGCGGGCAGCCTCGATTTCGGTCGCTGGAACGTTGTCGCCCTCGATTGTGGTAAACTGCCAGCGCTGCCAGTCGGGGTCACCCTGCTCGCAGTAGCACCACAGGTCGTAAAACCATGAGGCCGTCCCACTCGGGGTGGAGATGAAGAGGGCCCAGCCCTGTTTGTCGGCCAAAGCGGGGCGGATTACCTCGAACCAGACTTCGGAATCCATGAATGCGGCTTCGTCGAGGACGACGCCCGCGAGTGAGCGGCCACGGAGGGCCATTGCGTTCTCTGTGCCCTTTAATTCGATCGTGGAGCCGTTGACAAGTTCCAGTTTTAGGTCGGTTTCGTTCTTACTTTTGATCCATTGTTTGGGGACCAGCTTCTTTAGGACTTTCCACGCAATATCTTTGGCCATTCTGTACGTTGGGGCGGCGTAAAAGAACGTTTCGCCGGGGCGTTCAATCGCTCCACGCAAGAGTTCGATGCACGACAGGTAGGATTTGCCGAAACGACGGCCTGCCACCAGCACACGGAAGCGGTTTCGGGCCTTAAATACCTGTCCCTGGGCGTAGCGGAGGTTTAGTGGAAACGTTCCAGCCAAGTTGTGTAATATTTTTTAGGTTACTTGAATACTACATTACAGATTTCGACCCCTACCCCCTGCTCCCGGGCTTAGTGTGCTACAGTAGATGAGTTCTCAGATATACCAGGAGGTTCCCTGTGCCCCGCCCAGCGCGTCAGAATCCGCTACCACCCCCCGGGGCTGATTGTCAAGCGATAGGGCAAAATATATCGAGGCCCGCTATGTTGCAGGCCTAAATATATTTAGTTAAAGGGGTCGTATATAGATAGGCGCGCGTTATCTGTCAAGCTGATGGTAGGCTGACGGTGGGGAGACGTTACCAAAGCTGGCCACGATTGTGGCAAAGGTTGAAGCGACAATCACAAAACAAAAGAAGTTGGCCATGGTGGGGGTGAGGTGCTGGTTGGTTGGGGCCGCTAGGGCCCCAGTGCTTAACGGTAGTTTCTGGTTTCTGTCTGGATCCGGTAGGGGTGATGTAGCTTAAGCGCTGCCTTTAAAGCTGATCTGCCGTTGGGGTGGTCGTGCCGTACCTGTTGCCATACGCCAAAAGCGTTTTGCTGTTTAACTACCCAACAGGTGGTCTCAGGGGTGGAAGCCATGGTAGGGATGTGGGGGAGATAGTGTGGATTAGGTGGGGGAGATAGTGTGGATTAGATAGTGGCCATGCCGCCGGGAGCGTAGCCTCGGGTGATCTCGCCAGAAGCAACGACCGTGAGAATGATGGCCTGGCAGTCGTTGGCCAACGTGGCACAAATAGCGTCGGCGATGCTGGCCTTAGGCCACTCGGTAGCAGCCAAGCGGCCGCCGTCGGTGATCAGGTCGGAATAAGTGTGATAGGTGGAAGCCATGGTCCTAGGAGCGGTGCGGGTAGTGGTGGCCCGCGTTGCCGTATTGTCTCACAAAAAAGCGGGAGGGTCAACCGGGGCCCGGCTCCTCCTGTTGCAATTCTTCACACAACGGCAGGGCCGCAACATCGAGGGACTCTCCAGCTGCTGCCGGTGGCAGTGATGACTGTCGAGATTCCTCGACGGTAATATTTAGTACCGGCGCGTTGAGTGCCTGGATCTCGGGCGCAACTTCCCCGATAACGGCGCCCATATCTTTTAACAGGATTGCAACAGTTTGGTATTGCCCTTTTGCTAAGGCTTTCCTAACAGTGGCAAGCCTTAATCCTTGGATCTGGTTCAATAGATTGTCCCTAGTTTCAATCTGTTCCGTTTTCACTAACTCCATGGCCATTTTGTAATCATTGTGGGCGGTTCTCTCAGATACATTGAAGCGATCAGCAATGCGCTGGGCAATCTGTCTACGGGTTCCACCCTCTAAGATGTACCCATAGCAAACATTGACCCGCTCATTTATTCTCGCCTCGCATCCTTTGCCGCCGCGGTAACGTTTCTCGGGATCATTGCCCACAGTCCTAACCGTAGGGTCATGGGGCAGACCAGCACCTCTGCCCCTGTTCTCAGTAACCACAGAATCTAAATAGCTTGCTAAATACTACACTAGACAATAAATGTCCGCTATATCGTCGCACGGCTCGAATAGCTCACTAGCCAGCCGCTCGGCATGTTGCGGGGTGTGCGCTTCAATTAGAAAATCCTGCCGAGCATCTCGCCAGTCCTGGGGATCCCAAGATGGTTTGATGGTCCGGACCACTGCCACGGTGAACAGCTGCATCTCACACATTCCGAAACACGAGCCAATCGCCGGCACCGATCGAATGCAGCCGGTACCCGTCGCCCATCTCCAACTCACGCCATGCTCCAGCCCAATCAATGCAGGAGAAAGGCCACTCGGCAGCCTTTAGTAGCCCCAGCTCATCAACAAGAGTCTGAGCATAATCAGCACCTGCCCTTTCCTCTGACCATCCTTCAGCAGTGCCTTCGTAGCTATCCTCGATGTTCTCCGGATTGATGCCGTCGCTCTCCAGCTCGGCAATAAGCTCAGCCCAGCCCGCGGGATCACAGTTCCCCAGGCCCATATGGTCCAGAGCATTAGCCCAGGCTTCTGTGACCCAGAAACCAAAGCACGCGCCATCCCCGTCACTGGCGCCGAAGTAGAAACCAGCCGGGGCGGCATCGCAGAGAAACTCGATAAGCTCAAAGCAGGCATGGGTCGCCAGCTCCGAATCCCAATCTGCTTCGCTGGAATCCTCACCGACTAAACACTGGAGCCTAGCCAGCAGCGTGTCGGGAATGGTGGCCCCGATCTGGTCCGCGATGCCCCAAAAGCGGGGTAGTAGATCCTCCTCCCGTAGGGTGCCACTGCTGGCGATCCAGGGGAACTCCGAAAGCTGTTGTGGTGAGTAGTTCATTGTGTCAGCCCCTTAGGGTGGGGGGCAATAGGGTGAATATTTTGCAGCCCTAGGGCTGCTGTCAGAATCTAGACGGCAGCCGCCAGCCTGTCAACGGTAAGCAGCCCGAGGCTAACCAGATCCTCACCGGTAAGCTGAGCGGCGATCCTATCCATATTGATATAGGCCTCAGAGCTGAGATCCTCTACCTCCCAATACAGGTTGGCTGCTTCCCTGCAACGCTCAAACAACACGAACGCTGCCTGATCCGAGACGGTAGCCTCTATCAATTCTTCAGCCCAATACATTTCAGCATCATCGGCAGCGTATGGCCCCAGCTTGTCAGCCAGAATCTTGAACCAGTCTCTTGAATATGTATCTTCCCAAGCTGAAGCCTGTTCCTCCATCTCCAGCTCAGAATAAAGTTCCTCATCTGCCAACGGATAATCCTCCAGCGCGACAATGGACTCAATCAAGTCCTCACTAGCAAAGCGCAGATCCGCAACAATGGATTCCCCATCCCAGCCGTAGGAGGCGGTTAGGATTTCCGGCTCAGAATAGCGGTCCTGAAAATGCTTGAAATTAGCCTTACCCACAAGGCCAGTGTCGCCATACGAGCTATATCCGCACCAGTCAGGTTGGAAGCCCAGGCTCACCCCCCGCCAACGACGCGCCAGGCAAGCGCTTAAAGCATCCTTGGGACTCTGGCTAGCATCCTGGGCCCACCTGTTTTGGGGCTCGCCAGTCTCGATGAGAAACCAGCTGCCGCGGCAGCCATGTAGGGCATCAATACGTCTAGCCAGTGCTGGAGATAGAGCCATTGATTGATCCGGCATGGATGACCGGTAGATTGAACCCCGGCATTCTGCACCCTAGCCAGCTCCTCCTATGCTCCTTTGTAACATTCCTTAACATCCGCTGACGCAAGCCCTACCCGTGATACGCTTCCCAGTGCCGACCCTCACCACGGGAACCAATGACCACCGGAGCATGGACTACAAAAGCAAGCGCCAGGGAAGCAGCAGAAGAACGACGGGAACAGATCAGGCTGGAGAGACGTCTATATAAGGATCTACGCTGGGCAGCGGAGCGATCCATCCTAGAATCCTCCGATTGGCAAGATTTGCTGAATTTGCATAAACAATACGGAAAGGAGGGGAACCTCCAGCTTCAACGGGAATTAATCCCGTTCTGGCAAACATGCCAGCGCAAGCAACGAGCACTAACCCGCGCCATCGGTCACCCCCAGACCATCACCGCTGCCGAAATCCTGGCGAAGTTTTCCACAGATTCCACAGGGGCAGAAATTAAAACCAGCTAGCCACCCGTCAGCGGCACCCTCCCCAGCTCTGCCCCTGCTAGTCCCCCACCGCGGGGACCGGCGGGGGGCTTTGTGCTGTCTGCGGCTGGATGCTGCTTCTGTGTTGATCGCACGCTAGGTAGCGCACACCGTCCGCCGTCACCTCCCGCTCCAGCAGCCACGGGTCAATGCCACACACCAGCCCGCCATTGCCCAGCAGCACATGGTCACAACTGACACACCCCCCAGCATCTAGGGGGACACTATGAAAGGTTTTCTCAGTCTCGGCGCTATGAAAGGTTTTCATGAAAGGTCTTTGCGAGCTTGCTCGCATGAAAGGTTTTTTGTGAGTGAAGGGAGAGCGAGCGAAGCGAGCTTGACCGACACGGGCACCGCATATGAAAGGTTTGCGGTGCCGTGGA
>CAIOCZ010000161.1 GCA_903856805.1 uncultured cyanobacterium | reverse complement strand
GTTGCCGATGGTAACCCCACCGCAGCCTTCATGATCCTGCAAGGAATGAGAGTCACCGGCTCCACGTCAACTGCCGAGTATTTGCAGAAGATGGGTGAGTACGTGACTGCGGACGTTTCGAGTCAAGTAAAATCTGATGTGTTGCTGATGGCCGGCCAAGATGACTCACTCGTGCCGTATGAGCAGTTCTTCGAGCAGCTCCAGACTCTCACCAACGCACGTTCGATTACGACGCGGACATTTACCAAACACGAAAACAACGCAGCATCTGGGCACGTCAACTGCGGCAACGGAGTCACTGCGATAACAGTTGTCATCGATTGGCTCGATCAGACCCTGCTGCTAAACCCTGACGTGTAAAGCAGGCTGCCACCGGCTTGCCCATGGAGGAGTCCTATGGAACCAAACGCGATCTAGAATGGCGAACTACCACGAGATCGTCCAGCTGCTGGGTACCGCAACGCAACAGATTGCCTTAACCTAAAATCCTCAATTGCTCTGTTCTTAAAGACATCGTGGCAACGCGGCTAGGCCCCTGCACTTGCTTGCAAAGACCCTTTCGTTAACACCGATGTCCGGCCAGTGGAGAAACTTTCTGCGCAACCATTGGCGAATGGCGAGGGAGCTTCACCACAACTGGCTCCGATGGCAAACTACTAATCCAGCAAACCATAAGGCACCTACGTCCCTTTTTGGCCCGCCTCATTTTCAAATTCATTGACAACCAAATAACCGACTTTCCCTGCCAAAGCATGAATATTGATTTTGGCATAACCTCTTAAATCCTAAGTCGCGTTATGCGATTTCAACCTTGAATTGCATGCCAAGACTTGGGCTTGATCATGGGCCGCAAGGCATCTCAAAAATCTCGTCCCGTCAGCGGCACCTTGCCGTGGAGGGACCTCGAAGCCCAGTTTCATGATCTTGGTGGGGATGTCAGTGCGCGGGCGGGCAGCCAAGTCGTGGTCGTTCTATTCATCAAAGTCAGGGTCTTCCCCAGGCCCCACCCATCACCCGATCCAGGCAAGGGTGCTGTTGCTTCAATCCGCAAATGGGGTGAAGAACACGGCGTGACATCATCAATCTCATGACACTGGATAGCCACCACGCCAAAATTGAATACAACAAGGAAACCAATCGATTTCAAGGTGGAATTATTGGACCTTCTGGAGGAGCAGACTTCGATGGTTCAAGTCCGGGCTGAGCACCCTGCCGCTACGGTTCCATCACCCGTGCCTGGATCCACTCCTCCCCAGGGCGCCCATGGATGAGCGACCCCTCCTACTCCCTACCTCCGATCGCGGGCTCTGAAGCCGCCCTTCAGGCCCTGATGCAGCAGGCCGGCCCGGTAGTTCTCCCACACACCACGCTCCAACTGGAGCAGATCCGCTCGGGCTTTGCCTGTGCGCTCCACATGCATCAGCCCACGATTCCAGCCGGCGCGCAGGGGGAACTGATCTCCCACCTGCAGTACATGCTGGAGCACCCCGGCGAGGGCGATAACCACAACGCCGAACCATTTGCGCAGTGCTATAGGCGCCTTGCCGACCTCCTCCCCCAGTTGATCCAGGAGGGCTGCCATCCCCGGATCATGCTGGATTATTCAGGCAATCTGCTCTGGGGCGTTCAGCAGATGGGTCGCCACGACATTCTCGAGGCCCTGCGATTCCTCGCCTGTGATCCCTCCGTTCAACCCCATGTGGAATGGCTGGGCACCTTCTGGAGCCACGCCGTGGCCCCCTCCACGCCCATCCCCGATCTGAAGCTGCAGATCCTGGCCTGGCAGCATCAATTCGCGGCCCTGTTTGGCCAGGACGCCCTGCAGCGGGTGCGGGGATTTTCGCCCCCGGAAATGCACCTGCCCAACCACCCCGACACCCTCTATGAATTGGTGAAGGCCCTGGTGGAATGCGGCTACCGCTGGCTGATGGTGCAGGAGCACAGCGTCGAAACTCTCGATGGCTCCAGCCTCCGCCAAGAACAGAAGTTCATCCCCAACCAGCTCGTGGCCCGCAGCTCCAGCGGTGAGGTGGTCTCCATCCTGGCGTTGATCAAAACCCAGGGCTCCGACACCAAACTGGTGGGCCAGATGCAGCCCTATTACGAGGCCCTGGGGCTAGATCGCCAAACCCTGGGCGGATCCCGGATTCCGTCATTGGTGACCCAAATTGCCGACGGCGAGAACGGCGGCGTGATGATGAATGAATTCCCGCCCGCCTTTCTCCAGGCCCATCGCCGCATTGCGGGCCAAGCCGGCAGCGAAAACGGCAACGCCACGGTGGCCCTCAACGGCACGGAATACCTGGAGCTGTTGGAAGCGGCCGGGGTGAACGCCTCCGACTACCCGCAGATTCAGGCGGTGCAGCAACACAAGCTCTGGCAGCGGGTGGGCAGCCAGCCCAGCCCTGACTCCGTGCAGGCGGCGATCACTCAGCTCCAGGCCAGCGATTCCAGCTTCTCGATGGCCGGCGCCTCCTGGACCAACAACCTCAGCTGGGTGGAGGGCTACGCCAACGTGCTGGAACCAATGAACCAGCTCAGCGCCCGCTTTCACCAGGTGTTTGACCCCCTGGTGGCCCGGGATCCCGGCGTGACCCGCACCCGCCCCTACCAAGAGGCGTTGCTCTACCTGCTGCTGCTGGAAACCAGTTGCTTCCGCTATTGGGGGCAAGGCACCTGGACCGACTACGCCAGCGAGATCCACCGGCGGGGCGTCGCCGCGATCGGTGCGTGAGCCCCCCCCGGGAGCCGTCATCCCCAAACCAACCACTCTGCTGCCACTCCACCGGCCAGGGCAATGGGTTGAACGACGGATTGCCTACCGTGGCGGCCGGGGTCATTGTGTGATCACGAACTCAGGAGGCGCCCCGATGGACGACACGCCACCCCGCCAGATCCCAGAAGCACGCTGACTCCAGTCCCCTGCTCCAACCTTCTTCACCCAACCATGGGCGGGCCGTCCGGCCAGACAAGATGAGGTTTGTCCTCAACCTCTGCGTCGCGCCGGTCGACACTCCATCTGCACCGCCTTAGGTGCCCCGGGATCCCACTCCGCCCCACCCCTGGATCGCTCGGCCCCAGGCGACATCGTCAGCAGCTTCCCCCCGGATGGCCCCCTTGGGCCATCACCACGGACCCCCGGGCCTCCCCCGGGGGTTTTTGGCGTGGGGGGAGGCCCGCAGTTGACGGGGACCAGGAACAGACTCCTTTGCATGTCAGCATCAACCAGGCGTCGATCGATGGGGGGACAAATAATAAATAATCAATGCGCTACAGCCAGGGGGCGACATAGCGGCGATGCCCTTTTTTAAGGGCATTTGCCAAGGCAGTCCTTCACAACCTAGGATGGAATTGAAAGTTTGCGACCAGATTGGCATGGCGGACAATTTGTACCTGGCCAAACTCGGTGAGCTGATGACCATCAAGCCCACGCTCAATATCGTCGTCGTCGGAGCCAATGACGGCAAGGTCAACGACCCCATTTATGCGTTCGTGATGGGCCTTGCCAATCGAACCCGCATCCTGCTGATTGAGCCAAACCAAGCCCTCCTCCCCCATCTCCAGCACAGTTACGCCTTGCACCCCTGCCACCAGATCGCCAACTGTGCGATCGGGCCGGAAGGGACCCTTGTGTTGCATGCCATCAAGCAACAGTGGTTCGACCGTTTTCAGCCGGCCTACGCCGAAGGCTGGCCTCCCTATCGCGCCGCAACGGGCCTGACCTCCGCCAATCGCGACCATCTGGAACGCGCCCTCCTCCGGGAAGGCCTCCCTGCCGATGAGGCCATCGAAACCCTGAACGTCCCCTCCAAGGCGCTAACAACAGTGCTGACAGAACTGGACTGGCCGGTTCCGATCGATGTGCTGCAAATTGACGCGGAGGGTTGCGATGATTCCGTCATCTATGCCTCCAACCTTGAGCAGACAAGGCCCACACTTATTCACTTCGAGAATCGCCATATCCCCCAGTCCAGGATGGAGCCACTCCTGAGCCATCTCTCCAGCCATCACTATCAAATTCACACCATCGAGGGGGACACCCTGGCCATCCGTCGATGATCAAAGCACCGTCCAGTGGCAGCTAGGCCCGAAGGCCCCAGGACGCCCCCGGCTTGTTCTGCCTCAGCCGTTCAGCAGGTCCTGCAGGCGAGCGGCCATGGCGTCCCGCACCTCCGGATCGCCCACCAGGGACAACTCTCCCGTCTGGGGCCACCAGTTGAGCTTGAGGTTGCTCACGTCATCTTCAAAAACAGCCATCTCAAAGGGGCCCATGTGCCGCCAGTGGCAGGCCACGCCGAGCTGATCTACCAGCAACTTGAGCTCATCCAGGGAACCGTTGAAGAGCATGGGTTGAAATCCGGCTGTGCTCAGCCCAAGGATCCCACAGGCGGATGGCCTCGCGAACCCATGCCGGAACCCACGCCAAAATCCATGGAGCGTTTGCCAT
>CAIOCZ010000160.1 GCA_903856805.1 uncultured cyanobacterium | reverse complement strand
GCGGGTGGGTCGGCCGGATGGCCGCCCCCAACTGGCCCCTGAAGCCTTTCTGTACGGCCTGGACCAGCTCCTGGTGCAGGCCAAGGCCATCGCCCCGCCGCTGGTGATCGGCCTGACGCCGGTGCTGGAGGAGGCCATGCCCTTCGCCGATCTGCTCTGGTACGACCTGGCCAGCCTGCGGCGTTACGAGGGTCTGCTGGAGGAGGCGTGCCTGGAGGCCGATGTGCCGTTCCTGCCCCTGCTGGATGGCTTGTTGGCGGATTCCCACTGGCCCCGTTGGCTGAGCAGCGACGGCCTTCACCTCAACAGCCTGGGCCACTGGCAGGTGTTCGAACGGGTGCGGCAGTGGCCGGCCCTGTTGCGCTGGGCCGAGCTCATGCCCCTGGCGGCTCCCACCGTCACCTGACATCCCTCCAACGGGGGATTGCGGCTCCCTCCAGCCAGGGATGTCGGCCAGGGCCTGGCGAATTCACCGTGAATTCACTGATTCGCCCTCCCTTCGCCCCATGGATCCCAACCGGACCCATCCGCGCCAAGCCAGCGAGCGCAACCGCCAGTTGCTGTCGGATTACACCGGCAGCACGGACGCGACGACCCGTCTGGCCTGCCGCAATGCCCTCGTCGCCAACAATCTGCCCCTGGTGTTCATGGTCGCCGGTCGGATGAGCCGCGCCAGCCAGCTCAGCTTTGACGACCTGGCCCAGGTGGGCAGCCTGGGGCTGATCAAGGCGGTGGAGGCCTTCGACCCCCGGCGCAGTTTCCAGCTCAGCAGCTTTGCGGTGCCCTTCATCCGCGGGGCGATCCAGCATGAGCTGAGGGATCGCCAGCTGATGCTGCGCATTCCCCGGGCGGTGTGGGAGCTGCGCCAGCAGGCGGCCCAGCTGCAGGCCCAGCGGCGCCGTGAGGGTCTTCTCCCCCTGGTGCCTGAGGCCCTGGCCCTCCGCCTTCACTGCCGACCGGACCAGCTGCAGGAGGCGCTGGCGGTGGCGCAGGTGGCCCACCTGTGCAGCCTTGATGCCCCCCTGGGCCGGGGCCAGGACGGCGAGGCGGGGGCCTGCCTGCTCGATCAGCTGGCGGACCCCAGCGGGGCCGCCGCAACCGCCCCTGGGCTTGAGGACGCCGCCGACCCCACCGACTCAGCCGACTCCGCCGAAGTGCTCTGGTTGCGGGCCCAGCTGGCCCAATTAGAGCCTCCCCTGAGGGAGTTGTTGGAGGGCAGGCTGTTGGTGGGGTGCAGCTGGGTGGAATTGGGGGCGCGGCTGGGGCTCCACCCCCGCCAGGCCCAGCGGCGCTGTGACGCCACCCTGGCCCGGTTGCGCGAGGCGGCGCTGCTTTGGCAAGACCAGCGGCGGCAGAATCAGCCGCCGGCCCCTGGGGGCAGCAAGGTCCACGAGGCCATCGCCAGCACGGCGGCCACCAGGGTCTGAAGGCCGTTCACCACTTCATTGCTGAGCCAGGCCACCCGGCTCTGGAGCGTGGCCCCGATCACGCTTTCGACAAGGGTGGCCAGCAGGCCGGCCCCAATCACCAGCACCGTCGCCGCCGGGCCGTGGATCAGCCCCAGCCCCCCCATCACCAGGGCCATCACCGCCGCCCCCACCAAGCTGGCCCCCGTGCCCTCCAGGCTGATCGCCCCCTCCGTGCCCGCCGGCACGGGCCGCAGGGTGGTGATCAGCACGGTGTGGCGACCCCAGCGTTTGCCGATCTCGCTGCCGCAGGTGTCGGCCAGCTTGGCGGCAAAACTGGCGGCGAACCCGATCAGCAGGGCCGGTCGGGCGGCGGGGGGGGCCACGGCCGCCAGCAGGCCGAGCAGGCAGCCCACCAGGGCCGAACCCCACACGTTCTCCGGTCCGCGGCGACCGCCCCGCCCCTCCGCCAGGCCACTGGCCTGCTTCTGCGCATAGCCGAGGCGCGTGACCAGCGACCCCAGAATCAGATAGGCCACCACCGCCAGCCAGCCCCGCAGGCCGAGGCTGCCCCAGAGCAGGGTGCCGAGCAGGCCGGCGTGCACCCAGCCCGCGGGGGTGAGCACGGGGGTCCGTTGGGCCAGGGCGATCAGGCCCGCATTCAGAACCAGGGCCGTGGCCCAATGGGCGAGGTCCTGGGGAGGCAGCGCCAGCATCGGCAGGGGGGGGGAGGCGGGCTTGTGTTGCACTGATCTAAGCGGGCCGGGCCGACCTGCCGCCAGCGACGGATAATCCCTCCACCCCTATGCCTTGCCGGGTCATGCTCTTCAAGCCGAAGTTCTTCCTCGACCTTGGCGGCGGTGAGGGTGATCAGAAGCCCGCCGTGGTGGCACCCACCAAGCCCGCCGCCGTGGCACCGGCCAAGACGGAACCCGCCCAAGCGGAACCGGCCAAGCCGGCGCCGGCCAAGTCGGAGCCGGCCAAGGCGGCCTCCGCACCCGTGGTCCAGCCTGAAGCCGAGTCCGCTCCCGCCCTCAGCTCCCCATCCGTCACCACGACCGAGGCGATCGCCGCCGAGCTGGCGGCCGCCCAGGCCAACCGCCCCGCCCCAAGCCTGGCCACCTTTGCCCCCGATTGCCTCACCCCTGGCGGCGGCCTGCCCCTGCGCCGTCGCCGTGGCGCCGCCGACCTCGCGGGTTTCAAGGCCATGGCGCAGAGCATGATGCGCAGCTGAGGCGCCGCCAGTCGCTGAGCAGGGCCATCCCCGCCACCGCCGCCGTCGCACTGCGCAGGATGGCGGGCCCCAGGCTCACGGCCCGCCATCCCGCCGCTTCGGCGCCGGCCTCCTCCGCCTCACTCCAGCCCCCTTCCGGCCCGATCGCCAGGCTGATCCCCGCCAAGGGCTGGCCCTGATCGCTGGACCTCTGCTCGGCCAGCAGCTCCGAAGCCAACTGCTCCGATGCCAGTAGCTCCGTGAGGCTCGGCAGGTTGGATCGGCGGGTGGTGGCCAGCAGGGCCAGCCCCGGCCGCGGTTTCGCCAGCCAGGCCCCCGCCGGTTGGGGATCGGCCACGACCGGCAACCACAACCGCTCGCACTGTTCCACCGCCTCCCGCACGATGCTGCGCCAGCGCTCCAGCGGCTGGCGGCCGCTCACCCCACTGCGGGAGGCGATCAGGGGTTGAAGCCCATTCACCCCCAGCTCGGTGGCCATCCGCCACACCAGCTCCGTGTCCCGTTTCGGCAGGGCCAGGGCCAGGGTCAACCCAGGGCTGGGGGGCTGCTCCCGCTGCAAGGGCTGCTCCAGGGGCTGTTCCAGCCGCACCGCCTGGGATCCCTCCAGCCGGGCGCCCCAGAGCCGACCCGCTCCGTCCACCAGATCAAGGCCATCGCCGGCCCGCAGGCGCAGCACCCGCTGCAGGTAGTGCAGCTCCGCGGGGTCGAGTTCCACCCGCCCGTCGTCGGGCCCGACGCTGCCCAGGCGCTCGGGGGAGATCAGCAGCCGCCGCCGTTCGCGGACCATTCCGACCCCCTCAGCGGCCGTTGGTGTCGTACGGGTTCTCCGGCTCCTCCTCGATCGGCCAGTCCTCATTCAGTCCGCCGATCACCAGTTCCTCGATCTCCACCACGTCGTTATTGAGCTGGCGCAGGGAGTTGATCAGCACATCGAGGGCCAGGGCATCGCTGGTGCCCAGATCCATCCAGCAACGCCCCCAGTCTTCGAGATATTCCATCGGACCCATGTTGTGCATCAGGGCCGGCAGGGATCTCTCTGCGTCCTCGCTGTCGTAGTTGAGCCAACTGAGGTCCGCCGCCCCCTCATGGGCCTGCAGGCATTCGGCGTTGAAGCCCCCCAGCTTGGCCAGGAAGAACCAGCTGTCCAGGGCCGTCTCCACATACCCCCGCTCGTCCCCTCCGGGAGGCTGGGAAAACCGCAACCAGATCCAGCAGTTGAAGGGATCGACGTCGCGAAAGCGAACCTCCATGGGGACCTGGGGACAACGGGACAGTCTGGGTTGATTCAACCCTGTCGCCGGCCATGCTGGGGGAATGCTTGAGCTTCAGGGCCTTCGCTATCACCCCGCCACCAGTCCCCAGCCCGTGCTGCGGGGAGTCAACCTACGCCTTGCCGTGGGCGAACCGACGCTGGTGGCCGGTCGCAGTGGCAGTGGCAAAACCACCCTGTTGGAGCTGATCAGCGGGTTGGCGGAGGCCGATGGCGGCCAGATTCTCTGGGATGGCGAAGCCCTCAGCAGCCGCCAGCGGCGCTGGTTGTGTGGGCTGGTGTTCCAGTTTCCGGAACGCCATTTCCTCGGCCTCACCGTGGGCCAGGAGTTGCGACTGGGCCAGCGGCGCCTGGACGGTGAGCGGGCCGCGGCGGTGCTGCAGCAGGTGGGGTTGGGGGCGATCAACCTGCGCCAGGCGCCGGAACAGCTCAGTGGCGGCCAGCAGCGGCGCCTGGCGCTGGCGGTGCAGTTGCTTCGCGATCCCCGGGTGTTGCTGCTCGATGAACCGACTGCGGGCTTGGACTGGACCGTGCGCGAGGAGGTGCTGGAGCTGCTGGCCCAGCTCTCCAGCCAGCGGGCCCTGCTGGTGGTGACCCACGAACCGGAACTCTTCCAGGGCCTGATCCGCCAGGGCTGGTTCCTGGACCAGGGTGTGTTACATCCCCTGGAACGTCAGGCAGATCACCCGCTGACTGCCGGGATCGCCGGTGCGGGGTCCTGAGGTCAGGCAGGCCAGGTGGGTGAGCCGGGGCCGCTCGTAAAGGATGTGGCGGTGGTGAATCGACCTCCAGAAGAACCACTCCAGGGTCTCGGCCCTGAAATCCTCTCCATTGCAGGCCACCACCTCCCCGCGCACCCGCCAACCGACGGGCAGGTTGATCGCGACAAAGGGCGAGGGGCCACCCCGCTCGCCGCCATGGAGGCAGGCGTTTTGGGCCAGCATGTGGTGATCCAGTTGCCTCGCATAGCCCTCAAAGCCCGGCCTTAGCGCCGTCGGCAGGGGCCCCAGCGCCGTCAATCCCAGCTCACGGCGGCGCTGGTTCATCTGGGCGAGCATGCGCGTTTCAAAGGTGCTGGACGGGTTGACAGGTCCTGTCCCCTGATCGATGGGGCGAGGCGAGGCTCGATTCACCCCGAACAGCAGGGAGGCCGTCACCCCCACCAGTCCCGAGAGTCCCAGCATGGCGTGGTCCCTGCGCTCACCCGCAACGGCCTTCCTACGATGGCGCCACCAATTCGGGCCGGAGCCATGGGCGATCAGTTGCTGCGGGCCACGGCCGCGGGAGGTGGCATTCGCATGGTGGCGGTCTCCACCACGGCCACCTGTCGGGCGGCCCGTCGGCACCACCAGCTCTCCTTTCTCACCACCGCCCTGCTGGGGCGGGCGATGACGGCGGGCCTGCTGTTGGCCAGCTCGATGAAGGTGGCCCATGGCCGGGTCAACCTGCGCATCCAGTCCGATGGCCCCCTGCGCGGGCTCATGGTGGATGCCGGCCGCGATGGCAGTGTGCGCGGCTATGTGGGGGCTCCCCAATTGGAGCTGGACCTGGTGGACGGGACCGATGGGATGGCCCAGTTTGCCTTCGGCCGTGCCTGTGGCACGGGCTACCTGCACGTGGTGCGTGACAAGGGGGAAGGGGAACCGTTCAGCAGCACGGTGGAGTTGGTCAGCGGTGGCATCGGCGAGGACGTGGCCTCGTTTCTCCTCCATTCCGAGCAGACCCCTTCGGCGGTGTTCGTCGGGGAGCAGATCGATAGTGAGGGGGTGCGCTGCGCCGGCGGGGTGCTGGTGCAGGTGCTGCCGAAGGCGGCCCGGGAGCCGGCGCTGGTGGCGCTGCTGGAGGAACGCTGCCGGGAGATCAGTGGCTTCAGCGGCCGGTTGGCGGCCTGTAACGGCCAGCTGCGCGACCTGCTGGAGGATATTTTCCCCGACCTGGATCCCACTCCGATCGACAGCGCTGAGGCCGTCACCCCGGTGCGCTTCCACTGCCCCTGCAGCTACAGGCGGAGCGTCAATGCCCTGAAGTTGCTCGGCCGCGACGAGTTGACCTCCATCCTGCGGGACGAGGGCCACGCAGAACTGAACTGCCACTTCTGCAGCGCGCTCTATCGGGTCGAAGCGGCCGAACTGGAGCAGCTGATCGCCGAATTGGACGCCCCCTGAGGGTCCCCGCAAGGTCGCCGGAGCTGGAGACCCCGACTTAACCGATCAGGAGGGCCCCCAGCAGCAGCAGCAGGATCGCCGGCAGGCTCTGGGCCTGTAGCGCCGTGATCGGTAGGCCGAGGGGCAGGGCGGGATCGAGCAAACTGACGAGCAGGGCTCCAACCAGCAGGCCCACGATCAACAGGCCCAGGCTCCAGAGCACCGCCTGGCCGAGCCGTCCATGGCGGCGCTGCAGGCTGATCACGGTGACAAGGGCGCCCAGGGACAGGGGCAGTTCGGCGGCGACCCCGGGCAGGAGCAGCAGCACCAGCAAGGCACCGTGGGCCCCCAGGGGAAACCAACGGTCGCGGCCTTGGGCCAGGGAGAAGCTGGGGAGGCTCGGCAGGGCCGGGGCCAGCTTCATCGTGGGCAGCTGGGGCAAGGAGGGCAGGGCCGGCAGGGGGGTCCGGCTGGGGGGCGGGCTGGCCTGTTCCCGCTGGGATGCCGTGCGGGCGGCACTGCTCACCCGGCCCTGCTGCCGTTCCTTGAGGCGATCCATCAACACCGCGTCGTAGGCGGCCTCGATGCGGGAGCGGGCGAGCGGATCCTCCCCCACCTCCTCCAGACGGGCCTGCTTGGCCGC
>CAIOCZ010000159.1 GCA_903856805.1 uncultured cyanobacterium | reverse complement strand
TTCTCCACCCCGTGCAGCAGCATGTTCATCGCACCGATGCGCAGCATCGTGGTGTCGAAATCAAAGCCATGGAACAGGCCATGGTTGAAGTGCTCGCGCAGTTCCGGATCACTGAGCACCTCGGGGTGGTGCTCGCGCAGGTATTCGCCCACCGCCACCGGGAAGCCGCAGGTGCCGCAGGCCGGATCCACCATCACATCGCGCGGCGTGGGCTCGGTCATCGCCACCATCAGCTCGATGATGTGGCGCGGCGTGCGGAACTGACCGTTGGTGCCGGCGGTCGCCAGCTTGCCGAGCATGTACTCGTAGATGTCGCCCTTGGTGTCGCGGTCCTCCATTGGCACCGCGTCGAGCAGCTCCACCACCTTGCTGAGCAACCCCGGCGTGGGGATCGTGAAGCGGGCACCTGTCATGTGGGTGGCGTAAGCCGACTCCTCGCCGCCCAGTTCCCGCAGGAACGGAAACACCCGCTCGCCCACCACTCGATACATCGAAGCGGCTTCGCCCAGTTCCTTGAAGCGGCTCCAGCGCAGTTCGCTCCAAGGGCGACCCTGCTCATCCGCGCCCTCCGGGAAAATGCGGCGGCGCATCGGCTGGCCCGAGCGCTGGCTGCGCCGCTCTTCCAGGGTTTCCAGCTCATCGAGCCGGCGGATGAACAGCAGGTAGGTGAGCTGCTCCAGCACCTCCAGCGGGTTGGCGATGCCGCCGCTCCAGAAGGCGTCCCAGATGCGGTCGATCTGGTTGCGCAGCTCGCCGGTGAGCACCGAGGCCGCCGTGGTGCCGGGGGCGATGGCGGCTTGGGGGGAAGTGGCGCTGTCGCCGTTGCCGCTGCGGCGGGGGCGGGGTCCAGCGGCTGGACAGCGCGTGGAGGCGGGTCGATCCCAGGCGCTCTCAAGCCTCCGCCGGGGCCCTTCACACCCTCCGCGGCCCCGAGGGCCACCACCTGGTTCTTGAGCTCCTTCAGTTCCTCATCGCTGATGGCCTCTCCCGCCTCGCGCTCCAGGGCTGTGCGGATCTCGTCGTTCGTGATGCGGCTGCCGTCCTCCGGGATCAGGGCGATCAGGTCGTTGACGAGGTCGGCGAGGTCGGGCATCGGTACGGGCTGGAGACGCTGGGCTGGGGATCAGGGAAGCAAAGCCTGGGACTGGAACAGGACCTGAACCTGGGTGATCTCACGATGGCTTGGCGGGCATGAAATAGCTCAGTTGCCCTGCGAAGGACGGGAACTGGACCTATTGGTGGCCATCCGGAGTCCTGGCTTGGCCCTTGCTTGGGTAGTTCTACAGCGAGGCAGCGGTAGATGCAGTGCGATCTCCATGGCCGTGCTGGCGTGGCTATGCACCAAGCGCATAGTTTTTTGATCGGGACTCCTCGAGGACTGGAGAATTCTCATCGGCCAAACCGACCTGGCGGGCTATCAATACATGTAACCCCAGCAGATACCGCCATGGAAGCGGAAGCCACTCCAAGCGCCAGCCCCGACGACATCCGCCGCGCCGCCACCCGACGCAAAGTGCGCGCACACCGCCAGCGGCTGCGGGCCCAGGGGATGCGGCCGATCCAGATCTGGGTGCCGGATGTGCATTCACCCGAGTTTGCTGCCGAGGCCCGGCGGCAATGTCTGTTGGCCAATGCCAGCCCAGAGGAAGCCGAGATCCAGGCGTTCATCGACTCGGTGTACGAGTGGCCTGACGACGAGTACAGCCAGTGAAGCGCGGTGAGCTCTGGACCATGGCCGGCGGTTCCGGCTACGCCAGCAAGCCCCGCCCTGTGGTGATTGTTCAGGACGATGCCTTCACCGCCCGCGACTCCGTGACGGTGTGTCTGATCACGACCGATCCGCCTGATCTGCTGGTCTTTCGCGTCCCCGTTGAGCCCACAACGGAGAACGGTATGCGAGCCGTCAGCCGCCTGATGGTCGACAAGGTCACCACTGTGCCCAAGAGCCGCCTGGGCCAGTGCATCGGTCGCCTGGCGGATGACGATCTGCTGCGGCTCAACCGCTCGCTGCTGGTGTTTCTGGGCCTGGCCCGCTGAAAGGGGAGCACAGGTGCGCAGCGCGGGCCTTGATGCGATTGCCGTTCTGCTGATCATGGGCTCAGCACCCCACGAGCGGCTGGAGGGTGTCGAGAACTTCAGCCAGTTCGACTGTGGCCACTTCCGTGTCGTAGGCCGCCTGTGCCCGCAACCAATAGCCGGGACTGAGCCGCAGCACACGACAAAGACGCAGATCCGTGTCGGCCGTGATTGCCCTCTGGCCCGCAATGATTTCGCTGATGCGTGATGCGGGTACCCCAATGGACTTGGCCAGTCGGTACTGGCTGATGCCCAGTGGTTCGAGGAACTCTTCCTGAAGAAGTTCACCAGGGCTGATGGGTGGGAGACGATTCATGGGGAGGTGTCAGTGGTAGTCAACCAGTTCAACGTCTTCCGCGCCGCCGTCTGACCATCGAAAACAGAGCCGG
>CAIOCZ010000158.1 GCA_903856805.1 uncultured cyanobacterium | reverse complement strand
GGGGAAGCCAACGGTTCAGACCCAGGGGCCAGAGACCGGGCGGAAGGAAGGCCGGAAACCCGAAAGGGCCACCGACACGAGCAACTGTAACGGAACATTGCGCCGTGTGTGAAGCGGCCTTCATGAAGAAATCTGGAGGCCTGCGGTCGTAGGGCTCTCCCCCTGCTCGCTCAGGACTGGTCCGGTTCCTGCAGGAAGCGCGGTGGCGCGCCTGTCCCCGGGCCCCGGCCGTAGGCAAGCCAGCGGAAATCCCCCAGGGCACGGGGATCCACCAGCCGCAGCAGCGCCTCCCGCCGCCCCAGAAGCTCGGCGAGCGGCCCAGCCTCCCCGCGCTGCAAGCCATGCAACCGACCGGCCAGTCCCAGGGCCAGCAACGCCTCGCCCTGGCGACACCCCCCCAGCGGTTGCCACCCCGTGGCCCGGGCGGCCGCCTCCAGGCTGTCAATACAGAGATGGGCCGTGAGGTCCCATTCCCCCGGGTCCTGGAGGGGATCGGGGCTGGCCTGCTGGTTCCTGTAGGCCATCAGGGTGCCGTTGGCCCTGGCCGGGGCGTAATAGCGCCAGGCTTCCAGGGCGTAGTCGATGACCAACAGCTGGCCCTGATCCAAGGCGGCGGCCGCCTCGGCCAGCCAGGGAGCCAGGCCTGGATGCAATTCCGTGCACCAACTCGACGGCAGTCCCCCCGGCGGCGGCTGCCCCTGCATCAGGGCCAGCAGCGGCTCCAGTTCGGCCGCCTCAAGGGTGGCTCCGGCCGTCAGAGCCAGCTGCGGGGACGGGTCGTCCGCCGGCACCAGGGCCACCTCCTGCCGCCGCCAGTCGACCCCATCCCAGACGATCCGCTCCACCGCCAGGGCATCCAGCACTTCGTGGGCCAGGATCACGCCGCGAACCGGGGCCTGGGCCAGCTCCCTGAAGGACACCCAACGGCAAGGCAGACCACATCCCGCCAGCCGCTGCCGCTGCCGAAGGGCCATGCCGGCATTGGGTTCCACCAGCACCAGTTCAAGGCGGCGGGCCAGGGCCGGCCATTGGCGCGTGACGGCCTCGCTCACCTGGGCCGCTAACTGCCCCTCCCCCGGCCCGGCTTCCACCAGGGCCAAGGGGCCCGGAATCTGCTCCAGCCAGTCCGCGATCTGGGGAGCCAACAAGGCGGCGAATTCGTCCCCCAGGGCGGGGGCGGTCACGAAGTCCCCCTGGGGACCAATGCGCAGCCGACCCCGGCCATAGGCGCCGTGCAGGGGATCGTGCAGCACCCACTCCATGAAGGTGAGGAACGACACCTGGCCGCCGGCGGCCCGCAAGCGCTGAACCAGCCAGGCCGGGACTGGGCGCGGAACGGGGGCGAAACCGGGCGGAGAGACAGGCACGGTCACGCGATCGGCGCAGGGCTTGGAGAGAATGCTGCACCACGTGGGCTGGCGCCGATGATCTGGCTTCTGGACTGGTTGGGAACCCACGGCGGGCGGCACCTCCGCCAACGGTTGGCGGCCGCTGTCCTGCTCCTCGTTCTGATGCTGCCGGCGGCTCCTGCCCTGGCCTTTGACAATCCCGAGCTCCTACCGGATCACCCCACCCCGGTGATTGATCTCGCCAAGCTGCTCACGGACGGTGAGCGCACGGACCTGGCCAGCGAACTGGACGAGTTCGAGCAAAGCAGCGGTTGGAAGCTGAAGGTGCTCACCCAGTACGACCGCACCCCAGGGCTGGCGATCCG
>CAIOCZ010000157.1 GCA_903856805.1 uncultured cyanobacterium | reverse complement strand
GCCACCGGCTCCCCGCTGCCGGAGCGATCCCAGATCGAGGCCTGGGCCGTCCTCCAGCCCGCGATCGCGGCGGATCCGCAGTTCCAGGACGCCTTCGTGGCCCAACTCCTGAATCTGGGCCACCAGCTGGCCAGCCTGGCCGCCGTTCAGGGCATCCCCCCCCTGGCCCTGGATCTTCCCGACCTGATCGCCTGGGCCGAGGGCCAGGCCAACGACCGGCTTGGCTTGCGATCATCACCGCAGTAAGCCCCCCCTGGCCCCCTGTCGCCAGCCCCAACCGTGAGCGATCCGATCCCCGACGCCCTGAGCTTCTTCCAGCGCAGCTGCGGCCGCTGGCGCTCCCAGCGCAGCAGCCATCACCTGTTGCATCGCCGGGCCGAGGCGGGAGGTTCCTTCATCGAGGTGGTGGAGCTGGAGCGCACCGATCCCCTTCTCGAAGCCATCGCCGCGCTGCACGACCAGGATCCCGCCGGCCTGGTGGGCGGCTGTCGGGTGCGCTGGAGCGGCTCGATGGCCTGGGATCAGGCCGGTGAAACCCACGAGGGCGAGAGCGTGTTCGGCCTGATCCCCACCGATGGCCACGGTCGGACCGGCCTGCTGCTGCGCGACCGGGGCTACGCCGAGACGGCACCGGTGGCGGGCCATTTCCAGATGGACGACCGGGACGGCCTGCTGCTCACCACCGGCTACGCCACGATGAACAGCCTGGAGCGGTTCAGCTTCGCCGGCCCGAACGTGCGGCTGCGCACAAGCACCGTGGAGGGCCTGTCCAACACCGCGTCGTTCTGCGTGGAGACGCGGCTGCTGGACGACGAAACCACGGCCCATCCTGCGTCCAGGGCCGAGGCTGGTCCCCTCTCGGTCCTCGGCTGGTAACGGCCCGCACTGCGCTCCAGCCCAGAATTGTCCAGGCTCCTGACCACGGTTAACAACGGCAGCGAACGTTACGGTCTGTGAGCCCTGCCAGAGCGCCCTCCACCCAAGCGGGGCGGCACTTCTACGATCCCCCTCGACGGATGCCGGACCACGCGTGGCTCTTCCCCTCCTCAAGTACGCCCCCACCACCCAGAACTCGCGGGTGGCCCCCCTGCGGGTGGGCTCCGATGAGGACCCCAAGGCCATTTCCCTGGACAAGGCCATCAATCGCGAAGATCAGAACTTTGTGATCGAATCGGCCTATCGCCAGATTTTCTTCCACGCCTTCAAGGTGGACCGTGATCGCACCCTCGAGTGCCAGCTGCGCGATGGTCAGATCACGGTGCGGGATTTCATCCGCTCCCTCTGCCTGTCGGACACCTTCACCCGCAGCTTCTACAACCTCAACAGCAACTACAAGGTGGCTCGCCATCTTGTCGAGAAGCTTCTAGGTCGTCCTGTCTTCGGCAAAGGCGAAGAGATTGCCTGGTCGGCGGTGCTCATGACCCGTGGCGTCAAGGGCATGGTGGATGACATCCTCGACTCCGAGGAATATCTGAATGCCTTCGGCTACGACACGGTTCCTTATCACCGCAACCGGGTGGTGGGCAGCCGGACCGTGGGCGAGACCCCCTTCAACCTCACCTCCCCTCGCTACGACGCCTACTACCGGAGCATCCTGGGCTTCCCCCAGATTGTCTATACCGGCACCGCCAAGGCCTTCCCGGCCCGGGCCCAGAAGCGCCGTGGTGGCTACCCCGAGGACTACCTCGACTGGGCACGCAGCATGCCCGCCATGCGGGGTGTGGGCGGCGCCTCGGGCAGCACCTCCGGCGACTACCTCGCGAAGGTGCCTTACCGCAGTATCGGGCGCTGACCCCTTCCGCCGCAGGTCGCAACAGCTAGAAGCCAGGGGGTGCACACACCTCCTGGTTTTTTTGTCTGGGTCTCCCGCCGAGGTGGTCTTCATCCGCTGACCACCTCGGCGCCCCCCCTTCAGCCCGTCTCCCTGTCGATCAGACTGATCCCAAACGAAATGTGATGTGGTGAGCCAGCTGACTTCCTTGGCCATGATGACCCTCCGTCAGCTGCGCCAGGTCGCCAGCCACCTCGGCGTGACCCTCTACAGCCGGAAATCGAAGGAGGAACTGGTGGAGGCGATCAGCAGCCGCCAGGAGGAGAGTGGGCAGAGCCTGGCCGAGATCGAAGCCGAATTGCCGGCCATCAGTCGTCCCAGCCCCGACACCCGCGTGGTCTTCCTGCCCCGCGATCCCCAATGGGCCTATGTGTTTTGGGACATCTGCGACGAGGACCGCGCCGCCGCCGCCGCCGCCGGGGCCTCCCAGCTTTGCCTGCGGGTGGCGGATGTCACCGGACTGGCGGGGGGCTCCGCCCACCCCCACACCCTCCAGGAGGTGGTGGTCGACAGCCACGCGGTGGAGTGGTATTTGCCGGTGCCCCTCAGCGACAGGGACTACCGGGTTGAACTGGGCTACCGACTCACGGGCGCTGGCGGCTGGATCTCCCTCGCTTTCTCCTCCGTGGCGCGGGTGCCCTCCCTCCATCCAAGCGAGCAGATCCTCGATCGCTTCCTTCCCTTCTCCCTCGACTCCGCCCCCGGGCCCCTGCCAGCCCCGCCCCCGCGCAACCCGGAAACGACCAGCGACAACGGCCTCCATGAGCGCCTCTACCAAACGGCCACCTCCAGTTGGCGGCGGCTGGGTCACGGCTCGGAAGCCTTCCAGGACGTGGACGTCCATGGACTTGAAAGGGGCGCCACCCAGGCCTCTGGCGCGGGCAGCTGGGCCTCCGGCCGCAACGAATCCGGGGCCGGCCTGGTCGCCCGCCAACGGTCCTTCTGGCTGGTGGCAGACGCCGAATTAATCGTGTACGGCGCCACCGATCCCACGGCTCGGTTGATGATTGGCGGTGAAGATGTGCCCCTCTCCGCCGATGGCACCTTCCGGGTGCAGGTGCCCTTCCGCGACGGCCAGCAGCTCTACCCAATCGAGGCCGTGGCCGCCGACGGCCAACAGCGGCGCAGCATCACCCTGGAGTTCCGCCGCACCACCCCGGAAGACAACAGCAACCCTGCCAGCCAGGCCTTGGCGGAATGGTTCTGAGCGCACCATCCTGGTTAGAGCCCATCCCTTGGAAACGCCCCCAGGGCCCCCTGTCTCCCCCCATCCCCCGATGACCGCTGACTCCTCAGGCCGGCCGGTGCTACGGGCCCTTGTGGCCTTCACCCCCCTGGTGGGCTCCCTGGCCTTCCCCCTCCTGGTGCCCCTGCTGATGCTGCGCTACAACCTCGCCGTCGGCCTGATCGGGGCCGTCATGATCGGGACCCTCTGGTTCGTGGCGATGCTGCGCAGCTCCGAAATGCCAGGCCACAGCTGATCCCCGTCCACTCCGTCAGCGGTCGCCGACAGCAGGCGCCGTCAGCGGAGGGGAATGCTGAAGCCAGCAACCCGGCCGAAGCTCCGGCCCTGGCCATGATCCGCCGTTCTGCCCTGCTGTTTGGCTGTGCCCTACTTCTGGGTGGGTGTGGCAACGCCAGCGCCACCCTGAGTGGCCATCCCCCCGCCGATCTGCCCTCCCCGGCGGGCATCCGGGTGGCCTTCAACTACCAGCCCTCCCACCACTACCGCAGCCCGGTGAGCGGCCAGTGGCGCCAGGGGGACGATCTGGAGGCGATGGTGCTGGAGGCGATCACGGGGGCCCGGCAACAGATTCTGGTGGCGGTGCAGGAACTGTCGTTGCCCCGGGTGGCCCAGGCCTTGCTGGCGGCCCAGGGACGGGGGGTGCAGGTGCGGGTGGTGCTGGAAAACACCTACAGCACCCCCTGGAGTGAACAACATCCGGCCGATCTCAACCCCCACCAACGGCTGCGCCAAGCCCAGCTCCAGGCCCTGGGCCAACCGGATGCCGTGGCCCTGCTGCGCCAGGGCGGCGTTCCGCTCCTGGACGACACCGCCGATGGCAGCAGCGGCAGCGGGCTGATGCACCACAAGTTTCTGGTGGCGGATGGCCGGGTGGTGGTCACCGGATCCGCCAACTTCAGCCCCTCCTGCATCCACGGCGATGCCGATGCACCGCGCACCCGCGGCAACGTGAACCACCTGCTGCGCTTCGACAGCCCCGAGCTGGCGGCGTTGTTCACCGCCGAATTCGCCCGGATGTGGGGCGATGGGCCCGGGGGGCAGCCGGACAGCCGCTTTGGGGTGGGCAAGGAGGAGGGCGGCCCGCACCAGGTGATGGTGGCCGGCACCCCGGTGTCGGTGCTGTTCGCCCCCCATCCCCGCCGGGATCCGAACCAGGGGCTGCTGTGGCTGGAGCAGCTGCTGCGCGGCACCCAACGGCGGGTGGATCTGAGCCTATTTGTGTTCTCCGCCCAGAACCTGGCCAATGCCCTCGCCGACCTGCAGCAACGGGGCGCCACGATCCGCCTGCTGGCCGACCCCGGCTTCGCCAACCGCGCCTTCAGCGAAGTGCTGGATCTGGTGGGGGTGAGCCTGCCGGACCAACGCTGCCAGCTGGAGGCCGGCAACCGGGTCTGGAGCCGGCCGCTGCAGGGGGTTGGCACCCCCCAGCTAGCCAGTGGCGACAAGCTCCATCACAAATTCGCCGTGATCGATCGCCGGCGGGTGATCACCGGCAGTTTCAATTGGAGCCCCTCAGCGGCATTTCAGAACGACGAGACCCTGCTGGTGATCGACTCCCCCCTGTTGGCCGCCCACTTCGAAGCGGAGATGGATCGCCTCTGGCGCGGGGCGGAGCTGGGAGTCACAGCGCGGCTGGAGCGCAAACGCCTGCGGCAGCGGCGGCTCTGTGGCAACGGCCAGCCGCGGCCGGAGGGCCAAGCGGTGG
>CAIOCZ010000156.1 GCA_903856805.1 uncultured cyanobacterium | reverse complement strand
CCGTGTTGGAACGGGCCGATCTGGTGACGGAGATGAAGCTCGTGCGCCATCCCTTCCGGGAGCAGGGGGTGAAGGCCCAGCGCGGGATTGAATTTTGAAGCGTTGTTTCTGCAGGGTGCGCTGCCAGGCGTCCTGTCAGGGTATCAAGGTCGGGGCCAGCACTTGAACTGGGATTGGCCTGTGGGGTGTTGCTACTGTTCGCCGGATCGGACGAATTGATGACTTACCGACGCGTCCTTCTCAAGCTCAGCGGTGAAGCGTTGATGGGGGATCAGGGCTATGGCATCGACCCGGCCATTGTCCAGTCCATCGCCCGGGACGTAGCCGCGGTGGTGGCTGGGGGAACCGAACTGGCCATCGTGGTGGGTGGCGGCAATATCTTCCGCGGCCTCAAGGGGTCGGCGGCGGGCATGGATCGGGCCACCGCCGACTATGTGGGCATGCTGGCCACGGTGATGAATGCCATCACGCTCCAAGATGGTTTGGAGCAGGTCGGGGTCCCCACCCGCGTCCAGAGCGCGATCTCGATGCAGGAAGTGGCTGAGCCTTACATCCGTCGCAAGGCGATTCGCCATCTGGAGAAGGGACGGGTGGTCATCTTCGGGGCCGGTTGTGGCAACCCCTTCTTCACCACCGATACCACCGCCGCCCTGCGGGCGGCAGAAATCGGTGCCGATGTCGTGTTCAAGGCCACCAAGGTGGATGGCGTGTACGACAAGGATCCCGCCCGCCATGCTGATGCAGTGCGTTACGAGAGGCTCTCCTTCCTTGAGGTGCTCAGCGGGGAGTTGGAGGTGATGGATGGAACCGCCATTGCCCTTTGCAAGGACAACTCCATTCCGATTGTGGTGTTCGACCTGTTCGGACCCGGCAACATCGGGCGTGCGGTGGCAGGCGAAGCGATCGGCACCCGCATCGAACCCTCCCGCTGAGCTCAGTTGCCATCAGGCATCAACGTTGTACACAACCATTCCGAAGGCTATGGATCTGGACGCCAGCATGCGCAAAGCGGTGGAAGCCACCCAGCGCACCTTCAACACCATCCGCACCGGCAGGGCCAACCCTTCTCTGCTCGACAAGATTGTTGTTGAGTATTACGGAGCTGAAACGCCTTTGAAGTCATTGGCCACGATTTCAACTCCGGATTCCTCCACCATTCAGATCCAGCCTTTTGATACAAGCTCAATGCATGTCATCGAAAAAGCTATTTCGATGAGTGATCTTGGCCTGACACCCAACAACGATGGCAAGCTGATTCGAATCAACATCCCCCCCCTGACCGAAGATCGCCGCAAGGATTTTTGCAAACTTGCCTCCAGGTACGCCGAGGAGGGCAAGGTTGCCCTTCGCAACATTCGACGTGACGGAATTGATCGAATTAAGAAGCAGGAGAAAGATGGCGAACTTTCTGAAGATCAGAGTCGTGATGAGCAGGAAAAAATTCAAAAACTAACGGATCGCTATATTGCGGCTGTTGAGAAGCATTTAGCTGACAAGGAAGCTGACATTCTTAAAGTTTAATTAATGGGTGTCAGCGGGCTCGACGCGATTGTGGTGGGGGCGGGCCCGGCGGGGGCGACTGCCGCCTTCCACCTTGCCTCTGGTGGTCGTCGGGTGCAGCTGCTCGAGGCAGGGGAGTCAGGTCGCAGCAAGCCCTGTGGCGGGGGCATGGCGTCGTCGGTGCAGCGGCTGTTTCCGTTCGATCTCAGCCCGGCGGTGGACACGGTGATTCGCCAGGTGCGCTTCACCTGGTGCCTGGAGGATCCGGTCACGGCAGTTCTGCCGGGAGATGCCCCATTCTGGATCGTACGCCGGTCAGTCCTGGATGCCTTTCTGGTCGATCAGGCGGTGGCCGCTGGGGCCGAGCTTCAACAGGGCTGGACCGTGGAGGCCATCGAGCGTCACGATGGTCAATGGCAGGTGAGGGATCGGACTGGG
>CAIOCZ010000155.1 GCA_903856805.1 uncultured cyanobacterium | reverse complement strand
TCGTGTCGCCTCCAGCGTCATCGCCCCTGGTTGTCGCCGGCGACAACCAGGGGCGATCAGTTCCCCTCACCGGCCAACTTGATTGACGCCAATCGGCCAAGGGGCTTGACGCGGGACACCCGGGGCTTGAGGCGGTCGTAGGTCGCCGCCAGCTCCGGCGATAGCGCCTCGTAGGGATGGCGGAACACCTCCTGCAGCTCCTGAATCAGGGCGTACCTATTCCACTGGGAAAGCCAGAGCACCACCACCGCGTCGTCGGCCACCGGCCAGCGCTACATCCACCACGCCACCCGCGGCTCCAGGGTGCTCCTCTACCGCTGCGCGGAAGCCTGCGGCTATGTGCGCGAACAACGCAAACAGGATGGCCGCCCCGGCGGCCCCACCGAACCCTTCGTGTGTCTGGGGTTTGCCACCTATGAAAGCCACGAGGGCGAGCGGCCGATGGCGTGGTTGCCAGGCTGTTGCTTGGCATAGCAGTGGCGTTGACGGTTGGAGGAGGGGGGCAGGGCAACAGGCCAAGGGGGACGGCGCATGACCAACCCTGGCTGTTGAACAACGACTTGCCACCTAAAATGACGAGATCGCGGTATGGGCTGATTTCATGAAGGGGGAGCTGACTGCAGTGATTGAGCCGGCTCCTGAGGGAGGCTTCTGGGCGATCTGCCTGGAGATCCCGGGCGCTAACGGACAGGGTGAATCCATCGAGGAAGCCAAACAAGATCTGCAGGCAGCGATTGAGCTTCTGCTTGAGGATCGTGAGGCCGAGATCAATCGAGGACTGCCGCCTGATGCCATGCGCATGCCACTGCAGATCGGATGAAACGCCGCGATCTGGAGCGGAGGCTTCGCATGGCTGGCTGCCTCCTCAAAAGGGAAGGTGCTTCACATTCCATCTGGATCAATCCCGCCACCGGTGTGAAGGAAGCTGTGCCCAGACACAACGAAATCAAGGAACCCCTTGCCCGGAAGATCCTCGCCAGCCTCGGCGCGAGTTGAGCCTTCGGTCGACCAGGGTTCAACCATGCAGCATCTCTCCATGGCCAAGCGCCTGACGCACGACCGGATCACCCCCCCCGAAAGCGAACCTCAACTTCCTCAGGCCGCCGGACCAACCCTTTGACGTGCACGCCATGATCCGAACGCGCGATGCACCCAGCCTTGAGAACGCGCGCAAGGAGTTCTTCAGGGTGACCATTGACGAGATCCGCGACGAACTGCACCAGCTCAAGAGCCACCTCGGGATTGACTCGGAGTTGCGCCTAACCCTTCTTGCCGAGGCCAAGGAATACCGGATGAGCGAAGCCAGGCGGAAGCATTTGGAATAGTCGTACCGTGCCGAATGAGAACAACCTCACCCATTGGTAGGCCAAGGGGAACGGTCCCCGATCGGCGGGCCAGGCCGGGCCGTAGCTGCCCTGGTGCAGCCTCCGTCGTCTTGGTTCGCGATGGGGTGATGCTATGGAGAACGGACCTGCCGATGCGGCGATGTTGCGCCAGAGCCTCCACCAGCTCAACCTCCAC
>CAIOCZ010000154.1 GCA_903856805.1 uncultured cyanobacterium | reverse complement strand
CCTGAGCGCAGGCCAGCAACTCGGCCACGTCATCCGGCAGCTTGGGGGTCGCCGGCCAGAGAGGGGCCGGAGCCGTGGTCGCCAGGGCCTGCGCATCGGCATAGAGGCGGGGCGCAAGCCGTTCGGCCATCCCCCGGGGGGACCCGGGATCCGGTTCATAGAGCCCCGCCACCAGCCCATGGCGCGGCAGCTCCTGCACCAGCCAGAACGGCGCCACCAAGGGCCGCTCCGGGGCACGCCAGAGCCGATGGGCGATCAGGTGGAAACTACTCACTCCATGAAGGGGAACCGTGAGCTGCTGGGCCAAGGTCCGGGCCAGCGCCAGGGTGAGCCGGGTACCGGTGAAGCCCCCCGGCCCGGTGGCCACCGCCAAGCGGCCCACCTCCCCCCAGTGGCTGGCCGGGAGCACCTGTTCCACGCAGTCCAGCAGAGCGTTGGCGAGGCCCCGACCTAGCGGGAAGCTGGCCAGAACAGGAGCCAGCTCCGGAGTGCCCAAGGACTGGATCCCCACGCCGAGCACCTCGCTGGAACTGTGCAAAGCCAGCAGCCACGGCCCACGCAAGGCCCCCTTCGACGAGCCCTTCCACGACTCCGTCATCGCGGCACCGCCTCCCCGGGGCGCAACCGTCGCCAGCGTCCGGCATCGGCCTGGAAATCCGAGCAGGCACGCACGTCCCACTCCACGCCAACGCCGCCCCCGGGCAACTCCCTCACCTGCACATGGATCTGCGGCTGAAGCGGCTCCAGGCTGGGGACCCGGCAGAGGTGGGTGACCCCATGTTGATGTTCCACTGCGTGGTAAGCCTTGCAGCGGTCGACCCAGTGGCAATCCACGCAGATGCACATGCCGCCCAGGCCGACCCAGGTGCCCATTGTGGCCTCTGATCCCAGGTGTCAAGCCCAGGCCCTGTGCCAGGTCCTGCAACCCGAGCACTGGCCCATGCCCCTGGCGGCCCTGCCCCCGGCCACGGCCTTGGTGGGGGGGGCGGTGCGCGACGGCTTGCTGGGCCGGCAACGGTCCCGGCCGGATCTGGATCTGGTGGTGCCAGGGGATGCCATTGCCGTGAGCCGTGAGCTAGCCCGTGACTGGGGCGGCAGTGCGATCGTGCTTGACGCCGAGCGCTCGATTGCCCGACTGGTGGTGAGGGGCTGGACCGTGGACCTCGCCCGTTGCGTGGGAGGCAGCCTGAGCGCAGACCTGGCACGCCGGGATTACAGCATCAACGCCATCGCCCTGCCCCTCAGGCCAGCGCCAGAAGACGCGATCGACGGGGAGGGGAGCCACGGCATCGGCATGCTGATCGATCCCCAGGGCGGGATAGCCGATCTGCGCGCCCGCCAGTTGGTGGCGATCAGCGAAACCAACCTGCTGGAGGATCCGCTGCGCCTGCTGCGGGGAGCACGCCTGGCAGCGGAACTGGACTTCACGATCGAGCCCACCACCCTGGCCTGGCTGGAACGCCATCACCGACGGCTCGGTGCCGTGGCCGGCGAACGGGTCCTGGCGGAACTGGAACGGCTGGTGCGGGCGCCGGCGGCCCCCCGCGGGCTGGATCTGGCGCTCCGCACCGGGCTCCTATCGAGCTGGGGGGCGGACGCCAGTGCGGCCACCCAACGCGATCTGGCCGCCTGGTCGGACGGGCAGGCGCTCCGCTGCGGCCTGACGACCGACGAGGCGGCGACGGCCCTGCCTCTGGCTCGCCTGGCCAGGATGCTGGATGGAGTGGCCCTGGCGGCGTTGCATGCCAGCCGTCGGCTGCAGCATCGCTGCTCCCGATTGCGCTTCTGGCAGCAGCGCCTGGCCGACCTGCCTGGCGGCACCCAGATCGACGGCAACCAGATCGACGGCAGCGAGGAAGGCCTGGCGCGTCTGGAGGAAGAGGAACGACTGACGTTGCACCTCCAGCTGGAGGCCGATCTGCCGGCCCTGCTGCTGATGCTGCCCCCCGCGACAGCCCAGGCCGCCCTCCGCCGCTGGCGCGATCGCCTCGATCCCCTGTTCCATCCCCGCCCACCACTGGATGGGCGCCAACTTCAGGCCCTACTGGGATTGGCACCGGGCCCGCAGCTGGGGCAGCTGCTGCATCATCTTTGCCGCGAACGTGCCTATGGACGCCTACCCACCCCCGACACCTCCGACGTGACCGACGCTGCCGCCCTGGCCGAGACCGCCCTGGCAGCCCGGCGCTGGCTAGCAGATCAAGATGGTCGGCATGATTAACTGCACAGTGAAAGCCGCGATCCAAGCGCCGGCCAGATTTTTATCTTCATTCCGCATTCCCCTCCCATGAGCATTCGTCTCTACGTCGGCAACCTGCCGCAGTCTTTTGACGCCAAGGAGCTTGAGGCTCTGTTTGCCAGCGTGGGAGAGGGGGTGCGCTTCAAAGCCGTCAACGACCGGGACACCGGGGCTTGCCGTGGCTTCGGCTTTGCCAACGTCGACGACCAAAAACTGGCCGATACGGTCCTGGAACAACTCAACGGCCGTGAATTTGGTGGTAACACCCTGCGTATCGAGGTGTCCGAGCGCCGCGATGTTCGTCCTGGTGGCGCCAGCCCAACCGACCGCCGTGGCCCCGGGGGCGGCACTCCCACCCCGGTCAACCGCAAGGCGGTGAACAAGGTGGTGCATTCCGACAGCGTCGACGCGGAAGCCCCCGATCCCCGCTGGGCCGGCGAACTGGCCAAGCTCAAGACCCTGCTGGCCAGTCAAACGGTTGGCGTCTGAGCCGCTGCCCACGTCCTCCCAGGCCGATTGGTCCTGGAACGGCCACCGCATTCGTTGGTCCCGCCAGGGACCTGCGGATGCGGTGGCTTCTGTTGTGCTCATCCATGGCTTCGGAGCCTGTCTAGGCCACTGGCGGCACACCGTCCCCGCCCTGACCACCGTGGCCGAGGTCGTGGCCCTCGACCTGCTTGGCTTTGGCGCCAGCGACAAACCGCGCGCGCGCCTGGACGGCGAACCGCCCGTTGCCGGGGATGTGCGCTACTGCTTCGATCTTTGGGCGACCCAGGTGGCCGATGGCATCGAGGCCTGGCTACCCGAGCGCCCGCTGCACCTGATCGGGAATTCGATCGGTGGGGTCGTGGCCCTGCGGGCCGCCCAATTGCTTAGCCAACGGGGACGACCGCCCGCCCAGGTGATTCTGATCGACTGTGCCCAGCGCACCCTGGACGCCAAGCGCATCGCCGAACTCCCCGTGTGGGAACAGGCCGGCAGGCCGTTCCTGCAGGGGTTGGTTCGCCAGCGGTGGCTCACCCAAACCCTCTTCCACCTGGTGGCGCGAGCCAGCGTGATCCGCCGCGTGCTCCGGCAGGCCTACCCAAGCGGAGCCCATGTGGACGACGCGTTGGTGGAGCTGCTGCTGCGGCCGGCCACCGACCCCGGGGCCAGTGAAAGTTTCCGAGGATTTGTCAACCTGTTCCGCGACCATCTGGCCCCGGATCTGATGGCGGAGCTCACCGTACCGGTACGGATGCTCTGGGGTGAGGCGGATCCCTGGGAGGATCCGGCGGAAGCACGACTCTGGGCTAAACAGCTGGCCTGCGTGCGCGACCTGCGGGTACTCCCGGGGCTAGGCCACTGCCCCCATGACGAAGCGCCAGACCAAGTGAATCCAATCCTGCTGGAGTGGCTGCGCCTGGCCTGACTCAACGGGCCTGGGCAATGATGTAGGAGAAGGGAAGATCCAGTAGCTTGCCAGCCTTGGGCACGTAGGCCCGGTGATTGAAAACGTCGTAGTCATGTTTCTCGATCACCGCGAGGATGCCGCGATAAAGCCGCAACGACGCCCAGACGGGCCAACGCGCGTCAGGGGCCAGCCACCGCACTCCCGCTTCGGAACGGGCAAACCAATGGCGGGCGCGCTCCAACTGAAAGGCCATCAGGGCCCGCCAATTGTCGTTGATGGTGCCGGCCAGGAGCTCGGCTTCGCTATAGCCAAAACGCACTAAATCCTCGATAGGCAGATAGATCCGACCACGGCCACGGTCCTCCCCTACGTCGCGCAGGATGTTGGTGAGCTGGTTCGCGATTCCAAGGGCCACGGCGGCCTGGGAGGTGTCGGGACGGGAACTCCACGGAGCCGTGGTGTAGGCCGGATCCAGTCCCATCACCTCCTGGGTCATCAGTCCAACGGTGCCCGCCACCCTGTAGCAATACAACTCCAACTCCGCAAAGCTGGCATAGCGCGTCTGGAACAGGTCCATCCGCTGGCCCTCGATCATGTCGAGGTAGGGCTGGATGGCCTGGGGGAAACGCTCCAAGGTATCCACCATGACGAGATCCAGGCCATCCCGCACCTGACCCCGAAACAGGTCCCGGGTCCGCGCTTCCCAGGCATCCAACCGCTCGGCCAGCTCCTCCACGGGCCGGGCCTGAGCCTCCGGGCTGTCCATCAACTCATCGGTGCGGCGACACCAGACGTAAATCGCCCAAATGGCCCGACGTTTGACGATCGGCATCAACAAGGTGCCAAGGTAAAACGTTTTGGCCCATTCAGCGGTTTCCAGGCGACAGGCCTCGAAGGCCTCGTCCAAGGCAGCCTGGGAGGACTGGGCGAGGGCCTTAGAGACCGTGGAGCGCGAAACCGTCACCATCAGACCGCAGCCAGGCTGGGCCGGACGGCCGATGCCATTCCCCCTGACGGATGCTGACCGGCGTCGATGGCGGCTGCGCAGAGCTTGCCGCTCAACACCGCTCCCTCCATCGAGGCGAGATAGCGCTGCATGGTGTAGTCACCCGCCAGATAAAAATTAGCGATCGGACTGGTCTGGTCGGGCCGCAACTGCTGACATCCCGGGACAGTCTTGTAAACCGAACGGGGGGTCTTAACGACGATTGACTTGCGGAGGACAGCCTGATCATTCCCAGTAAAATGCTGGGGGAACAGCCGTTTCAACTCCTCCATGGTGGCAGCCACAATGGCCTCATCACTGCGGCCGATCCAGTCCTTAGCGGGAGCAAAAACAAGCTCCAGCATCGAGCGATTCGGATCTTCGTATTCGCGGCAGGTATTGCTCATATCAGCGTAGACGCTGAGCAACGGGCTACGACTGAACAACAAATGATCAATCGTAGTGAGTTTGCGATCAAACCAAAGATGGATATTGATCACCGGCACTCCATTGAGGCCCTCAAGCTTCTGGAAGTACGGCATGGACTTCCAAGCCTCTGGCAGCAGCAACTTCAGGGGATCCACCGGCAGGGCACTCACATAGGCATCGGCGCTAACGGTGCGGGCTTCTTGGCCCTTAATCCCACCAATCTGGAAGCCGGCTACGCGGCCATCCTCCGCCAAGGCAATGTCGCGCAGGGGTGCATTGAGATGCACCTCTCCACCGCGCGCCAGGATCGAATCCACGATCGGCTGGCAAAGGCGTTGAGGTGGATTGCCGTCGAGGAAGGCCATTCTGGAGCCATCGCCCTCCTGCAGGAAGCGGTTGAGAGCGGTGAGCACCACGGTGCTGGAGATCTCATCGGGATCAATAAAATTCAATGCCTTGGCCATGGCAATGAACACCTCATCATTCACCCGCTCAGGGATGTTGTGCAATCGGAGCCACTCGGTCCACGAGTACTGATCGCACTCCTCGACGTACTGCTGACCGCGCAGCATGGCCGGCACCAGGCCGAGGCCAAATGAAATTTTTTCCGGCCAGGTCAACATGTCGTTATTGCCCAGAATCGCCGCCACTCCATTCAGAGGAGCCGGCAGGTCCGGGAAATCGAAACGACTGTAGGTGCCGGGGGAATCACGCTGATTAAAGATCATCGAATGGCTCTTCCATTGCAGCCGATCTTCGATGTTCAGCTCCTTAAAGAGCTGGCGCATATTGCGATAGGCGCCAAAGAAAATATGCAGACCAGTTTCGTACCAATCACCATCGGCATCCTGCCAAGCCGCCACCTTCCCACCGAGCACATCACGGGCTTCGAGCACGATTGGGGTATGGCCCGCATCCGCCAGATACTTGGCGCAGGACAATCCGGCCAGCCCGGCTCCGGCAATGGCAACGCGCATGGCACACCCACAAACCGTGGCAACCTTAAAGGCCCCCGGCCGCGACCTGGCCAGATCAGCAGAGTTCCTAGAGTTCCAAAGCCACAACCAGGCGTGCCCCTCTCCCCGCCGCCGACCTTCCCCAGCGCCCCCACGCCGATGGCCGACACCCTGCTGAAGTCCACCACCAGGCACATCCGCCTGTTCACCGCCCGGGTGGAGAACGGCGACCTGGTGGCTGATCCCGACCAGCTGACCCTGGACATTGACCCGGACAATGAATTCCTCTGGGACGAGGCAGCCCTGGAGCAGGTACGCCAAAGCTTCCGCGACCAAGTGGCGGCCCACGCCGGAGCCGATCTCAACGACTACACCTTGCGACGCATCGGATCTGAGCTGGAGGGCGTGATCCGCCAGCTGCTACAGGCCGGGGCCCTGAGCTACAACCCCGACGGCCGGGTGCTGAACTACTCCATGGGCCTGCCCCGCACCCCTGAGAGCCTGTGACCCGCTCCCGCTCCGGCCGTTACGACGATCCCCGCGACGATCCCCGGGAGGACGATCGGCGTGGTTATCGCCGCGATGCACGAACCGAAGCGGGGCGTTACCCCGATAGGGATTACGCGAACGATCGGGGTGGCGCTCGAGGCAGTGGCGCTCGAGGCGGTGGCGATCGAGGCAGTGGCGGTCGGGGTGGCGGCCCCGGGGATGGCAAAGGCCCCGGCGGGGGTTCAGGGATTCAACTGAACATGGCCAGTGCGGCCGTGTTGGCAGGGGTCCTGGTGGTGGGCATCGGCATCGGCAGCGCCGTCACCAGCACCACCCAGGGGAACCAGGGCAACATCGCCAGCAGCCAGCAACTGGACATGGCCGTGGCTGACCCGGAATTCTGCCGCCAATGGGGAGCCAGCGCCTTTGTGATGGAGGTTCAGATGTACACCACGATGAACCCTTCAAGCAGTTTCGTCACCCAGCCCAAATTGCAGCCTGGTTGTGTGATTCGTCGCGAGAACTGGTCGGTGCTGCAGAAGGAAGGCGCCGTCAGCAACGAGCAGATGCGACAATGTAAGCAACGGATGAACACGTTCGCTTACATCGGCTCAGTCAAGGACAAACCAGAGGTGCGCTGCGTCTACCAGACCGACATCGTCGACAACAAATTTGTCACGAAGGGGATTGCCGAAGACACCAGTGGCCTTACCCCCGAAGCTGACCAGTTCTGATCGCCCATGGCCGCCCTACGAGGCGGCGGAACCGTTGGTCTGGTCTGGTCGGGACCCTGCTTGACGCAAGGGACTGTCCGGACTGGCGAACACGGGGAGGATCTCGCGCCGGAAGGCGTCCGCCGCCCGGGAGCAGTAGCGCGCCGGGTGGGTGATCAATTTGAGCTGACGGCGCACCATCAGATCGGCCACCTGGGGACGATGGAGGGTTCCAGCCGCCAGCTCCCGCTCAATGGAGACCACCGGGAGAAACGCTGCCCCCAGACCGGCTTGCACCGCATTCTTGATGGCCTCAAAAGAATTGAGTTCCATCTCGATCTTGAGACGGCCCACATCTAGCTTGGAACGCACAAGCAACTGATCCACCATCTTGCGCGTCGTGGACTGGGCATCAAGGCAGACAAAACCCAGGCGATAGAGATCATCCTTGGTGAGCTCTGGCAGGCGGGACAGGGGATGCTTGGGCGGCAAGACAAGAGCCAGTTCATCATTGGCGTAGGGGAGCACCTGCAGCAGGTCATTGAGCTCACCGGGCAATTCACCGCCGATGATCGCCAAATCAATCTGACCATTGGCCACGCTCCAACCGGTGCGGCGGGTGCTGTGCACCTGCAGTTGCACCGCCACATCGGGGTATTTCTGACGAAACAGGCCGATCATGCGCGGCATCAGATACGTACCGGTGGTCTGGCTGGCGCCCACCACCAGCGACCCACCCCGCAGATTGTGCAGATCGTCGAGGGCGCGACAGGCCTCCTGGCACTGGCTGAGGATCCGATCGCAATAGCTGAGCAAGAGGTGGCCCGCCTCGGTGAGCTGGGCCTTGCGCCCACCCCGATCGAACAGCGACACATCCAGCTGCTTCTCCAGATTCTGAATCTGCAGGCTCACCGCCGGCTGGGTCACATAAAGACTGTCGGCCGCCTTCTTGAAACTCCCCTCGCTGGCGATGGCCCGCAGGATGCGCAGCTGATCCAGGGTGAACGGCAGATCAGCCATGACTGAGGCGCCGGTCCGGCATAGGTCTGGGGGTGGGCAAGGGGCCTGGGCCTGGTCAGACATCAACCAAAACTCTAGGAGGCAATGCTGATCGCAAGAATTAGCCGTCACATCTGCCTCGGTCCCTTGCCTCCCCCCTCCCCCTTCTCCGCCGACTCCGCTCACCACAGCAGCCTGGTGATGCTCGGACTCCTGCTGGGCTTCGCCGTGCTGCATAGCGGTGGCGCGGCTCTGCGCCCCTGGGGCGCCGAGCGACTGGGCGAACGGGCCTGGCGGCTGCTGTTCGCCGCCATCAGCATCCCGGCGGCGGTGGTGGTGATCGGGTATTTTCTGGCCCACCGCTATGACGGGGTGCGGCTCTGGTCGCTGCAGGAGCAGCCCTGGATCGTGCCCCTCGTCTGGACGGGCACGGCCATCAGCTTCTTCTTCCTGTACCCAGCGACCTACAACCTGCTGGAAATTCCAGCGGTCCTGCGCCCCCAGGTGAGGCTCTATGCCACTGGGATCATCCGCATCAGCAGGCATCCCCAGGCGGTGGGGCAGGTGCTCTGGTGCGCCACCCACCTCCTCTGGATCGGCAGCAGCTTCATGCTGGCGACCTGCGCTGGCCTGATCGCCCACCACCTGTTCGCGATCTGGCATGGCGACCGGCGCCTGAGCCAGCGGTTTGGTCCCGCCTTCGAGGTCTTGCGCGCCAGCACGTCGGTGCTGCCTTTTCAGGCGGTGTTCGCCGGACGCCAACAGCTGGTCATCAGCGAGTTCCTGAAGCCCGCCCAACTGGGGATTGCCATCGCCATCGGGGTGTTCTGGTGGGCGCACCGCTTCATCGGCGTGGGGGCCACCGTCTTCCGTCGCAGTGGCCTGGGGCACCTGCTCGGCTAAGCCCAGCGTGGGGGCGAGCTGACACGGAGCCGGGGTCTGGGTCGAGCCCCTGCCTAGAGTGAACGCAGCAGTCCCCGCAGGATGCCGTCAGCCTCCGAACTCGCCTGGTTGATCCCGGTGCTGCCCTTGATGGGGGCCTGTTTATCCGGTCTAGGGCTGATTGCCTTCAACCGCACGGTCAATCGGCTGCGCAAGCCGGTGGCCGTGCTGCTAATCACCTGCGTCGGAGCGGCAGCCGTCCTGAGTTATGCCCTGCTGGCCGAACAGCTGGCCGGAGCCGCGCCCATCGAGATGCTCTTCAATTGGGCCAGCGCTGGCAGCTTCAACCTGCAGATGGGCTTCCGGGTGGATGCCCTTGGCGCCGTCATGCTGGCCCTCGTCACCACCATCGCCCTGCTGGTGATGGTGTACTCGGACGGCTACATGGCCCACGACAAGGGTTACGTCCGTTTTTTCACCTACCTGGCCCTCTTCAGCAGTTCGATGCTGGGGCTGATCATCAGTCCCAACCTGTTGGAGATCTACGTCTTCTGGGAGCTGGTCGGCATGTGCTCCTACCTGCTGGTGGGCTTCTGGTACGACCGTGATGGCGCCGCCAATGCGGCCCAGAAAGCCTTTGTGGTCAACCGGGTAGGCGATTTCGGCTTGCTTCTGGGCATGCTCGGCCTGTTCTGGGCCACCGGCAGCTTCGGTTTCGAAACCATCGGCAGCCGCCTTCAGGAGGCCGTTGCGGGAGGCAGTCTGAGCAATGGCGTGGCGATCCTGCTCTGCCTGTTGGTGTTCATGGGACCCATGGCCAAATCGGCCCAATTCCCCCTGCACGTCTGGCTGCCGGATGCCATGGAGGGACCGACTCCGATTTCCGCCCTGATTCATGCCGCCACGATGGTGGCGGCAGGGGTGTTCTTGGTGGCCAGGTTGCAACCGGTCTACGCCCCATTCCCCCAAGTTCAGGTCGTGATCGCCGTGGTCGGCACCATCACCCTGGTCCTGGGTGCCTCGATCGCCCTGACCCAGCAGGACCTTAAAAAGGGTCTGGCCTACAGCACCGTTTCCCAACTCGGTTACATGATGTTGGCCATGGGCTGCGGGGCCCCTGTGGCCGGGATGTTCCACTTGGTGACCCACGCCTTCTTCAAGGCCATGCTCTTCCTTGGCTCGGGCTCGGTGATCCACGCCATGGAGGAGGTGGTGGGCCATGAGCCGGTGCTGGCCCAAGACATGCGACTCATGGGCGGCCTGCGTCAGTTCATGCCGATCACCGCCATCACCTTCCTGATCGGCTGCATCGCCATTTCCGGCATCCCTCCTCTGGCTGGGTTCTGGAGCAAGGACGAGATCCTGGGCCAGGCCTTTAACAGCTTTCCCGTGCTCTGGGCGGCCGGCTTGATCACGGCTGGCATGACCTCTTTTTATATGTTCCGCCTCTACTTCCTGACCTTCGAGGGCAGCTTCCGAGGCAACGACACGGCACTTCAAGCCCAACTTCTTGCGGCAGCAGGCAAATCCGGCGGTGAGGCCCAGGACCAAGGCCATGGCCACTCCGACGCCGACCACCCCCACGAATCGGGATGGCAGATGGCCATGCCCCTGGTCGTGCTGGCGGTACCTACGGTGCTCATTGGCCTGCTCGGCACCCCCTGGAACAGTCGCTTCGCCCGACTGCTCGATCCCAGGGAGGCCGCCCACATGGCCGAACACTTTTCCTGGCCTGAGTTCCTTCCCCTTGCTGGGGCCTCGGTGGCCATCTCAGTCGCCGGCATCACCCTGGCGGTGCTGGCCTACCTGCTGCATCGCCTCGACCTGGGCAAGCTCGTGGCTGGTCGCTTCCCAGCCCTCAACGCCTTCCTGGCCAATAAGTGGTACCTCGACGCCATCAACGACAAGCTGTTTGTCCAAGGCAGCCGCAAGCTCGCCAAGCAGGTGCTTGATGTGGATTCCAAGGTGGTGGATGGGGTGGTGAACCTCACGGGCCTGCTCACCCTTGGCAGCGGCGAGGGACTCAAGTACTTCGAAACGGGCCGGGCCCAGTTCTATGCCCTGATCGTGTTTGGCGGCGTGGTTGCCTTGGTGGTGCTGTTCGGGGTTTTCGGCTGAGGGACGGGTGGGGATCAACCGTGTGTGACAACCCCCATCGGCTCGGGGCCAAGGCGGTTCCGATTTCTACACTCCGGTGAGATGAACCGCCCTGGCCTGTGCATTTTCCATGGCTGAGCGCCGCGATCCTGTTCCCGATCGCCGCTGCCCTGCTGATCCCCTTGGTTCCTGACGACGGGGACGGCCGCAAAGTGCGCTGGTACGCCCTCGGCGTGGCACTGCTGACCTTCCTGATCACGGTGGGTGGGTATCTAAACGGCTACGACCCCGCCATTGAGGGACTGCAGCTCGCCGAGCGCTACACCTGGCTGCCCGACCTGGGATTGGCTTGGTCTGTGGGAGCCGACGGGCTTTCGATGCCCCTGATCCTTTTGACCAGCTTCATCACCGCCCTGGCGGCCCTAGCGGCCTGGCCGGTGAGCTTCAAACCGAAGCTGTTCTTTTTCCTGCTGCTGGCCATGGATGGAGGCCAGATTGCAGTGTTCGCCGTCCAGGACATGATGCTGTTCTTCCTGGCTTGGGAGCTGGAGCTGGTGCCGGTGTACCTGCTGTTGGCCATCTGGGGAGCCAAGAAACGCCAGTACGCCGCCACCAAATTCATCCTCTACACCGCCGGCGGCTCGGTGTTCATCCTGCTGGCGGCCTTGGCGATGGGCTTCTACGGAGGCGGAGCACCGACCTTCGAGTTCTCGGAGCTCATGGCCAAGGACTTCCCCCAGAAGTTCCAGCTGCTCTGTTACGCCGGCCTGCTGATCGCCTTTGGCGTAAAACTGCCGATCGTGCCGCTGCACACCTGGCTTCCTGACGCCCATGGCGAGGCCACAGCCCCGGTTCACATGCTGCTGGCAGGGATCCTCCTGAAGATGGGGGGCTATGCCCTGCTGCGCTTCAACGTGCAGCTGTTGCCGGCGGCCCACGTCCAATTCGCTCCGCTGCTGGTGGTGTTGGGAGTGGTGAACATCATCTACGCCGCGCTCACCTCCTTCGCCCAAAGGAACCTCAAACGCAAAATCGCCTACAGCTCGATCAGCCATATGGGCTTTGTGTTGATCGGCATCGGTAGCTTCAGCGCCCTGGGCACCAGTGGCGCCATGCTGCAGATGGTCAGCCATGGCCTGATCGGCGCCAGCCTCTTTTTCCTGGTTGGCGCCACCTACGACCGCACCCACACCCTCCAGCTCGATGAGATGGGCGGCGTCGGTCAGAAAATGCGCAAGATGTTCGCCCTCTGGACCGTCTGTTCCCTGGCGTCGCTGGCCCTGCCTGGCATGAGTGGCTTCGTCTCCGAGCTGATGGTGTTCGTTGGCTTTGCCACCAGCGAGACCTATTCCCTAAGTTTCAGAATCGTGATCTCCATCCTGGCGGCGGTGGGAGTGATCCTGACCCCGATCTATCTGCTGTCCATGCTTCGGGAGATCTTCTTTGGCAAGGAGAACCCCGAGCTGGTCTCCCACACCCATCTGGTCGATGCGGAGCCCAGGGAGATCTACGTGATCTCCTGCCTGCTGGTGCCGATCATCGGCATCGGTCTCTACCCGCGCCTGGTCACCGACACCTATCGCGTCTCGATCGAGGCCCTGGTCCAACGGGAGGCCAACGCCCTGGCCCAACTGAGTCACGTGCCGGGCAAGGTGGTGATGCGCTCACAGTCCCCAGGCCTGTGGCCGGCAGTCCTCCAGCCCTTCAGCCCCCTGAAGGCGCCCTCCCTCAGCTGAAAAGCAGGTAACAAAAAGACGGGAAGCGCTCCCCCAACTTGCGACCCCCAACCGATTCTGCCTACGCTTCCCCCTTGAAATCCACGCCCAGCCTGCAATGCGTCAGCTGAATTTCCTGCTGATCTTCAGCTTTGGACTGGCCATGGTGATGTTCACGCTGGAGAACACCACCGCCACCACCGTGCATTTTCTCCCCGGAGTGAGCACCACCCTGCCCCTGGCGGCCATGCTGCTGGTGGTTGGTGGGCTTGGCGCCATCGCCGCCTGGATCTTCGCGGTGTGGAGCGGCGTGGTGAAGAAGGTGGAAACCATCCAGGACCAGGGCGAAGTGGAGGCCAAGGAAGTGCGGATCCGCGAGCTAGAAACCGATCTCGACCGCTATCGCGCCACGGTGGAGGCCCAACTGGGCCTCCTGCCTGCGGCTGGTGGTAGCTCGGCCCCCAGTGAGGACAGCAGCCTCGCGGTCACCGTCGAGTGAGCCTGCGCCACCACCCTGGTCAGACCTGGGATCGCCCGGTACCGTGACGCCAAACCGGACGCGTGAAGCGCAACGGACCGCGTGAGCGACACGGGCGCCAGGCTTGCCATCCGACTTCTCCAGAACGCCGCTGAGCGGGGCGAGATCGATCCCTGGGATGTGGATGTGATCGCCGTGATCGACGGCTTTCTTGATCAGCTTCGCCAGCGGATCGACCGCCCCCGCCCGATCGCCACCGTGGGCGGCAGCTACGAACACGACCTGGCCGAAAGCAGTGAGGCCTTTCTGGCGGCCTCGGTGTTGGTGGGGCTCAAGGCGGAGGTGTTGGAAGCCTCCACGTTCCCTCCCGAACCGTTGGTGGATGAGGCCTACGCCAGTGACGCTGGCGATCCGGACTGGTCCAGTGCCGTGGTGGAGTTGCCAAGGCGACCGGAGCGCCACTTGCTTCGGCGCCCCGTGGCGCCGCCCCCCCTGCAACGACCGGTCACCCTGGGGGATCTGATCCGCCAGCTGGAGGACATTGCCGAACGGCTGGAGCAGGACGAGGGGCGCCTACGCCCACGCCAGCGGGGCCGCCGCTTCAGTGATCGGGCCGCCATCGCCCAGGTGACGGCCCTCGCCCACCGTGAAAAGCTGCCCGAAACCACTGCGGCCCTCTGCCGTTTTCTGCAGGACTGGCCGCCCACCACGGGCACGGCCTGGGTGGGATTCGAGGATCTGGTCCAGGCCTGGCAACGGGCCTTGCTGGAGGGCAGCGGCGAGGACCTGGACAGCGACCGGGTGGGGGTGTTCTGGGCCCTGTTGTTCCTGTGCTCCCAAGGCAAAGTGGACCTGGAGCAACAGGGCGGCCTGTTTGCCCCCCTGAGCCTGAGGCGGCCCCCAGAGATCGCCACAACAGAGCCGTTGGCAGCCGCTCGCGAGCAGGGGTCAGCTGGGGGGCCGGCTCGTCATCCCCTGGCGGCCTGAACATATTGCGTAAAGTGAGATCTTGTTTCCAACGATGTGAGCCGAACGCCAATATGAAGGCGATGATCCTGGCAGCTGGCAAAGGTACCCGTGTGCGTCCCATCACGCACACGATTCCCAAGCCGATGATTCCCATCCTTCAGAAACCAGTGATGGAGTTTCTGCTGGAGTTGCTTAGGGAGCACGGATTCAACGAAATCATGGTGAATGTCTCCCACTTAGCCGAGGAGATTGAAAATTATTTTCGCGATGGTCAGCGTTTCGGTGTCCAAATTGCCTATAGCTTTGAAGGTCGAATCGAAGATGGAGAACTCATTGGAGACGCCGTGGGCTCTGCCGGCGGCCTCAAGCGCATTCAAGACTTTCAAACCTTCTTTGATGACACCTTCGTGGTGCTGTGCGGCGACGCGCTGATTGATTTAGATCTCACGGAAGCGGTCCGTCGCCACCGCGCCAAAGGGGCGATGGCCAGCCTGATCACGAAGCGGGTCCCCCACGACCAGGTGAGCAGCTATGGGGTGGTGGTGACTGATGACGATGGTCGGGTGCTGAGATTTCAGGAGAAACCAACGGTGGACGAGGCCGCCAGTGACATGATCAACACTGGCATTTACATCTTCGAGCCAGAGGTTTTTTCTTTTATTCCGAGCGGAGAACCCTTTGATATCGGCTCCGATCTTTTCCCTAAACTTGTGGAAGGAGGAGCACCGTTCTATGCCCTGCCGATGGAATTCGAATGGGTTGATATTGGCAAAGTCCCCGACTACTGGCAGGCTATTCGGAGTGTTCTCCAGGGAGACGTGCGCCAAGTCCAGATTCCAGGCAAGGAGGTACGGCCAGGAATCTTCACGGGCCTCAATGTGGCTGCGGATTGGGATCAGATCAACGTCCAGGGTCCAATCTACGTGGGTGGAATGACCAGGATCGAAAATGGCGCCACCATTATCGGTCCCGCCATGATTGGCCCCAGTTGCCACATCTGTGAAGGCGCCACGATCGACAACTCGATCATTTTTGACTACTCACGCATCGGCCCCGGCGTGCGGCTCGTGGAAAAGCTGGTGTTTGGTCGCTACTGCGTTGATCGCAACGGCGATCACTTTGATCTGCAGGAAGCAGCCCTGGATTGGCTGATCACCGATGTGCGACGTCAAGACGTTCTGAAGCCCTCACCCCAGCAAAAGGCCTTGGCCGAGCTACTGGGGAGCGACCTGAGTCTCGAGGCGAGGTAAGCCGGCTTGGCGGAGGATTTCGGGAATGCGCTCCTCTGCCTTGATGGCCATCAGGTGCACGCCTTGAGCGATCTGCCGATAACGGGCCACCTGCTCTGCGGCGATGAGAATCCCCTCGGCTGCCGGATCATCAGCTTGGGCCAGCCGATCGATCAGTGACTGGGGAATGCAAGCGCCAGGCACCACCCGATTGATAAAGAGAGCATTGCGTGCCGATTTAAGTAAAAAGACCCCCGCCAACACCGGCAACCCCAGGGGAGCCGTGATTTCCTCCACAAATCGCCTCAACGCCTCAGCATCCATCACCATCTGGGTCTGTACAAAGCAAGCCCCGGCGGCCTGCTTGCGCCGTACCCGCGAACGCAGACCGCTCCAGCTGCGGGACTGGGGATCGGCAGCGGCACCGGCCCAGAGGGTCGTGGGGCCATCCGGCAGGGTGCCCTGCACGGGATCCTCGCCGCGGTTGAAGCGATCAACCAACTGAAGCAGCCGCACGGCCTCAAGCTCATTCACGGGCCGGGCCTGTGGTTGATCCCCTGCCCGCACGGGATCGCCAGTCAGGCAGAGCAGATTGCGGATCCCAAGGGCATGGGCACCGAGCAGATCGGACTGGAGAGCGATCAGGTTGCGATCGCGGCAGGTCATCTGCAACACCGGTTCCATTCCCTGATCCAGCAACAACCGGCAGACCGCCAGGCTGCTCATCCGCATCACCGCCCGGCTGCCATCGGTGACATTCACGGCATGGACAAGGCCCCGCAATGCCGTGGCCGCCGCCAGGGTTCGTCCGGCATCCGCGCCCCGAGGGGGTGTGACTTCCGCCGTGACCGCAAAGTCACCCCGTTCCAAAGCCCTCCGCAGCAGCACGACATCGTTGTTTCAGAGTGCTGGCCATCATGGAGCAAGGGGTGCCTACAGTGGCTTATCGCAGAGCAGTGGCCATGAACGAGCCTGGGCCATCGGCCTCTTCCTCCGCCTCGGGCCGTGCCGCCCGAACCCAGCTCGGCGATTCCCTCCACCAACCCCGCCTCGATCTCTCAGGACGGGAGGTGGAAATCATTGAACTGGTAGCCACGGGGTTAACGAATCAAGAAATCGCTGAAAAACTCACGATCAGCAAGCGAACCGTCGACAATCACGTCAGCAATATCTTTACAAAAACCGGCGCCAAAAACCGGGTTGCCCTACTGAACTGGGCCATGGACAACGGCAAAATATGCCGCGACGGCTTCAATTGTTGCTCCATCGACACCACGGAGCGTTCCACCAGCTGAGGCGAAAGGCAGGGCTAGGCGGCCATCAGATCAGATGAATTGGGCTGCCAGCGTTGCCGGCGCAGCGGCCTGCTCAGCTGGCCATCCGGAAAACTGGAAAGGCTGTAGGTCCCCGCTTCCATGCCAAAGAGGTCGGCATAGGCCAAACAATCCGCCTGGTCACGACCGGTGAAACGAAGCACGCCTTGATGGTCGTAGAGGCCAGTCACAGGGAAAACTCAGCAGGAAAGGAGCACAACGACACCGTTCCGGGCCGGCATCTTCTGATTTTGATCAGATTTGAATCTTAGACCCTCAACTCCCTCCCCTGGGCTCCGGAGCTTTCAGTTCAAGGGGTCCAGCAAGGCCTGGCGCTCCGCCGGGCTCCAGGTCGCCCAAGGTCGACGGGCCAGGGCCGCATTGCTCAGGGCATGGTCCCCCGTGAGTTCCCTCACGCACCAGGGGGGAACCACCACCGGATCGGCCGCCGTGGCTAACTCCACCTCCGCCACCACCAAGGGGGCATTGGCCTCCTCAAACACATCCAGGACCCAGTCGCCCCCAGGCAGATCGAGGCCATACCGCCACTTCAGCAGCTGATGGGGGCACAGGGCCAGCAGGCCCTGCCCATCGGCGACGGGAATCGCATACTCAAACTCCTGACACGTGAGCGCGTCCTCCGCGGGGGGAGCGGCGACTGTCAGTGCGGCCTTGAGGGTCAGCCAAGCCTGCTCCTGACCGTCCCGCTGGCTCGTGCGCACACGCACGGTGAGGCCATCGGCCCCGCTCACCAGATAGCCCTGCCGCAGCTGGGCCTGCCACCGTCGATGGGCCTGCCAATCGGATCCCTTCACCAGAAAGCGGCGTTCAATCTCCAGGGCCATGGACCAACGGATGGGATCGCCCCCAGTCTTCCCGATCCGTCAGCCCCCTGGGGGCGATCAATTATGGGAGGGCTCGCCCGCGATGATGCTGCCGGCCCAATGGAGTTTGTGGGTCAGGGTGCGGTAATAGGAGGGGCTCTGCTCCAGTATCACCAGCAAGGCGGGATCGGGTGCCCGCGACACCACACAGCGATCGCCGGCTTCCATCACGGTGGCGTGGGCCCCATCCTTCCAGAGCCGAACCCGACGGCTTTCCTCTCCCAGGGGCCAGACCGTCAGCCGCGACCGGGGTGGGACCACCACGGCCCGGCTGGAGAGACTCATCGGACAGATCGGATTGATCAGGATCGCTTCGATGCCCGGATGCAGGATCGGTCCCCCAGCGGCCATGCCGTAGCCCGTGGAGCCGGTGGGAGTGGAAAGGATCAGGCCATCGCCACGGTATTGATCCACCACTTCCCCATCGATATCCAGCTCGAGCACGCAGGTGGGACTCAGCTCCTCGAAACAGGGCCGGAAATAGAAATCATTCAGAGCCGCATGGGGGCCGTCGTCAAGTCCCTCGCCCTCCTTCTGGCCGCGGCTGGCTAGCCCCTCCCCCCGATCGATGCGAGCCTCCAGCATCATCCTGCGCTCCAGGGCGAAACGGTCGTCTCGCAGGCGCTGCCACAAACTCGGCAAGGAATCCTCCACCGCCCCCGGGGCCGGCGTGAGCCGCAGCAGGCGCCGCTCATGGGTGAGGAAGCCCAGGTGACCGCCAACGTTGAAACTGAGAATCGGAACAGTGTGGGGGGCCAGATGGCGGGCCGCCCCAAGCACCGTGCCATCGCCCCCAAGCACCAAGGCCAGATCGGGCAGCTCAGCTTCGGTGGCCAGCAAACCAGGGAAGGGGTTGGCGTTCAACCCACTGCTGGCCACACAGACCTGGACACCCTGACGACGCAGATCTTCCGCACAACGGCGTGCCTGGCGCTGGGCCGCCACGCTGCCGCTACGAACGATCAGCCAGACACGCTCAAGCCGCATCAACCGAACCGGGGGGGGCCCCCAGCTTGGCTACCAACGCAGCAAGTTGAAACGCTCCATGTCCACCGTTTCGCGATTCCGATACAGGGAGAGGAGGATCGCAAGCCCAACGGCGGCCTCTGCAGCGGCCACGGTGATCACAAAGATCGTGAACACTTGCCCACGAATCAACTGGCCGTCGAGATAGTTGGAAAAGGCCATCAGATTGAGGTTGACCGCATTCAGCATCAACTCGATGCTCATCAGCACCCTCACAGCATTGCGGCTGTTGATCAGGCCCCAAACGCCGATACAGAAGAGCAGTGCAGCGACTGCCAGGTAGGCCTGAAGGGGAATCTCGATCACGGCAAGGGGGGTCATGGGGTGGACTCCAGGGCAGGGATCTCGCTCAAGAGCGGGGTACGGGTCTTCTCAAGTAGACCCTGATCGACGGGCTCGCCGGTGATCACATCACTGGCAAACACATCCCGACGGGCGAGGACGATCGCCCCGATCATCGCCATCAACAACAACACCGAGGCGAGCTCAAAGGGCAGAAGGTAGTCGCTGAACAGGTGCTCACCGATGCGGATCGTGGCCTCTTCCCCCACGGGAGTCGGGCCAGGCAGGGGCCAGGGGGTGATGAAGGCCACCCGGAGCAACAGGACCCCGAGCCCACCGCAGACAAGGCCAGAAAGCACCCGCCGCAGCGGCAGGCCTGGAATCGCCGCCAGGGTCTCCTTCTTGTTCACAAGCATGATTGCGAACAGAATGAGAACGTTGACCGCGCCCACATAAACCAGCACCTGGGCCGCGGCCACGAAGCTGGCATTCAGCATCAGATAGAGGCCGGCCATCGACAGGAAGACACCGCCCAGCAGAAAGGCCGAATAGACAATGTTGGGCAGCAGGACGACGCCAAGGGACCCAAGGAGCAGGGCTGCTGAAAGGACGGCGAAGCAGATCAGCTGCGTGGAGGATGCGATCGTCATCAGCCCTGGGCTCCGGTGGTAGGGGCGGCGTCCTCAGCGGCGGCAGTGAGGCCCGCCAGCACTTGAGCAGGCAAGGCTCCGGCTCGGGGGGCATCCGCCGGCACCTCGTGGGGGTCCATGGCGCCCTTGGGCAGGTAGGCCAATTCCCGCAGGGCGAAGACGGCGGGATCGCTCGTGACGCTGGTGGGGAGGCGCCCCAGGGCGACGTTGTCGTAATTGAGGTTGTGGCGATCAAAGGTCGCCAGCTCATACTCCTCGGTCATGGAGAGGCAGTTGGTTGGACAGTACTCAACGCAATTACCGCAGAAAATACAGACCCCGAAATCAATGGAATAATTGCGGAGCTCCTTCTTCTTGGTGGATTTATTCATGACCCAATCCACCACTGGCAGATTGATCGGACAGACCCTTACGCACACCTCACAGGCAATGCATTTATCAAACTCGTAGTGGATTCGACCTCGGTATCGCTCGGAGGGAATCAACTTTTCATAGGGATATTGGACCGTGATCGGCCGCCGGCGCATGTGGTCAAAGGTGACCCCCAGTCCCTGGCCGATGTACTTAGCCGCACTGACCGCTTCCTGGGTGTAGGTGCCGACTTGCTTGAGGAACCCGAACATGGATGGGAAGCGCGGGGGAACGAGGTTGGAGCCCATGATGGCCGGCTCAGTGCCGACTTGACGACTGCCGGAGCAGCTGGAGGAACGTCAGCCGCCGAAGAACGCGGGAAAGGCCAACTTGAGGGCTGCGGTGACCAGCAAGTTGACCAAGGCAATGGGCAGGAGGAACTTCCAGCCCAGATCCAGCAACTGATCAATCCTCACCCGGGGGACGGTCCAGCGGAGCAGGATCGCAAAGAACACCAAGAGGTAGGCCTTCATCACGGTCATCACCACGCCGACGCTGGCGGTCACCAGCTGCACGAGGGGGGCGTCCACGGATTGCCCCAACCAGCCCGCCAACCACTCCACGGGCAAGGGGAAGCCCCACCCGCCCAAATAGAGGACGGACACCAGCAGGGCAGAAAGGACGAGATTGATATAACTACCAAGATAGAAAAGGGCAAATTTCATGCCGGAATATTCCGTCTGATAGCCGGCCACCAGCTCCTCCTCCGCTTCGGGAAGATCAAAAGGCAGACGCTCGCATTCCGCCAATGCACAGATCCAAAAGATCACGAAACCCACCGGCTGGCGCCAGATATTCCAGCTTAAAATGCCTGCCCCAGCCTGCTGATTCACGATATCAACGGTGCTGAGCGAATTGCTCATCATCACCACAGCAAGCACCGCTAGGGCCAGCGGGATCTCATAGCTGATCGATTGGGCTGCAGCTCGCAGGCCCCCAAGCAGGGAATATTTGTTATTGGAGGCATAACCACTCATCAACAGGCCGATCGGCTGAATGCTGCTGAGGGAGATCCAGAGAAAAATCCCCAGGCCCACATTGCTGATCAGCAGGTTCTGACCGAAGGGCACCACCAGCCAGGACAGGATCACCGGCACGAGCACCAACACCGGCCCGAGGGTGAAGAGCAGACCATCGGCCCGGACCGGGATCACGTCTTCCTTGAAGACCAGCTTCATGCCATCGGCGAGCGGCTGCAGCACCCCCAGGGCACCGGCATACTCCGGGCCGATACGTTGCTGGACGGCTGCCGAGATCTTGCGCTCCAGCCAGACGTTGACCAGCACGCCCACCACGGCAGCCACCAACACCAGCACCATCGGGAGCGGCAGCCAGAGGAGATGGGCCAGGCCATCACTGAGGCCCAGACCCTGGATCACGTCCAGGAAGCTGGCCTGCAGATCGAGGCCGGCGGGGGGAAGGGTCGCGACCGGGAGGGTCACCATGGCGACGGCGTCATTAGGATCAATTTAGGCCGCACCAGCGCCGATCGGGGCACGGGCCTCGAGCGGCTGCCAGTCGCGGGGAGAGGAACCGGTGTAGATCTGTGATGGTCGATAGATGCGATTAGCCCCCAATTGCTCCCGCCAGTGGGCCAACCACCCCGCCACCCGGGCGATGGCAAAGATCGGAGTGAACAGATCCCGGGGAATGCCGAGCTTGCGGTAAACAAGTCCGGAATAGAAATCAACATTGGGATAGATGCCCTTCGGACCAAGGCGATCAACGGCCACCGCCTCCAACCGACGGGCGACGTCATACATCTGGTCGTGACCAAATCGATTGAAGAGATCCTCCGCCAGGCGCTGCAGAATCACGGCCCGCGGATCCTTCACCTTGTACTCCCGGTGGCCGAACCCCATGATCTTCTGCTTGGAGGCAATGGCCCGATCCAGCCAGGGCTCCACCTGGTCCTCGCTGCCGATCTGATCAAGCATGTCGAGCACGTCTTCATTGGCGCCGCCATGGAGCGGGCCCGCCAGGGTGCCGACGGCCGAGGCCACCACCGCATAGGGATCGGTGAGGGTGCTGGCGGTGACGCGGGCACTGAAGGTGCTGGCATTGAGGCTGTGCTCCGCATGGAGGATCAGACAGGCGTCCAAAATGCGGGCGGCCAGCGGATCCGGTTCCCGCTCGGTGAGCATGTAGAGAAAATTGGCCGCGTAGGACAGATCGTCGCGGGGCTGGATCGGATCCTGACCTTTTCGAATGAGCTGAAATGCCGCCACCATGGTGGGAATCTTGGCGATCAAACGCACCACCGCCTCCGTGACGTACTGCGGATCATTCAGGGCACGCCTGGAGTAGAACAGCCCCAACGAAGCCGCACTGGCCTGGAGCGCATCCATCGGATGACCGCTGGCCGGAAAGCACTTCATCATGTCCCGGATTCGAAAGCTCACCCGGCGGTGCATCTGCACCTCCTGCTCAAAATCGCGCAATTGAAAGATGGTGGGCAGTTCCCCCCAGATCAGCAGGTAGGTGGTTTCCAGGAAGCTGCTCTGGTTGGCGAGCTGCTCCAGCGGATAGCCCCGGTAGGTGAGCAGGCCCCGGAGCCCGTCGATATCGCAGATGGAGGAATGGGTGGCCGGCACCCCCTCGAGCCCCGGCCGGAACACGGGGGAGGCGAAGGCATTCGGACTCGCCGTGGGAATAGGCGTGGAGCCAGGCGCAGGGGGCGAGGGATCCACGCCGGTTTTTTTCGCTGGGGTGGGTTCCGCAGCCATGCCTCGCCATGCCAGTGCCCCGAACTTAGGGGCCCGGCTCCGAGGGCGCCGTAGCGGAGGCAGCGGACAGCAGCATCCTGGGAGTCATCAGCAGGCGCAGGCTGGCGCCCCCCAGGAGGGGTCGGGAGCGATCGGCGGGCAGGCGCAACAGAACGACTCCCGCCTTGCGCAGGCGTACGGCACCCGGGGGCGCCCCGATCAGGCGGCTGGCCAACAGGCCAAGATCCGGCTCGTGGCCCACCAGCAAGAGCCTCAGGGGACGCTGTGCTTCTTTTTTGCCGTCCTGCCCGGCCCGCCAGATCTCCAGCAGAGGCAACGGATCCGCCTCAGGGGCCAGGCCATCGGCCAACTCCAGGGCGGGGGCCAGGCCGGCGGCCACCGCCAGTTCCGCCGTCTGACGGGCCCGGGTCAGGGGGCTGGACAGCAGCCGATCGGCCCTGAGGTCGAGGGCCGCCAGGCGGTCCACCACGGCCCGCCCCCGGCTACGGCCCCAAGCGGTGAGCGGGCGGGCACGATCGGGCCGGTCGGCCCTGCGCTCCTCCGCGATGGCATGGCGCAATAACAACAACTCAACCGTCGGGGCCATGGGTCACTCCGTTCAACCCAACTCAAGCCTGATGCGCCAGTGCAGGCTGTGATCGGCCTCAGGCTCCACGGCTAGGGCCAGACCCTGCACCGCGTCGTTGAAGGACCCGCCCGCCAAGGCCGCCAACAGTCGCCAGGGCTGCCAGGGCTGGAGCAGGCCCCGGGCGCCATCGGAGGCCAGGGCCCACTGCAATGGCGCCTGCTCCAGGTCCAGCTCCCGTAGCTGGGCCTGGCGGGCCCGCAGGGCGCGGCTGCCATGGGCGCCGCCAATCCCGTCGAGCAGGGCAGGGCTGCGCCCCCACCACGCCCACGCCTGCCCCTGGACCTCCTCCTCACTGCGCCATCCGGCCAGGGAAACCTGCAACTCCTCGCTGGCACGGCCGGAACCGGCCTGCAGGCGGGTCCAGGCCAGCAGGGGGCGCCCGTGGAGGGTGAGGGGGGCCGGGACCAGGCCCTGGGCGGCCAGGGGAGCGGTGATCTGCTCGGGGCTGGGGTCGGCGGCGGGGGTGCCGATCAGCCAGCCCTCCGGCCCCTCCATCGCCAGCAAGGGCCCTTCGGCGGCGCCGGCCAGCAGCGGCGGCAGGGGACCAGCGGCGGGCCCGGCCGCCGTCAACGTGGCCAACAGGGGCTGGAGCAGGGGCACCCGAGCGAGAGCGGCCGGCTGCTGGAGCAGGGCGAGGCGATTCGGCGACTGGTTGCCCGCCGCCGCCAGCAGCGCCGCCGCTGGGGACTCCCCAGCGGCGGCCGAAGACACCGGCAGAGGATCGGCCAGGGCCGGCAGATCGACCAGCCCCTCCAGGATCAGCTCCCGCCCCTGGGGCCGCAGGGCGGCCAGCAGCAAGGTGGGGCGATCACTGGCGGCGGCGGGCAGCGGCAGACCCAGCCAGGTGGCCAGGGCCGGGGTGCGAGCCACCATCAGGGCGGCCCCCGATCCGAGCCGATCCACCGCCCCCTGCAGCCGGGGCAGGGAGGCCTGGTTGAGCTCATCGATCTGGGAAACATCGAGGGCCTGCTCCAGCACCCCCCGGCCCGAGGCGATCAGCACCAGGTCGTCGTCGACCAGGGCGGTGGCCAGGGGGACCGGCTCCTGACCGAGCAGGGCCCCGCGACCGCTGATCAGGCCCATGCCGCGATAGCTACTCACCTGAAGATCGGTGCCCGCCAAGCTGCGGGTCTGCCAGAAGCGCTGAAGGAAGCGGCGCGCCCCCTCATCATCCCGGCTGCTGAGGGCCAGCAACCACCCCTGGACGGGGGCCTCGGGGCTGCCGATCTCCAGCAGGGCCAGGCCGATGTCAGGAGCCAGCCAGGTGGACAATTCATTGCGGTAATCGAGGCCAGCGGCGGCGAAGGCCCCATCCCGCAGCCGCTCGATGGCATCGGCCGCCCCATGGCGCTGACGCGGCGGCGCCACCGCCCGGGCGTAGCCCACGGGCTGCTCGCCATCGGTGAGGAAATAGAGGCCCAGGGGCGCCTGGCGGGGCACGAAGCGCGCCGCCCGGGGCAAGGTCAGGGCCTGATGCTGGAGCTGCAGGGGACTGCGCTGCCACACCAGCCACCAGCCCCCCAGGCCGAGCCCGAGGGCCGCCAGGATGATCACCAGCACCACCGCCAGGAAGGGGCGTGCCCTCATGCGCCGATCGCGGGATCGGTCCATCCTGCCGTCCAGGCGTCGATCCGGTAGCGGTTCCGGCGCTTCCCTGCCCATCCGATTCCATCGATCGCCCCCATGGCCCTGCCCGAACGCCTCACCGCCCGCGAGTTGCAGCAACGGCTGGAACGGGGTGACCCCCTGCAGTTGGTGGATGTGCGGGAAGACGCGGAACTGGCCCTGGCCCGCCTGCCCCACCCGGTGCTGCACCTGCCCTTGAGTCGGTCGCAGGAGTGGCTGGAGACGCTGTCAAGCCAACTGGCGCTGGATCAGCCGGTGGTGGTGCTCTGCCATGCCGGGGTGCGCAGCTGGCAATTTGCCTGCTGGTTGATCGAGGTCCACGGCCATGGGGAGGTGGCGGATCTGATCGGCGGGATCGAGGCCTGGAGCACCGACGTGGACCCGACGGTGCCCCGCTACTGAGTTTGTTTTTTGGAGGGGGACGCTTTGCCCCCCCGGACGCAAGGGCGCCGGTTCTGCCTACCATCGCCGCACTTCATCCGCCCCCTTCCCCCCCGATTGGACAGCCTGCCGCGACGCCAACAGGAGGTTCTGAGGGCCACGGTGCGCCACTACGTCGACACGGTGGAACCGGTAGGGAGCCAGACCCTGGTCCGCCGCTTCGGCCTGCCGGCCAGCCCGGCCACGGTGCGCTCCGCGATGGGGGCCCTGGAACAGCGCGGCCTGCTCACCCAGCCCCACACCTCCGCCGGCCGCATCCCCAGCCAACTGGGTTACCGCATTTATGTCGACCAACTGCTGCCGGCCCCGGGCTCCGCCGCCCTGCAGCTGGAGCGGGAACTGGCGTCCATTGGCCTGCAATGGGCCGCCCTCGATGACCTGCTTCACCACCTGGCCCGCCGGCTGGCGGATCTCACCGGCCTGCTGAGCCTAATCAGCCGCCCCCAACCGCCCCAGCCGCAACTGCGGGAAATCCGCCTGGTGCCCAGCCACGACCGGCTGCTGGTGTTTCTGGTGCAGGGCACCACCCAGTCCACCAGCCTCAACCTGCGCCTGCCGGGGGAAGGGGAAGGCAATCTGGCCATCCTGGAGCGCTGGATCAACGCCCAGCTGCGCCGCAGCCCCGATGGCACCATCGCCTGGACCCAATTACCGGCGGAGCTGGGCCGCAGCGGTGCCCTGCTGCGCCAGGCTCTTGAGCACCATGGCCGCCTGCGGATCGAGGAACTGGACGGCGTGGTGGCCGCCGGCCTGGGCGGGCTGCTGGGCCAACCGGAATTCAGCCGCACCGCCAGCCTGGTGCCCCTGGTGGAGCTGGTGGAGCACCACCCCCAACTGCTGCTGAGCCCGGACCCCCCCGAGTTGAGCTGCAGCTCAGCGGGGATCTGGATCGGCACGGAACACCCCCAGGCGGCCCTCGGCCAGTGCTCCGTGGTGCAGGCCACCTACGGCGTGGCTGATGGCAGCTGCGGCCACGTCGCGCTGGTGGGGCCGATGCGGATGGCCTACGCCACGGCCCAGGCGGCAGTGCGGTCGGTGGCGGGGATCCTGGAACGGTTGCTGAGCTGATGACCTACTGCGTGGGTTTTCTGCTGGAGGACGGCCTGGTGTTCGCCTCCGATTCGCGCACCAACGCCGGCGTGGATTACATCTCGACCTACAGCAAGATGCACGTCTTTCAGCCCTCCCCCGATCGGCTGTTCGTGCTCATGGCCGCCGGCAACCTCGGCACCACCCAGGCCGTGCTGAACCGGATCCGGCGCGATCTGGATCGGGGACCGGCCGCGGTGGTGGATCCGGAGGCCGCTCCCGACCTGCGCACGGCGCGCTACCTGTTTGAAGCGGCGGATTACATCGGCCGCATCAGCGTGGCGGTGCAGAACACCTTCGCCGAATCCCTGCGCCAGGTGGGGGCCACCGGCGAAGCGAGCTTCATCCTCGGCGGCCAGATCACCGGCCAGCCCCACGGCCTGCAGATGATCTATCCCCAGGGCAATTCGGTGATCGCCACGATCGACACCCCCTATCTGCAGATCGGCGAGAGCAAATATGGCAAGCCACCCCTGGATCACATCGGCCACACCAAGCTGTCGCTGGAAGATGCGGCGCGGCTTTGTTTTGTGTCGCAGGTGATCACCCGCCGCTCCAATCTCACCGTGGGGCCCCCCTTCGAGATCGCGATGATGCCGCGGGATCAACTGCGCATCTCACGGCGGTTGAAATACGCCAAGGGCGCGCCGGAGATCACCCGGGTGGTGGAGATCTGGTCGCGGACGATGCAGGAGGGCCTGGCCCGCCTACCCCGCTTCGCCTGGGAGGAGGACCCGCTCTGAGCTGGGCCCAGTCAGTCCTTCGGGCCTAGCCCCCCAGGGCCCCACCCAGCCGATCCGCCACGGTGTTGACGTCCTTATCGCCGCGGCCGGAGAGGTTGAGCACCAGCTCGGTGCCGGGGGCCAGGGTGGGGCAGAGGCGATCGAGGGCAGCGAAGGCGTGGGCCGTTTCCAGGGCGGGGATGATCCCCTCCAACTGGCTCACCAGCTGCAGGGCCGCCAGGGCGTCGTCGTCGGTGACGGCGAGATACTCGGCCCGGCCGATCTGGCGCAGATAGCTATGTTCCGGCCCGACGCCCGGGTAGTCGAGGCCGGCGCTGATCGAGTGGGCCTCCTGCACCTGACCCTCGCCGTCCTGGAGCAGCAGGCTCATGGCGCCGTGCAACACGCCGACGCGGCCCTCGGTGATCGTGGCGGCATGGCGGCCGCTGGCCACCCCTTCGCCGGCGGCCTCCACCCCGACCAAGCGCACCGCGGTGTCCTCCACAAAGGGATGGAACAGGCCCATGGCATTGGAGCCGCCGCCGACGCAGGCCACCAGCAGATCCGGCAGGCGCCCGAAGGCTTCAGCGCACTGCTGTTTGGCCTCGATGCCGATGCAGGCGTGAAAATCGCGCACGAGCATCGGATAGGGGTGGGGGCCCGCCACCGAACCAAGGATGTAGTGGGTGGTCTCCACGTTGGTGACCCAATCGCGGATGGCTTCGCTGGTGGCGTCCTTGAGGGTGGCGGTGCCGGCGGTGACCGGGTGCACGGTGGCGCCGAGCAAGCGCATGCGGAACACGTTCAAGGCCTGGCGACGCATGTCCTCGGCGCCCATGTAGATCACGCACTCCAGGCCAAAGCGGGCGCAGACGGTGGCGGTGGCCACGCCGTGCTGCCCCGCACCGGTTTCGGCGATCACCCGCTGCTTGCCCATGCGCAGCGCCAGCAGGCCCTGACCCAGGGCGTTGTTGATCTTGTGGGCGCCGGTGTGGTTGAGGTCCTCCCGCTTCAGCCAGATGCGCGGCCCCCCCTCGGCGCGGCGGTAGTGCTCCGTGAGCCGTTCCGCCTCATACAGCGGGCTGGGACGGCCCACATAGGTGCGGAGCAGGTGGTTGAGCCGCTCGGTGAAGGCCGGATCGGCCCAGGCCTCGGCGGCGGCGGTTTCCAGGTCCGCCAAGGCCGGCATCAGGGTTTCCGGCACGTACTGGCCACCGAAAGGGCCAAAGCGGCCCAGGCTGGTGGGACGCACCGCCGGCGCCAGGGCGGCGGGATCAAGGCTTGTGCCTTGGAGGGGAGGAACGGTGGTGGTCACCGGCGGCGGCATGCAGTGGAGCCAGCCTAGGGAGGGCGATTCCCTGGCAGTGCAGGCTCCGGAGTCTTCAGAGACTGCGCAGCACCGCCAGATCCTCGGCATCGAGGGGGGTCGGGATGCCGTGGCGCAAGGTGTCGGCAAAGCCATCGTCGGTGCTCACCACGGTGAGCAGGTAGACCCGATCCGGACCGAGGTTCTCGAAATCGTGCAGGCCCCCCTCGGGCACCACCACGCTGTCGCCGGTGGAGGCCTCGAGGGTGGTGCCATCCACGTGGGCGTGGTGGTGGGCTGGATCGCAGATCAGGGCAAGGCGGCAGTGGTCGCTGCGGATCGCTGGGGTGCGACTTCATGGTGGTGGGCCTGGCTGATGCCGTCAGCAGCTGCGCGGCCCCCATGGCGGAGTGAACACCACGGGCCGCCGGGCGAGATCCTCGAGGCCAACATCAGACCGCCAAGCTCAATCGCTTCGGTGGGTTTGGGGCCGTGGTGCCACAGGGCAGCGCCAAAGCCACGATCCGCCAGGTAGCGCCTGCAGCAGATTCGACCTCCCGGCACCATTCGGGCCGATGCGCAACGTGAGACAACCTGGCTCCAGAACAACATCCTTCAGGGAGCAGAAACCTGAGATGTGGATCGCCTGGAAACCGTCGCCTCCCCCATTCTGAGCTGCCGGTGCATCCTCAGGCGATGGCCGCATGGCTTTCCTCCTCTACGGTCAGTCTGCCGCCCAACGCCTCCGCCAACACCGCCTCCAGCAACCGCCTGCGCTGCTGTTCGGCCTGGCTGAGCTGCTGCTCCAGCTGGTCACAGAGGGCCATCAGGTCGGGCCGAACAGCGGCAAAACAAACAGCCATATCAGAGTTTGCCACCATTGGGTAGCTGATCTGGGTTGGGAGCAGGTTGAACAGGAGCGGAGGTTTGCGGGTCAAAGCACCCACTGTCGCGCGTACCTGCAAAAGCGTCGATCAGTCGATTGCGAATGCCGGGATCGGCTTGAAACACCTCCATCCAGACACTAAAAAAGCCAGTGGCCAGGGCAAGACGCACCACAGCCTCAGCTACCACAGCATCACCCGGTCGCAACGCAAGAAGCTCATCCCGCGCATACTTTGCTGTAAGCCATGCTTCAAGGCGCTGCTTGATGCGATCGAGCGCGATCAGGCGTCCGTTGGCGTCTGCTGCGGCGGGACCTGGCTGCTGTAGACCCACAAGCGTGAGGGTGGCAAGGGCAAGGTTCTGCTCCGAGACACTGAGCCTCGGGGAAACCTGCACGCCACCGCCCGCATCGTAGAGATAGGCCGAAAAGGTATTGTCGCGGTCAGGGAGCAGAACATCGCTCAACACAACATTCTTGTCTTTCTTCGTGGAGTTGCAGTTGACGCAAGCCAGCAAGAAGTTATCCCACCTTCCGATCAAGGCTTGATAAGCGGGCAGGCCCTTGGGCTGGATATGTTCGACAGCCAGCTGGACAGGGATAAGGCGCTCGCAGTAGCTGCAATAACAACCCAACCTGCTGACCAGATCCGGAAGGGCATCGCGATAGATGGAGAAGTCCCCAGGGCGGGGTGAAGCACCACGCCGAATCGGACGCATCACCCACCCCCCAGGCGGGCTACCCTCTGCAACTCCAAAAGAGCCTGGAAGGCGGGATTATCTGCAAAAGGCGAGATCGTATCCACCAACTGATCCTTAAAGGCGTCTGATTTATCGACTGGTGAAAGGGTTGTATCTTCAAGCAACTGGAGATAGTTCTTGGCTGTATCCTTCATCTCGGCATAGCGAGCACTGACGCTGGTGTCAGGCACCCCTTGGATACCTTCAGCGATTTCGGCGATGGAGAGATCACCGAGCTTGGCTGTGGGCTGGCCCTCCAGCATCAACAGCTCCTCGCCTGAACGGAGTGATTGGATCAGGAACGGTGAATGAGTTGTGCAGATGAACTGAATCTTCGGGAAGGTGGTACGCAGATCCTCGATCACGTGCCGTTGCCAAGTTGGATGAAGGTGCAGATCCAGTTCATCGATCATCACGACACCCTCGGTTTCCTTGAGCACATCTGCACCCAGATGGGGATTCAAGGTGGCCGCCTTCTGGGCGAGATCGCCCACGACTGCCAGCATGGCACGTTGTCCATCGCTGAGATTCATGAAAGGTTGTTGATCCCCATTAGCGAAGCGCAAGATCACTTCCCCAAGCCTGGCATCGAAATGCAAATCTTCGGCACCAGGAATGCTTTGCAGCAGGGCACGACGGACCACTTGAAAGCTTTGACTGTCCTGGCCGCCTTGCTGAAAGCTGAGCCAGGATTGGCGTGCAACCCACTGGGTCAGTGCACTGACCGAGAGGCGGGGATCAACACTGGTCTTGTAACCATCCAATCGGGATAGCGGTTTGGTGAGCAGGCTGCTGGGAGGTTCTTTGACTTGGCCTTGCTCCCTTGGCACAAGCCAGAGACGGCCGGTGCCGTAATAGGAAATTAGGGGAAGATTGATGGATTGGCCTTCACGCACAGCCCGCGTTGCCTGCTCCGCCAACTTCTTGATCCCGGCTGCGCCGATGCGGGTAGTGCGACCACCGGGTCCATTGAGGCTACGACGCCATAGATATCTTTCGTGACTGATGGATCCACTGGCCTCAATACAACAAGGATATTGGCCTTCCCAGTGGGCACCCGCCTCAGAGGGGAAGCCCTGCAGGCGAACTTCATAGGGATAGATATGGCGCGTATCGACGCCAGAGACGCCGAGAAACCAACTTCCGACAGCAACAGCGAGCGCATCAAGCAAGGATGTTTTGCCGGTTCCGTTTTCACCCACAACCAGGTTGAACTGAGGGTGGAAGGTCAGCTCGCGGCGCTGAAAGCCCTTGAAGTTCTCCAGTAGGAGGCTATCGATCCGCATCCTGGGGTCCGCAGGGTTAATCGTGCATGGCTTTGATGAGTCTACCGAGAAAACCGCATGTGATCCCAGCCCTTCT
>CAIOCZ010000153.1 GCA_903856805.1 uncultured cyanobacterium | reverse complement strand
CTGAATCACGCTGATTTCCGGTTGGCGTCGCTCGGCGATGCGGGCCACGGCCGCATCGATCGCCAGCGGTTCTGTGGGGGTGGCCCGCAGGGCCGGCAGCAACAGCTCCGCCGCCACCTCCGCATCGCGGAGCGCCATGGCCAGCCCCTGGGCCCGCAGGGGGCTGAGGGGATGGGCGGCATCCCCGAGCAACAGGAGTCCGGGTCGATGCCAGCGGGGACAGCGACCCACGATCACCGGCAGCCGCACCGGCCCGGTGATTGCGGAGAGCGGCAGGCGGCGCAGCAGGTCCGCCAGCTCCCTGGGGCTGGCGCGGGCCCAGCGCTCCGGCCAGGGCAGGGGGCTGGACGGCATGGACTCGTCCTGCGAAGGGGCGGGGATGGCCCAGCCGAGCTGCAGGGGGCCGGCAGCGGAGCGGAATAGGGCGAAGCTGCCGCCGTCCCCCACGAGGGTGGCGAAGCGCTCCCCCACCCACTCACCCAGAGCGGCGCTGGCGTCGCTGTCCGCCAAGCGGAACCAAAGCACGTCAAGGGGAGAGGGGAGGGCCTGCAGGGGCAGGTCGGCCCATGGGCGCAGGCGCGACGCCCGACCATCGCAACCCACCACCAGGTCGGCGGGCAGGGTGGTGCCATCGCCCAGGGTGACTCCGGTGATGCGGGAGTTGGCGGGGGTCTGGCCTGGTTCGAGGACACCCTCAGCACGGCACAAACCGGTGACCGATTGGCCTGGATACCACTGGCAGGTAGGTGCCTGGCGCGCTACCTCCACCAGGGCGGGTAAAAACGCCTCCTGATCCACCAGGGTGCAGGGATGGGCGCTGCCCATCGGCTCGTCCTGTTCGAACAACAGGCGGCCATTCACATAGAAGCTCCAGGCGCCAAGGGGACGCTGCGGAATGGAGGCCGCCAGGGGCCAGAGGCCCAGGCGCTCCAAGACCGCCACGCCGCTGGGCATCAGCGCTTCGCCTCGAAACTGGCGGCTGAAGGTCGTGCTGGCTTCCACCAGCGCCACAGGCACGTGGGCTCGGGCCAGCAAAACGGCGAGGGCCGCCCCGGCGGGGCCCGCTCCGACGATCACCACCCGCGGCGGGCCGGGCGTGGGGGCGCTCAGGTGAAGGAGTTGTAGTTGGGGATCGAGTCGTGCTGGGTTGGGTTTAAGCCCAGCAGAGAATGTTTCTTGTCAAGGAGATAATTCACCAGCTCCTGCTGCAGAGTCAGCAGTTCATTGGTGCAGCCTCGAAACGCGGCCCGGTGTCGAATCTCATCGTGTCGGGTATGCAAATCCCGCAGCATCAGATTGATGGCATCGAGATGGGGGGAATGGGCGCGGGTGGATGGCACCGGATCCATCGCGTACGGCTCAGGCGGATGGCCGGATCGTAGTCCCCACCGCAGGTGCTTGGCCCGAACCTCGGCGGCTGCTGCGGGGCAGGGCACCAGAGAGGAAGGCGCAGCTGGCCGCATAGAACAGCGCCGAGATGGCGATCGGGGTGCGCAGTTGGGTTGGCGTGAGGCCTGCGTTGGTTCTCACCCGTGGCCAGCCGCCTGAGGTGGGGCATTGCTGGAGGAGGTTTTAGTCATTGCCTTCCTCATGGGTTGAGGAGTTCCTCGACCCACCCCGTGCTCTCCCTCCAGCACCGGCGGCGGTGGGGATGGCTCGTGAGCTCCAACAGTTCCACCTGATTCAGGGCGATGCGCAACAGCTGGAAGTGATCCGGCAGCGGCGATCCATCTGGAAGCCGCTCGGGGAAGGCTGCCTCGGAGTTGAAGGGCTCCCCGGGCGGGGGCCATCCCCACAAGGCGCGCCCACTGGGGGAGAGCATCTGCCAGTGGCGTTCGCGCTCCCTCGGCTCCTGTTCAAGCGACAGGGTCTGCAGGCATCCGCGTAGGCGGAACTGCGAGCGGGCACGGGGTAGCAACCAACACAATTCCACTGCAGGTTGGTGGACCAGCTCGGCGGGCTTGGCACTGCGGCCATCGGTGAGTAGATCCAACGCTGTGGCGCCAGCCCAACCCCGGAACACCAGGGTGCGCACCCTTGGTGTGCCATCGGCCGCCACCGTGGCCAGCTGCAGCCAGCGGGCCTGGGGAGAGCGCCCCTCACGCTCTCGGGCACCTCTCAGAAGCGGGCGCCAAGGCGGAAGCGCATCAGGCGGGCTCATCAGGGTCCGAGCGTGGCGAGTGAATACCTCCAAAGTCCATCACCACCGCTGGCGGTTGAGGAGAGAGTTGCTGAGCAGCGGCCTCAAGAAACGCCACCAGGATGGTGATCAGCAGGATGTAGTCCCGTGCGCACCCGTCGCAGGGTATGAAGGGCCTGCTCCACCGGCGGCTCGATCAAGCCAAGCCGAGCGGCCTGGGCGATCTGAAGCTGGTCCCGTGCTGGCGGGTTCACCCGAGCAGGTCCTCCACAAACTCCGAGCAGGTATCGCCGCTGGTGATCAGCAGGTGATCCCGGGCGCGGGTGCAGGCCACGTAGAGCAGGTGGCGTTCGGTGGCCACCACTTCATCGAGGTCGCTGTCGTCGGTGATGGCCTTAATGCGCTCCGCATTGGGGATCACGTCTTCATCGCAGGCCATCACGATCACGGTCCGGAACTCCAGGCCTTTGGCCAGATGCATGGTGGAGAGGGTGGCCTTGCTACCGAGGCGCATGGCCGAGGGTTGCAGACGCTCGTAGGACAGCTCAGCCAACTGCAGCGCTGATTCGGCGCGGGTGATTTCGGCCTCGCTGCGCACGAAGATGCCGAATTCCCTGGGGGTGAGGCCTTCGCTGCGGTGTTGCTCAATCCAGTCCGCCACCTGCTCGGTTTCGCTGTCGGTGTCGTCGCACTCCCGGATGTCGGGCTCCGGACCGTTGAAGATGGAGATGGCACCGCGGCGGTCCTGGACGTTGCCGTCCACGTCGCGGGATTCCGGATCGAGCAGCTGATCGGCTTGGCTGCGGATTTGGTGGGAGGTGCGGTAGTTGATGCGCAGGGTGCGCGAGCGGCCGCGGATGTCCACGCCGTATTGGGTCCAAGAGAACGGCTGCTGGAAGATGCGCTGGCCGAGATCCCCCGCGAAGAACAGGGCATCGGTGCTGGTGCCCGCCAGTGCGGCCAGGAACCGGAGCTGGCCAGCGGTGATGTCCTGACATTCGTCCACCACGAAGGCCTCGCCATCAGGCTGGGCTCCCCTCTGGATCAGGCGATGGAGTTTGTCCTGCAGTAGGGCCGCTAGGGGCTCGGAGAAGGTGGTCAGCAACACCCTGGCTTCGGGGTTTCTGCGAGCCGGATGAACGGCGCGGTGCAGGGCCACCACGGTTTTGCCCGTACCAGCAGAGCCCTGCACACGGGTGGGGGCATGGAAGGAGCGGCTCACCCAGTCGGACTGGCTGGGGTGAAGGAAGACGATCCAGCGCTCCCAGGGGTAGTCCAGTGCCCTAGCCAGCTCTTCGGTGCCGGTGAGCACCCGGAAGCGGCGCTGGGCGTCGGGGTGCTCGTAGGGATTGCTCTGGTCTGGCGGCCTTACCTCCGGCTTGGTGGGTGTGGTGCCAGTCGCCAGATCGATGATCGCTTCGGCAGCCTCACCGGGGAGATGGGAGGCGATCACCAGCAGCATGTCGTCGTCCGCCGTGCGGACATCCGGGATCCACTCGGAAGGAACGCCGTAGCTGAGCAGGTCGGCTTCCGTGAGGGTTGGAGAGCGGCCGCTTGGGCTCGGGATTGGTCGCTGCTTCTGCGGGGATGTGGAGGGGGATCTGAATCTCGCGAACCGTTTCGCGGATCTCCACGATCTGAGCGGCGCCGGTGATGGGATGGGTTTCGATCTTTCGCCGCGAAGCCCAGTCGTAAGCGGGATTGTGATGGTCGACCTAGCCGAGTACGACGCTGCTCTCGACCCGATGGACAATCAGGCGGATGTCACGGCTGGCACGGGCTGACCAGAAGTTCTTGTCCTTGATGTTGTCGAGACGGTGGCATTGCAGACCAGGATTGGCGGAATTGATTTGTAGCTCGAAGGCGGCGAGCTTGGCAGCTTTCTGCTCTTCTCCACTGAGCTTCTCAAGGCTGGATTAGACGCTGTCGGCGAGGAGGAAGGCGATGGGATCAAGATGGCAGCTGCTGCTACCAGATGCAGTGAAGGTCTGGCAGAGCACGGAGCTTTTCATCAGCGGTGATCAACGGCCAGCCACCGTGAAGTGCCGTAGCCGCGATCAGGCGATCAGCTGGATCGCCATGCTGAAACATGGAGCTGCGGGAGAGAACAGCGATATCAGCCGTGATTGGCAGTACCTGCAAACGAAGGGCCTGCAGCAGCCGTGAGAGATAGTCAACAGGGCTTACATGGCCTGGAAGCTGAAGGCGGCCGCGATCGATCAGGAGGGCCAACTCCCACAGCGAGATGTCGGCGATGGCCAGCTGGCCCTCTTGCCGGCCTTGCTCCAGGGCTGCGGCGGCACTGACGCTGAGGCGCGATGGAGCATTGGCCCAGAACAGAGGGATGTGGGTGTCACAGATGATCCGCATCACCACTCCACTCCACATCCGGGATCCCTTGGACCACATCGATAAGGGAGACGCGATCACGCAGATCCAGCAGCCACTGTCGGGCATCTTCGGCAGGGTCCCGCTCCGGAGCGATGCGGGCAATGATTCGTCCGCGGGATGTCACCTGCAGCTCTTCACCAGCCTGAACGCGCTTGAGGAAAGCAGGCAGGTTCTGCCGCAGATCGGAAACGGAGACGAGGGCCATGCCCAACACTCCTATATGTACAAACTGATTGTACGTGAGCAGCGTGGTGAAGGCCTGGTGCGAGGGGGTGGATCAATCCTGACCACGACCCACCTGGCCCGCTTCCGCCACTTCGTCTTCGAGGCGGCCGTGGCGCAGCAGTTCCAAGGGGGTGGAGCCGCCGAAAACCGGATGGGGCTTTTGCAGCCAGCGGGCCTTGGCCAGGTTGGAGACCTGCAGGGCCTGCAGCACCAGGGCCAGGCCGTCGATCACACCGTTGGGGCCATCGGCGTCGAACGGCCAGAGGGGGAAGCGCCATTTCCCCTGATCAAGGATCCCCAGCAGGGTGCCGGCCCTGAGGCGGTCGTGCACCGTCTGGCGGCTGCCGGCGGCGAGGAGTTCGGTCACCTCGGCTGTACCGATGCTGCAGGCCAGGAGCTGATGGCGGAGGGCAAAACTGCGCCGGAGTGCTTCGAACTCGAGCTGGGCGGCATTGGAGGGGGGCTCTCCCAGCCATTCGGCGAGCGGGCCGTCTGCTTTGGCGGCAACGGCACCTTCCCGCGGGGCCACAGAGGTCAGCGCCTGCAGCAGTGCTGCCTGGGCTGGAGGATCGAGCGGCGCACGGCGAAGCTGATCGAGAACAGCGGCCTAAAACTCAGCTTGTGGGGTCATGAGCTGCGCCAAGAACCTTGCTCTGGCCAGGCCCTGATCGTAAGAGATGTAAGGGCGTGGGATGTTGACCGCTCGCTAGGGAGCGAAGCAACTTCAGTGGCTGGAGCGCGCTTAGAGTCAAGCCATGGCGGAGGTTTGCAATGCCAACGCGCAGCATAAATGAGCTCGAGATAGGCGAGATTCAAGCCATGCTTGAAAGTAAGCACTGGGACCCTCCTGTTCACTCCTGGCGAGTGGAGAGCGACCTTGATTCCCTTGGTGATCAGGCGCTTTGGGATGGTGATGCTGAGCAACCTCTCAAGGTCTGGTATGCCTAGGCCAAGGCGGCCAGTTGGAGTGATCCCAAGAAGATCAAGGCCATGTTCGCAAGCGCCAGTTTTCTCGCCAACAACAGGGTGGTGTTCAACATCGGTGGCAATAAGTACCGACTTATCTTCAAGGTTCAATGCGAACTCAAGGCGGTCTTCATCCGCTTTGTTGGCAGCTACACCGAATACGACAAGATCGACGCTTCAATAGTCTGAGACACGCCATGCAACCCATTAAACCCATTCACAACGAAGCCGATTACGAGCTTGCGCTTCAAGACATCGACCGCTGCCTGGATGCCGCAGCAGGCAGCCCTGAAAGGGACCGACTTGAGGTTTTGACAGTTTTGGTGGACGACTATGAGGCCAAGCATTACCCCATCAGCTCAAGATGTGATCGGCAGTAGCGGACGCATTTCAGAGGTGATGAACAAACAACGCCCGCTGATGTGCTGATCAGCAGCACAGGAGAGGGGCGTGGCCGCCAGATCCAGCCGTTCCCCGGTGCGACCAACGGCCACCCAGCGGCGGCCACCGCAGAGGCGGCGCCCGCGCAGGCCGTGCCTCGATCGAGGCAGCACTGCCTTTGCTGCCGCTTTTGAGGCATGATGCTCGGAGATGGTGTGAGGGTCGTGGAGGTACAGGAGCTCACGAGTGCGACGGCCGGCGGGGGCAACGGGAACCTGGTGCTGCGTAAGGCGCTGCAGCGCGCTGGGGAGGAACTGGGGCTGTCGGCCCAGGAGACGGCCCAGGCGATCGGCAAAAGTCGCACCTTTTTCGAGCAGGCACGGGCGCAGGGTCGCATCGATCTGCACACCCAGCGGATGCTTGCCCTGGTGCTGCGCCTGCATCGCAGCCTCTCGGCCCTGGTGGGCGACGACACCGAGCTGATGCGGCACTGGATCAACACAGCCAACCGCCATACGGGAGGCCTGCCGCGGGAGCAGCTGCAGGATCCGGAGCAGCTGGTGGAGCTGGTGCACTACCTCGATGCCATGCGTGGCCGGCCGTGAGCCAGAGAACCCCTGTGGATCTCAAGGCTCTCGCCCAGCTGGATGGGGTGGTGCTGCGGCTGGTGGAACAACAGGGCGCTCAGGCCACCCGCCGGACGACGGACAGCCTGGATGAGCAGGCCTGGCTGGAGGACTTTCTGGAGGCCAGCAAGCCAGAGCTACCCAGCGCCGAGGAGTGCGCGGTGCGGCATCGCCTGCTGCTCACTCCCTTTCGCTATCGGAAGCGCCACGGATCGCGGTTTGCCACACGCTGGGAGCGGGGGTTGTTCTATGGATCCCGCAGCCGATTCGGCTGTCTGCTGGAGGGGGCGTACTACGAGCTGGTGTTTCAGGATGGGCCCGAGCAGCCCTTTCCCCGCAGCACCGCGATGCGAAAGACCCTCTTCCACGTGCAGGTGCGCACCGCAAGGGGCCTGAAATTGCAGGACCATGGCAGCAGAGAACTTCAGGCCAGATTGCGTGATCCTGTGGACAGCCATTTCTGCCAGGGCATTGGCAGGCAAATGCGTGAAGCTGGAATTGAGGCCTTTGAATACCACTCGGCGCGCAGCGTTGAGGATGTGGTTCAGGTGGGAGTCATCAGTTGCTGTGGTTTCACCAGCACACCGTTTGATCCGGTGGAGGTGCAGCTGGAAGCCAACGGCCAGGACGTCTCGATCCGTTGCTTGGATGACAACACGGTGCATCATTTCCGGCGCCAGCAATTCGAGGTGAATGGAGAGCTGCCACAACCAACCCTCTGATGCGCCGGCGGCCCCCAGGATTATGCAGTTTCTGCATCACTCCATCCCAGGTGAGAATGGTCGAACAACGCATCCGCCTGGGCCAACCTCCGGGAGCTGGCCCAGGCGGATGCGCGCATGCTGCGGGAGCTGGATGGGGCGCCTGGCTTCGATTGAGACCTGGCAGACATCGCCTCAGGAGCCCCGCTATCATTGATAGTAATAGGGATTGGGAATTATGGCTGATTTGTTGGTCCGTGGCGTGGATGAGGGGCTTGTTCAGGCCCTCAAGAAGCGGGCACCGGAGCCCATGGCCGCAGTGCCGAAGCCGAGCATCGGGCCATCCTGGCGGCGGCGTTGATGAGCCCGCCACGGCGCAATCTGGCGGAACTGCTGGGTTCCATGCCCGAGGTGGGACAGGATGCCGACTTCGAGAGGTAGCCCTGCTGAATCCCTATGGGCTCTGACCCCAAGGATCCCCCTACCCTGCAGAGATGGCGATCCAAGCCACCACGATCGACGCCGACCTAGAGGCGGTGAAGGCTGCCCTGGCCGGGGTTCAACCCAGGCCAGGGCGAGTGCTGCTGTTTGGCTCCCGGGCGCGGGGGGATGCGCGGCCTGATTCCGACCTCGATCTGCTGGTGGTGATGCCCCAGGCCACGCTCACCCCGCAGGAACGGCAACAGGCGTTGCGTTTGCTGCGGGCGGCACTACGGCCGCTGAGTTTGTCGGTGGGCGTGGATCTGGTGGTGGTAGGGGAGGAGGATGCCGAGCGCCTGGCGGGCTCCCGCTGGCATGTGGTGGCGCGGGCCCTGCGCGAGGGGAAGGAGCTTGATGTCGCCGGCTGAGGACGCGCTGCTGTTGCTGCGGCTGGCCGAGAGGCATCTGGGCAGCCTGAGGGGAACCCTGGATCCCGCAACGATTGCTGATGAGGACTGGGGCTTTCTGGCGCAACAGACCCTGGAGAAGCTGCTCAAGGCGTTGCTGGTGCTCCACTGCCAGGAACCTCCCCGCAGCCATTCGCTGCAACGCCTGCTGCAGGAGCTCGCCCGCTGCGGCGAAACTCTGGGCGTGGCACCAGAACTGCTGGAGCTCGATGACTTCGCAGTGCTGGCCCGCTATGACGCCGAGCCCACACCCCTGCCAGCTGAACGCCGGCAGTTGCTAAAGCAGCTGGAGGAATTCCACGCGGAGGTGCGACAGCAGCTGAGCTGAAACCTCCACATGAGCACTTTCCCTTGAACCCCGGTGTGGTGGGGTGAAAGGGGGTACGGATGGCGTCAGCGGCGACCTGCTCCAGCTCGCTGGCAACAACGGAGGGGAGCAACTGATGCCACAAATAGTGATTCCATAATAGGCGCCTGTACCGAGCTGCCAAGGGAATGGCCCTAATCCAAGACGGACAGAGCGATTATGTATTCTCTGCATAATTCCGCCCCAGGGGATAAGGTTGGGCGATCAGTTGATCCTCTGTTCAAGCCCCATGCCCAATGCCAATTTTGCCGCTGACGGCGGCGGCTACGAACCGGAAGCGATCAAAGCGGCGATTCTGGCTGAACTGGCTGATTTAAAAGAAAACCGTCAACTCCTTTGGGTTCCAGGCGATCAAGGATGGCTCGTGGTTTGCCAAGTTCATCCAGAGCTGTCTGAGCAGCTACGACCAGAGGGTGATGCAGCAGGGCGGAGCGGCCTATCTACGCGCCAAGTATCCAGGCCTACCCACCGATGCGATCGCCGGCAAGCTGTGCGAATTGGCGGAGACCTATGCGGCGGTGGCCGGTGGTGTCTCGGGTGCTGCGGCCAGTGCTGCCGTGCTTACGGCCGGGATGGCCATCCCGGCGGCGATCACCGGGGTGATGGCGGAAGTGCTCTACACGGTGCGGTTGCAGTTGCGCCTGGCCTACGACCTGCATCTGGTGTACGGCGTCCCCCTGGATGCCAACGATCCTGAGGAACTCACCCGGCTGTTTGGGGTGGTGTATGGCGTCAAGGCAGCTGAGCTGGGCGGCCTGGGGATCAAGGCCTACGGACCGGAGGTTGCACGGGCCCAGCTGTTTCGACTGATCCATGGCAACACACCCATGATCCAGGCGGCGGCGAGTCAGGTGCTGGGACCCCGAATCGCCAAGCAGATCACCCAAAAAGCAATCATCAAGACCGCGGTGCCCATTGTGGGTACGGCCATCTCAGCAGGATGGAATTACACCACCACGCGGATGATGGCCACCCGGGTACGCCATGGCGTTCGGGTATCAGCTGCGCTGCGGGAAGAAACCCAGCGCCTGCAGGGTCAGATCGGCCGCAATGAACAGGCCGAGGTGGCCGTGTTGGAAGGGTTGATGGCCCTGGCGCTGGCCGATCGGACGTTTGACGACAAGGAACGGGAGGTGTATCTAACCTTCCTCAAGCAGCTGGCCCTGCCTGAGGAGGAGGTGCTGCGACTGGCCGAGAAGGTGGATGCGGATCTTGATGGGATCTGTGCAGCCCTGGGATCGATCCAGGAGGCAGCCAACCGGGAATCGGTGGCGCGCTGTTTCTGCCTGATCGTGGCGGCGGATGGAGAACTCCAGGCCGCGGAGCAGCAAGTGTTGGGGCGGCTGCTGGAGGCCCTCGGCCAACAACAACTCACCTTCAATCCCGTGCCGGCAAAGCGCACCGCCACCCATTCCTGCACCACCGTCACCCCTTTTTGATTGGGGATCGTGCCCTTGAAACACCATCACCACCGCGCCTGGATCGAGGCCATCGGTGAGCTGCAGCACCGGCGCATGATGGCGCGGGAAGGTGATCTGGCCCCGGTCGGCCAGCCAATCCACCACCGGGTGCAGATCCCAGAGGTATTCCAGCTCTGGTCGGCTGTTGTCCTGCCGCCGGCTCTGCTCCTGGGCCCGCTGCAGGGCCCGCTGCAGGGCCGCCGGCTTCGATGGATAGCGAGACGGGCGCTGGTTTTGGCTGCCTGACGCATGGTGCTTATCCCTGGCGCTGACCCACGGTGCCGCGTTCACACAGCTGTTCTACCGCAGTCTGCTGGGAAGAGAACAGGGCAGCGGGGCACGCGACATCCCTGTTGCTATGCAGATACTGCATTATTTCAAGGCTGAGAGCTGAGCCGTCGTTGCCCCGAGCGACATCAATCCCTACGTCCTGCCCCGGCAACAGCAGCTGCACGCCCTCGTCATCCCTGCGGCGCTGTTGGTTCTTGATCGTTTCGGCCAGCGCATCTGCCTCCGCCGCGTGGGAGTCCCCCTCGAGAGCGAGCCGGCACTGGGCGTAGGTGAGCAAGTTGATCGGATTGTCACTCCTTGGCCGCACCCTGGCTCCACCGGGTCGCCCTCCCGCTCCAGATGGAGGGCACGGCAGACAAGCGTCAGCGGGGGATCGAGCTCTAGGGCCTCCATCAATCCCAGCTCTTAACCCGACACCAAGGGCGAGATCAGGCCATTCTTGGCGATTTTTCGTCGAATCTGACGGGTCATCGCTGGGGCTGAGGAGTGTTGTCTCTGCAGCAGGTTGACGCGCTGGTTGGCCTGAATCTGGCTCCATCGGCCCTCTGGAACGCCGGTTTCAGCGGCAAAGCTGGGCCGGTCGCCAACGGCGGTGATGACCTCTTCGGCGATGGCCTCGGCTCGGCCTCGCTTCAGTTGGGCGGTGCGGCCGGCGACCG
>CAIOCZ010000152.1 GCA_903856805.1 uncultured cyanobacterium | reverse complement strand
GGATACCTGATCCTGGGCGGGGCCTTGATGATCCTGTCACCAATCGAGGAACGTCCCCTCCTGATCGAACGGAATGCCTGCAGCAGACCCCAGTGGAATGAACTCATCCATCAGTATCAAGTTCTCCATCAACAAGATCGCCTGGGTCAACAACGCTTCCGACCCGTCATCCAATACAACATTCTGGGTGAAATAGTGAGCAACCATCCACCAAGCCCCCAGGAACTGAACACAAGCGCCACGGTGGGTGAACACCATGCGGAGCAAATCCATGACCTCAAGCGCCGTTATCCCACGGCGCTCTGGCTCAGCTGCGGTGAACCAGTCCGGACAGGGACTGCACGCGCGGAGGGCCTTGGTGATCCGGCCAGGGCCAGAGACGAGATGGCACTGCGTAGAAGCTCTGGCAGCAGCCGCATCTGATCGCTGGCGGGAAGGACGTTGCGCTCGCGCTGGATCTGGGCCTGAGCCTGATCGAGCGCAAGAGCGGCCTTGGCCTTGAGCACCGGCAGCGGCAGGGTCGTCCCCTGCTTCATGGCAATACGGTTGGCCTGAAGGTGGGCCATGAATGCCGTATTTGGCCTGGTCGATGGCATCGGCGTGGGATGGGCGGAAGGCCACCGCCATTTCCTGGTAATCCTGGGGGTGTTGGTCCTTGTTGCTCACCAGCATGGCGATCGGCGTTCCGAGGGTGACGTCATCGAGCAGGCCGCTGAGGATCTCCACCCGGTCGTCCTCCTTGCGGGGGGCGATGATCTTGCTCTGGCCAGACTTGCGGCGGTCGAGGTCGGCCTGAATCGCGTCGAGGTTGAGGGGCAGACGCGGCGGGCAGCCGTCCACGATCACGCCCACGCCACCGCCACCGCCACCGCCGTGGGCATGGTGGGCTGGATCGAACCTACAAACCGGCCCTAATGTCGGCGCTGCTGTTGCCAACGACCCGCCGTGCGCCAAGCGGAGCGGGCGGCCCTGATAGTGCGCCGCCTCGACGAGCTCTACCCCACGACGTCGGTGCCCCTTGACCACCGGGATCCCTTCACCCTGCTGGTGGCCGTGCTGCTCAGCGCCCAATGCACCGATAAGAAGGTGAACGAGGTGACGCCGGCCCTGTTCGCCGCCGGTCCCGATCCGGCCGCGATGGCTGCCTTGGAGGAGCAGACGATCCTGGGCCACATCCGCCAGCTGGGGCTGGCCCGCACCAAGGCCAAGAACGTCAGGCGCCTCTCCGAGCTGCTGCTGGAGCGCCACGGCGGCGAGGTGCCGCGCAGCTTTGCGGCGCTGGAGGCCCTGCCCGGCGTTGGTCACAAAACCGCCTCGGTGGTGATGGCCCAGGCCTTCGGCGTGCCCGCCTTCCCGGTGGACACCCACATCCACCGCTTGGCCCAGCGCTGGGGCCTCAGCAGCGGCATGAGCGTGGCGCGCACCGAAACCGATCTCAAGCGCCTGTTCCCGCGCGGCGCCTGGAACCGCCTGCACCTGCAGATCATCTTTTATGGCCGCGAGCACTGCACGGCCCGCGGCTGCGACGGCATGGGGTGCGGCCTGTGCCGGGAGCTGTATCCGGCAAGGCGGCGGGCGGTAGCCACCCGCAAGGCCTGAGGGGAGCGGCCCGCCTGGGGCGAGGGGGCATCCGTGGTCGGATTCGGCGGTTGTGGATAGGTTCTTGATGAACGTTTCCTGCCCGGATCGCCCCCGAGCGCCCCCGCCCGATGTCGGATCTCACCTGCCCGTTCCACGGCCACGTCGGCGCCGTGACCCCCGCCGCCGGCCCCGGCAATCGCCAGTGGTGGCCTGAGGTGATGGACCTGGGGATCCTGCACCAGCACAACCCGGCCGCCAATCCGCTCGGCCCCACCTTTGACTACGCCCGCTCCTTTGCCGAGCTGGATTACGAGGCGCTCAAGGCCGACCTGCGGGCCCTGATGACCGACTCCCAGCCCTGGTGGCCGGCCGACTGGGGTCACTACGGGGGGTTGTTCATCCGCATGGCTTGGCACAGCGCCGGCACGTACCGCAGCGCCGATGGCCGCGGCGGCGCCGCCCACGGCAACCAGCGCTTCGCGCCGCTGAACAGCTGGCCTGATAACACCAATCTCGACAAGGCCCGCCGTCTGCTCTGGCCGATCAAGCGACGCTACGGCAACCGCATCTCCTGGGCGGATCTGATCATCCTTACCGGCACTGTGGCACTGGAGTCGATGGGCTTCCCCACCTTCGGCTTCGCCGCCGGCCGCACCGACATCTGGCAACCGGAGGAGGATGTGTTTTGGGGGAAGGAGAGCCGCTGGCTGGGCGATGAACGCCACAGCGGTGATGGCGCCCTGGAGCAGCCGCTAGCGGCGGTGGAGATGGGGCTGATCTACGTGAACCCCGAGGGTCCTCACGGCAACCCCGATCCGGTGGCCTCCGGCCGCGATGTGCGCGACACCTTCGCTCGCATGGGCATGACAGTGGAGGAAACCGTGGCGCTGGTGGCCGGCGGCCACACCTTCGGCAAGTGCCATGGCGCCGCGCCGGCCGACAACCTGGGGCCCGAGCCCGAGGGGGCGCCCCTGGAGGAGATGGGGCTGGGCTGGCATAACCGACAGGGCAGCGGTAGGGCGGAGCACACGATCACCAGCGGCATCGAGGGCGCCTGGAAGCCGAACCCCACCCGTTGGGACCAGGGCTATTTCGAGATGATGTTCACCTACGAGTGGGAGCTCACGAAGAGTCCGGCTGGGGCGTGGCAGTGGGTGGCGAAGGATGTGGCGCCGGAGCACATGATTCCGGATGCGCATGTGCCGGGCCGCAGTGCGGCGCCGATCATGACCACCGCGGATCTATCTCTGCGCTTTGATCCGATCCTGGCGCCGATCGCCCTACGCTTCCGCGACGATCCCCAGGCCTTTACCGATACGTTCGCGCGGGCCTGGTACAAGCTCACCCACCGCGATCTAGGACCGCGCGCGCTGCATCTGGGGCCGGAGGTGCCGACCGAGGAGCTGATCTGGCAGGACCCATTGCCGCCGGTTGATCATCCGCTGATCGAGGCCGGCGAGGTGGCGGAGCTGCGCGAGCGGGTTTGGGGCGCCGGGCTGGGAGTTGCCGAGCTGGTGGCCACCGCCTGGGCCTCGGCCTCCAGCTTCCGCAGCTCCGACAAGCGGGGCGGCGCCAACGGCGCCCGCGTCCGGCTGGCCCCGCAGCACAGCTGGGAGGTGAATGATCCGCCACAGCTGGCGCGGGTGCTGGAGACCCTGACGGACATCCAGGCGGCCTTTGCTCAGGGCCGCGGCGATGGCAAACGGGTATCGCTCGCGGATCTGATCGTGCTGGCCGGTGGCTTTGCGGTGGAGAAGGCCGCGGAGGCGGCGGGCGTTGCGGTGGCGGTGCCGTTCCATCCCGGCCGCACCGATGCCCGCGACGACCAGACCGACAGCGCGTCGTTCAACGTGCTCAAACCCCAGGCCGATGGCTTCCGCAACTGGGAGTCGGCGGGCCTGCCGGTGCGCGCCGAGGAGCTGCTGATCAACCGGGCCCAGCAGCTGTGCCTGAGCGCCCCGGAGCTCACGGTGCTGGTGGGCGGCCTGCGGGTGCTCGGCGCCAACAGCGGCGGCAGCCGCCACGGCGTGTTCACCGATCGGCCCGGCGTGTTGAGCCCCGATTTCTTCACCAACCTGCTGGCTATGGAGCTGCAGTGGGCGCCGGCCCCCGGCAGCTCCACCACCTACGAAGGCCGACAGCGCAGCGATGGCTCCCTGCGCTGGACGGCCACCCGCGCCGACCTGATCTTCGGCTCCCACAGCCAACTGCGCGCCATCGCCGAGATCTACGCCCAAGACGACGGTGCCGAGCGCTTCATCCACGACTTCGTGCGTGCCTGGGTGAAGGTGATGGAGCTGGATCGTTGTGATCTCGGGGGGTAGGGCGGATCAGGGCTGGGCGCTTGCTCGGCCGAATCCATGACCCAATTGGGTCCTCGACGAAGATAAAAAATCTGTCGCGCTCGCAAGCTTTTGAATTTTGCTGGCCTTGGTTAAGCCATCGGTGATCTAATACTTGCAGCAGTTGAGAAAAGGTTGGGTTGTTGCCGGGGCCGCCCCTGGCTTCTGAGCGGCCTATGAATAGATAATCAGGCACTATCCGTCGATTGTTTCTTACGTTTGTGACGATCACCTCGATTCCAGTGCCTGCGTTCGCCGATTGCTTGGGCATGTCAGAAGGCAATTCGGGCGTCAATCCGCAGTGACTCTATCCTGATTGACGTTGTCAGAAATCTGTTCGCAGCGTAGTCTCACTGCCCGTCGCCAGTGTCACGGGCGTAGTCCATCGCTTTGCGCATGCATCGCATCATTTGTATCAGCGTAGCCACGTCAGAATTGTCAACGCTTGAATCAGCGTCGATTGCTAATGCCGATTGCACCATGGTCTCGACATCCCCATCGACTATGTCGTCAGCATTGGCTATCTTCTTCAACATTCTCTGCATCTTTGACAACAGACTCTTCACGTCGGAGGCGTCTCCGCTGAAATCGCAGGCTCAAGGAATGTTTGCCATTGAGTTGTTTCACTTGCATTATCGTTTTTTCTGCTGCCGTCAGCTGCCCGCACAATCATTACTGCTCTTAAAAACGCCTGTTAAAAAGCTAGCCGAACCACGATCTCCATGGTGTTCACTGAATCACGATACTGACGATAAGCCGCTGAGCATCAGATCAGCCAACCCAAGTTCCACCAAGGACGTAGCCGTATCAGCGGCTCCGGCGTAGATCAGCAGTAACTCCTCCTGTTGGATGATGCCGGT
>CAIOCZ010000151.1 GCA_903856805.1 uncultured cyanobacterium | reverse complement strand
GCGGTGGAACTGCCGGAGGAGGAGGTGAAGGAGCTGCTGTGCCGGGCGCGGCAGCCGGTGAGCCTGGAAACCAAGGTGGGCGATGGGGACGACACCGAGCTGTTGGACCTGCTGGCCGGGGATGGGGCCGGCCCGGCGGAGCTGGTGGATGGGGACTGCCTGAAGGGGGATCTACGGGCCCTGCTCGACCGCTTGCCGGAGCTCCAAGCGCGAGTGCTGAAGATGCGTTACGGGATGGAGGGCGAGGAACCGATGAGTCTCACCGGCATTGGCCGCATTCTGGGGATCAGCCGCGATCGGGTCCGCAATCTGGAGCGCGACGGCCTGGCCGGGCTGCGGCGCCTCAGTGATGCGGTCGAGGCTTACGTGGCCGTCTGAGCCGGCCGCTGGATCGTCCTAGCGTCACCCCACTTCCCCACGCGTCCTTGCCATGGCCGGCCCACCGCCCGACGGACCGGTAAGGATGGAGGTGCAGAGCCTCTTCCCCCGCTATCTGCTCCAGGGACAGCTGCCCCCCTCCCTGTTGCAGGGGCTCCACCAGTTGGCCACGGCGTTGCTGGAGCACCCAGAGCTCGCCCCGGACGCCTCCGCCAAGCTGGCTGGCCAGCTGGCCCAGCAACGGGAATTACCCCCTGACCACCCGGCGGTGCAACAGCTGTGCCAGACGGTGATCCTGCCGGGATGTGAGCGCTGGATCCGCCATGTGATCGATCAGCAGCCCCCCCAGGGTCGTGGTCCCTGGACCCCCGGCCGTTATGGGCTGCAAATGATCGATCTGTGGCTGAATGTGCAACGCGCCGGCGATTACAACCCCACCCACACCCATGGCGGCAGCTTTTCGGGCGTGTTGTTCCTACAGGTGCCGCCCCAGATCAGTGCTGAGCGCTTCGATGGCCAGCTCTGTTTCCATGGCCCGGAGGAGTGGCACATCCAAAGCTTCCGCACCGGCATGGCCCACTACGTGCTGCCGGTGCCCGGTGATTTTTATGTGTTTCCCGCCTGGCAGCCCCATTCGGTGGCGCCCTTTCGCGGGGAGGGGGAGCGTTGGTCGCTGGCCTTCAATGTGGTGGCGGTGCCCCAGCAGCCCCGGCCCGTGACCCTGCCCACGGCGGCTCCGGCCGCCAATGTGTCCCTCTCCAGCAGCCGCCCACGGCCCGGCGGCTTCCTCTGAGCTCCGGGGCAGGCCCAGGCCCTGGGGGCCGCCTTCAGCCCGTCAGAGGGCCTGAAATGTCCCCACGGCTGCCATCACCAACAGCACCACGCTGCTGAGAAAGCTGATGCCGAAGCCGGGTCCGCGCTTTTCCGGGGCTTGGAGATAGCCCACCGCATAGGCGATCCTTCCACCCACCCAGATCAGTCCCAGCACCGTGGCGGTGCTCTCGTTGCTGAGCAGGGCGGCCAGCCAGAGGGCCGGCAGGAAGAACACAAGTTGCTCCAGGGTGTTCTGCTGCACCCGCACCGCCCGCTCGAAGGGTTCGGGGCCGCTCATGGCGGGGGGCTTCACCTGGTGCTGGAAGCGGGCCTTACCCACGATCAGGGCCGTGGCCTGGTACGTGGCCAGGGCCAGCAGGGTCACCAAGGCGGGGAGGGCAGGAACGGTCATGGGCCGAGGTGGAAGAAGGGGCGGGGCTCCCACTCTCTCCTGTCGGCTTGCAGGGCCTAGACCGGCTGCGCCAGCGTCATGCACAGATTCGGCTGTTCCACGCACTGTTCGATCAGGTTGGCCAGTTGCAACGCCCGGGAGGCCTGCAGGCCATCCACGGCGGGTTTCTCGACGCCACGCACACACTGCAAAAAATGCTCCAGTTCGGCATAGAGCGGTTCAATTGATGTGGTGCTCACCTCTTCGATGAAGCCGTCGTTGCGATAGACCAATTCGCCGTGTTCGGCGCTCACGGAGCCACGGGAACGGCGGTGGATGCGCAGGTTGTGGTTGAGGAAATCGGTTTCCATCAGGCTGCTGCGGCAGTGCGCATCCAGGCTGCGGATTTTGCGATGGGCCATCTTGCTGGCGGTGAGGCTGGCCACGACCCCATTGGCAAAGCCGAGGGTGGCATTCACATAGTCGAGCGGGCCATCGGAGCTGCGCCCCCCGGCGGCGGCCAGGCGCACCACCGGCGATGCCGCCAGCTCGAGCACCAGGTCGATGTCGTGGATCATCAGGTCGAGCACCACCGAAACGTCGTTGGCACGGTCGGGATTGGGGCTGTGGCGGCGGGCCTCCAGCACCACCACCTCCTCATCGGCGACCACCTTGAGGAGTTCGCGGAAGGCTGGGTTGAAGCGTTCGATGTGGCCCACCTGAAGCAGGGTGCCCACGGCATCGGCGGCGCCGATCAGGTCGGCGGCCTCCTCCTGGGTGGCGGCAATCGGCTTTTCGATCAACACATGCAGGCCCGCCTGCAGGCAGGCCATGCCCACCCGGTGATGGAGCAGGGTGGGGACGGCGATGCAGACCGCCTCCACCTGGTCCAGCATGGCGGTGTAGTCGTTAAACCAGCGACAGCCGAACTGGTCGACCGCCAGCCGGCCGCGCTCCGCATTGGGATCGGCCACTCCCACCAGCTCGGCATCCCGGAGCAAGCTGAGCACGCGGGCATGGTGCCAGCCCATGTTGCCGATGCCGATGACCCCGACGCGCACAGGGTTCATGGCAAGGTCAGAGCAGGTGAAGGCATTATCGACGATCAAGTTGCGTCTGTTGTGGTGGGCGTGATCTGGACCCGCTCAATCCGGGGGCCATCCATGGTGAGCACGCTGAAGCGGAACCCTTTCCAGCGCAGGCCCTCTCCTGGGGCCGGAATGTGCTGGAGCCGCTCCAGCAGAAACCCGGCCAGGGTGTGATGGCCTTCCGCTTCGGGCAGTTGCAGGCCCAGCTGGCGATTGAGTTCGAAGATTTCCAGATCCCCCGCCACCGACCAGCCGCCCTCCACCAGGGCCTGGAGGTCCTGGGCGGCGGTGAGGGGGTTGTCCTCATCGCCCACGATCTCGCTGGTGAGATCCGCCACGGTCACCAGCCCCTCGGTGCCGCCGTGTTCATCCACCACCACCAGCAGGGGCTGGCCGCTGCGGATCAGGGGCAGCAGGTCGGCGAGGGAGGTGCTCTCCTGGACCTGGGCCACCGGCAGCACATAGGGGGCCAGGGGGGTGTCGGGTTGCAGCAGCCCCTGGGCGATCGGCTCCGCCAGCCGGCGGAGGTCGAGCATGCCGCGCATGTCATCGAGGGAGGTGCCGATCACCGGGAAGCGGGCGTGCTGGCTGTCGTGCACCTGGGTCATCATCTCGGCAAAGGTGACGCCGAGGGGCAGGGTGACCATGCCGGAGCGGGGCACCATCACCTCCCGCACGGAGGTGTCCCGCAGGGAGAACACCCCCTCCAGGATGCTGCGCTCGTCGGGCATCAAGCCGGTGACACTGCCGCTTTCGATCAAGGTTTCCAGCTCGCCGGCCGAGAGCACCGGCACCAGGTCATCCCAGTTGCGGGGGAGCCCCAGCAGCCGCAGCAGCAGGCCGGTGCTGCGTTCGATCACCACCAGCACGGGCCCAAGAGTGCCCGTGAGGGACTCCAGCAGCGGTGCTAGTTGCAGGGCTGAAGCTTCGGGACGATGCAGCACCCAGGCCTTCGGCAGCAGGCCGCCCACCATCGTGGCCAGTAGGACCAGGGTGAGGAACACCAGGGCATCCAGGCCGGCCTGGGGCAGGCGGTGGTGGAGGCCTGCCTGGAGCCAGCCCCCCAGCTCCAGCGCCAGGCCACGGCCGGCCCAGCCCACCGCCAGCAGGGCGAGCACGGCACCCATCTGGGTGGCCACCAACACCCGCCGCAGCCGGTGCTGCAGCCGTGCCACCGCCCGGGCGCCGGGCTCCTCGTCGTCGAGAAGTTGTTGTACCCGGCTCGGGCGCAGGCGAATGAGCGCGAACTCGCCGGCAGCGAAGAAGGCCATCAGGGCCAGCAACGTGGCCAGCGCCAGAAATCGCATTGCAGGATTGCTCTGGGGCCAGAATAGGGGGCCGGCTGGGTTGGGCGCCAACGCCCGTCGGGCGCTGCTGTAGGAGTTCTTCGGGGCCCCTGGCTCGGGATGTCCTTGCCCGTGACGCCCTGAACCGTGAGGTTTGTTACCACGACCGGCAACATCCATCGCCCCTTGTGACCGTGGATGGGGTTAGAGCTGTCGAGACATCACGGCGGTAACGCTTGAGCTCTGAGGATGGGGGAGTTGGCTGAGCCAGCCTGTGACTGCGCGCCAGCGGCGTCTCCTGGTGGTGGGCGTTGGTGGCGCCCTTGGTGCAGCCCCAGGAGCTGCCATGGGGACGCCACGGCCGAGGCCGGGAGGGTCGGGGCTCGGACCGTGGCGTTGCTGGGCCTGCCCAATACCGGCAAGTCGACCCTCTACAACCGACTCACGGGCGGCAACGCGCAGATCGCCAATTGGCCCGGGCTCACGGTGGAGCTGTTGCGCGGCACCATGCCGAACGATCGCCCAGGCCACCCCACCACCCTGGTGGATCTCCCCGGCATCCACGACCTCTCCGGCAGCAGCGAGGACGAGGCCATCGTGCAGCGCTTTCTGCGCAACACCCCCCCTGACCTCCTCCTGGTGGTGCTCAATGCCAGCCAGGTCACCGGCCAGTTGCGCCTGGTGCTGCAGCTGCGGCAACAGGGCCTCCCGATGATCGTGGCGCTGAATATGAGTGACGAGGCCCGTCGCCTGGGGATCGCCATCGACCACCATCGGCTGGCCGCCGATCTGGGGGTGCCGGTGGTGGCGATCAGCGCCCGGCATAACCAGGGCATTCGTGACCTGATCGAGGCTGTCCAGCAAGGTGGCCAACAGCCCAGGCCTCCGATCGATCAGACGCTCAGCACGACTGAGACGACCCTCGAGCGGCTGGTGGCGAATAGCGTCCGGCTACCGGTACGGCTGCTGAACCGGCGCACCCGCCTGGTCGATCGCCTCCTGCTGCATCCGTTGGTGGGACTTGTTCTGTTTCTGGGCATCGTCATGGCGATGTTTCAGCTGCTCTATGTCCTGGGGGCACCGTTGCAGGACCTGCTGGGCAGCCTCCTGGCTTGGATCCAGTCCGCCCTGCTCGAACCCGGCCTGGCTGGTATCGGAGCTCCGCCGTTCGTGCGTGGGTTTTTGGTGGACGGGCTGTGGTTGGGTGTGGCCACCGTGGCCACCTTTCTGCCGATCATCTTTCTCTTCTATTTGATCCTGGCGGTGGTGGAAGATTCGGGCTATCTGCCCCGGGCGGCCTTCCTGATGGATGGCTTCATGCGTTGGCTGGGTCTCGATGGCCGTGCCTTCGTGCTGCAGGTGATGGGCTTCGGTTGCAATGTGCCCTCCATCCTGGGAACCCGGGTGATTCGGGATCGGGGCATGCGGCTGTTGGCCATGCTTTGCATTCCCTTTGCGCTTTGCCAGGCCCGGCTCACGGTGTTCATCTTCATGGCCGGAGCGTTCTTCCCCAGGCCCTGGTGGGCTCCGGGGTTGGTGGTGTTCGGCTTCTATGGGATGAGCTTTCTGGCGGCGGTGATCACCGGTGTGGTGTTCAAGCGGGCCTTCCCCAGCCGCGAGGCCTTCATCCTTGAACTGCCGCCCTATCGGTCACCAAGCCCTGCGACCATTCTTCGGCGCGCCTGGACCGCCATGCTCAATTTCCTGGTCACCACCAGGATGTTCATCCTGGTGGGGGCGGCCGTGATCTGGCTGTTGACCAACCTGCCGGCCGGGGCCGTGCAGGGATCCGGGCAGACCCTCGCCGATGGGATTGGCAACGTTTTTCAGCCCCTGCTGGGTCCGATCGGCATGAATCCGGCGCTCACGGTTTCGCTGTTTTTTGGATTCATCGCCAAGGAGATCCTGTTGGGAGCGATGGCCGTGATCTTCAAGACCAGTGAAGCCAATCTGGGGGGTGTCATCCAGAGCGCCATCACCCCTTTGCAGGCCTTGAGTTTCATGACTTTTGTGCTTTTGTATACTCCATGCCTGGGAACGTTGGCGGCCCAGCTTCAGGAGTCCAAGAGTCGTGGGTTCACGATCTTGTCGCTCAGTTGGTCGCTTGGGTTTGCCTGGTTGATGGCCCTGGTTGTGTATCAAGGGGGGCGATTGCTGATGGCGCTGTGATCGGGAAACGGATCAGCGATCGGCGAAATGAGGATGGACCTGTCGATGGTTTAAGTGTTATTAAATCTGTCTAGAATTTTGCTGGAATTGAATTTCATGCCAGCTGGCTGACGTCGATCAGGGCGGCGTGTTCTTGGCGAATCATGAACTCCAGGATGCCGCAGGCAACATGGAGGATTCCGCCCGGTTTTCCGCGCCGTAGAACCTCCACCAGGACTCCTGGTTTAACCCCCATGGCAATAAGGCGATCCCTCAGGATGGAGTGGGCAGGCAGGCTGTCGACCCTCATTGTGATGCCCTCCTTGGCTGCGCTGAGAGGCATGGTTGATTGATCCATTTCGGGCCCGATTCTAGTTCTTCGCCGGCACTCCAGAGTGGCCCATCACCACCTCCTCGATCGCCATCGAGGCGAATCACTCACGATCATGTTTTGCTTGGGTTGATTCGCCTGGGCCTCGGGAGTTGGAGGCGCCAGGTGACGCTGCTGGCCTGGGGGCTGATCCTGCGGTGGGCCGGAGCGCATCTGCCTTGCTCAGGCTTGGTTGCGCTTCGGGCGCAGAAAGATCAGGCTGACCAGTATGGACATCACACAGACTCCGATCGGATAATAAAGACCCGCGTAGATGTTGCCGGTTTTTATCACGAAAAAGGCGGCAATCAGGGGCAGTAGTCCGCCAAACCAGCCGTTGCCAAGGTGGAAGGGAAGTGAGATCGATGTGTAGCGGATCTCGGTGGGGAAGAGGTCAACCAGTCGTGCGGTGACGGGGCCGTAGACCATCGCGGCCATGATCATCATCATGGTCAGTAGGGCTACCGCGAGGGGTCCATTCAGTAGGGCGGGGTCGAAGGGTTGGGGATGGTGAGGGTTGACCGCCCTGGTCAGGGCTCGGAACAGGGGCAGGTAGCCGATGGCCGCCAGGCCCATACCGGTGACCATGATCGGCTGGGCGCCAATCCGATCGGAGAGGGCTCCGAAAAAAACGATCAGTGGCGTGCCGATCAGCATCGCGCTGCCGACCAGCAGATAGGCCGTCACCGACTCCACGTTCAGGGTGTGCTGAAGAAAGAACAGGGCATAGAAATGGATGGTGAAACTCACCACCCCCTGCCCTGCCGTGATCCCCAGCAGGGAGAGCAGCAGCAGCCGGCGGTTGCGGCGGTTGCCGAAGGCATCCCCCAGCGGCGTGCTCGAGAGTCTTCGGGCCCGTTTCAGTTGGCTGAAAGCCGGCGATTCCTCCAGCCGCAGTCGCAGCCGCAGCGATACGGCCAGCAGCACACTGGAGGCGAGGAAGGGAACGCGCCATCCCCAGGCTGTGAAGGCGGCCTCCCCCACGAGGAGCCTGACGCTGAGGATCACCGCCAGGGAAAGCAGAAACCCCAGAGGAGTGGTGATCTGGATCCAACTGGTGGCGAAGCCGCGCCGCTGGGGGGGCGCATGCTCGGCCACGACGGTGGCGGCACCGCCGTATTCACCTCCCAAGGCCAGACCCTGGATCAGCCTTAGGCCCACAAGCATGGCCGGGGCGGCCGCCCCGATCTGCCCATAGGTGGGCAGCAGACCCACCAGCAGGGTGGAGACCCCCATGATCATGATTGTGAGCAGAAAGGTGGGCTTGCGGCCCAGCAGATCCCCCAGCCGTCCGAACAGCAGGGAGCCGAAGGGCCGCACCACGAAGCCCGCCCCGAACGTGGCCAGGCTGGACAGGAAACCCGTGGTGGGATCCCCGGGAGGGAAGAAGAGCTTCCCCAGCAGCACCGCCAGGGAGCCGTACATAAAGAAGTCGTACCATTCGAACAGGGCCCCTAGGGCGCTGGCGCCGATGACGTGGCGAGGGGAGATCCCTGGAAGCTGGGCGAGAGCCATGGGTAGGCAGCGGCAAGCGGTGCCCATTTTTGGCGATGGCCCTGCGCCCGACTCCTTCCCCCTGGTTGCCGGTTCTGTAGCCAATGTCACCCCATGCTGGCTTTGATCCAGGGAAAGTGACTTGGCGGAAAGGATGTCTAGGGTTCCGGCTCCTTGTTGAGCGTCTGGTCCGAGAGTCATCGGTCGGCAGTGCCGACAGCACGGAGGGATAAAAGCCCGGGAGACCGCTCTATCTCCGATCCCTCCATCCCATGGCTCCAAATTCGGGCGCTGATGAAGCCTTCGAGCGCATCCATCCCAGCGAGGGGATGCGTGCCCTTGAGAAAGAACGGGCCCTGCCTCTCACGGGCTGGCAGCAGGAAGTTGATCAGGGCCACCGGTTTGGTCTGGAGGCTGCCGAAAGCATCGTTGATCGACGCATTTCCACCTTCTCCCGTGGTGAATTGCCCCACTATGCGGGCATTAACACCTTCATGAAGGCTCCCTATATCGAGGACGTCAATCGCGTTGGCGAGTTCGATGTGGCGATCCTGGGGGTGCCCCATGACAGCGGCACCACCTATCGACCGGGAACCCGTTTCGGCCCCCAGGGAATCCGTCGGATTTCGGCTTTATACACCCCCTACAACTACGAAATGGGCGTGGATCTGCGCGAACAGATCACCCTCTGTGATGTGGGAGACATCTTTACGATTCCGGCCAATAACGAGAAAAGTTTTGACCAGATCTCCAAGGGTGTCGCCCACGTGTTCGCCAGTGGGGCCTTCCCGATCATCCTGGGGGGCGACCACTCCATTGGTTTTCCCACTGTTCGCGGGGTTTGTCGCCATTTAGGTGACAAGAAGGTCGGCATCATCCACTTCGATCGCCATGTCGATACCCAGGAGATCGACCTGGATGAGCGGATGCATACCTGCCCCTGGTTCCATGCCACCAACATGGCCAATGCTCCGGCCGAGAACCTGGTGCAGCTGGGCATCGGGGGATGGCAGGTGCCCCGCGAGGGGGTGAAGGTGTGCCGCGAGCGGGGTACCAATGTGCTCACGGTGACCGATATCACCGAGATGGGTCTGGAGGCGGCGGCCAAGTATGCCATTGAGCGGGCCACGGATGGTACGGATTGTGTGTACATTTCCTTTGATATCGATTGCATTGATGCGGGTTTTGTGCCGGGAACTGGTTGGCCCGAGCCCGGCGGCCTCCTGCCGCGGGAAGCCCTGAAGCTGCTGGAATTGATTGTTCGCAATGTCCCCGTTTGTGGACTTGAGGTGGTGGAAGTGTCGCCCCCCTATGACATCAGCGACATGACCTCATTAATGGCAGCGCGGGTGATCTGCGACACCATGGCCCATATGGTCGTGAGTGGCCAGTTGCCGCGAAAGTCCATTCCGAGCTGGATCAACACCACCTGCAACATGCAGGTCGATCGCAAGTGGAGATGAACGATGCACGAAGTCGACATGACCAAGTGCCTGCTGCTCTCCATGCAGGAGTGGCGGCAGCAGCATGGTTCCTCCAACCCCATCGTCAACGTTGTGCATCTCCAAGTGGGCGACTTCACTTGCGTGGAGCCTGCCCAATTGGTCACCACTTGGGACGTGGCCGTGCGGGGTACCTGGCTGGAGGGGGCCAGCCTGAGGATCGAAGCCATCCCGTTGGTGGGGCGTTGCGTGATTTGCTCCTCCACCTACAGCCCTCGGCCTGATGTGGCCTATCGCTCCCCCTGCTGTGACCATCCCATGGAGGAGATCGTCAGGGGGCGTGAGCTGAGGATTCGCTCCGTTGATTACATCCTTCAGCCCTCGGCACCAGCTGTGGGCCCCTCCCTTGTTCCCTCCTGAGGATTGCGATGCACATGCCATTGGAAGATTCGCTTGGCCTGAATCTGCTGGCCGCTAACCAGCACCAGGCCGACCACAATCGCCAGCATTTTGATGCCTGGAATCTGCTTTGCCTCAATGTGATGAGTAGTCCGGGGGCTGGAAAGACCTCCCTGCTAGAGCGCTCCCTCGCTCAGCTGCGCTCACAATTGGCGATGGCGGTTCTTGAGGGGGATATGACCACCCAGCTCGATGCCGAACGATTGGAGGCCATCGGTGTTCCCGTGGTGCCGATCACCACGGGCCGGGCCTGCCACCTCGATGCCGCAATGGTGCGGGGTGGCCTGAAGCTGCTGAAGCAACGCCTGGATCCGTCCACCCTCGACATCCTCTGGGTTGAGAATGTCGGCAACCTGGTGTGTCCTGCTGAATTTGAGGTGGGTGAACACAGGAAGGTGGCCCTGTTGAGTGTCACCGAAGGGGATGACAAGCCCCTCAAGTATCCGGTGATGTTCCGGCAGGCGGATTGCGTGCTGATTACCAAGATCGATCTGCTGCCCTATCTGCCCGTGCAGCTGGAGCGCATTGAAGAGCACATTCGTCAGGTGAATCCCCACTGCACGGTTCTGCCCGTCTCGGCCACCAGTGGCGAGGGTCTGGAGGCCTGGCACACCTGGGTTCGGGCCAGCTGCACTGCCAGCCGTATCGATCAATCCACCTCTGCTCTGGTGCACGCATGACAACGCCTTTTGATCACGCCAGTGAGTCCTTGCGGGCTGAATTAGAGGCCAAGGGTGTGCGCTATGCCTTGGCCAGTTTTGTCGATCTCCACGGGGTCAGCAAGGCCAAGGCCGTGCCCCTGGCCCATTTGGGCCAGATGTTGGCCGGTTCCGAGCTGTTCACCGGTGCCGCCCTCGATGGCGTACCCCAGGAGGTGAGTGACAACGAAGTGGCCGCTGTGCCCGATCCCGGCACCTGCACCGTGTTGCCTTGGCAGCCGGAGGTGGCCTGGTTTGCCAGTGATCTGCATTTGCAGGGGGAGCCCTTTGGCGCCTGCAGTCGCAATATTTTGCATCGGGTACGGGCTGAGGCGGCGGCCATGGGCTTTCGTTTCAATCTCGGCATTGAAACCGAGTTCTTTGTGTTCAAACGCGATGCCCAGGGCCGTGCCGTTCCCTTCAGCGATCGCGACACCCTTGAGAAGCCCGCCTACGACGTGCGCGGCCTGCTCGACAACCTGCCCTGGCTCGATGAACTGGTGGCTGCGATGAATCAGTTGGGGTGGGGGGTGTATTCCTTCGACCATGAAGATGGCCCTGGCCAGTTTGAAACCGACTTCGATTACGCCGAAGTGCTGACCATGGCGGATCGGCTTACTTTCTTCAAGTTGATGGCCAAGGAGATTGCCCAGCGCCATGGGTTGATCGCCACATTCATGCCCAAGCCCTTCGGTGATCGCACGGGTAGCGGTGCCCACTACAACATGTCCCTGGCGGATCTTGAGAGCGGTCAGAACCTGTTTCTCTCCGAGTTAGGCGCAGCCGGCACTGTGAGTCGCTTGGCGGACCATTTCATCGCCGGCATTCTTCGCCATGCCGCCGCCATTTGCGCGGTGATCGCCCCCACGGTCAACAGCTACAAGCGGTTGGTGGCCCAGGGCAGCATGTCTGGCTTTACCTGGGCTCCAGTTTTTATTTGCTACGGCAATAATAATCGCACCAACATGCTGCGGATTCCTTCCCCCGGCGGCCGGGTGGAGTGCCGGGCGGCGGATATTTCCTGCAATCCCTATTTGGGTGCGGCCATGATTCTTGCCGCAGGTTTGGAAGGGATCCGAGAGCAGCTGGATCCTGGTCCGCCCAATCTTGTGAATGCCTACACCCTGGGCCCCGAACAACTGGCGGAACGGGGCATTGGCATGCTGCCGCGCACGCTGGCGGAAGCCATCGACGCCTTCGCTGCGGATCCCCTTTCCAAAAGGGTATTTGGCGATGCCATGTTTGACGCCTATGTGACCTACAAACGTCAGGAATGGGAGTCCTACCACAGCCATGTTTCCGATTGGGAACAAAAGCGCTACCTGGAGTTCTTCTGAGCCGAATCTCCAGCCACTTCCTCCTTAATCGTTTCCATCATGAAGCACTCGATCCCAGCCCCTCGTCGCCGCGTCGTGGCCCTCGCGCTGATCAGCGCGCTGGGTGCAGGCCTGCTCACGGGGTGCCAGAAGCCTGCCAGTGATTCCGCCAATGTGCGCCTTGGCTACAGCGCCTGGCCCGGTTGGTTCCCCTGGGCCGTCACCGAAGCCAAGGGCCTGTTTGACGAGGCCGGCATTGCTGTCAAGCTGCAGTGGTTTGATGGTTATCTAGATTCCATCAATGCCCTCAATGCTGGCCAGCTGGATTGCAATAGCCAAACCCTGAATGACACCATCAGCTCGATCGCCGGTGGGGCTGATCTCCAGGTTGTACTCCAGAATGACTATTCCACCGGCAACGATCAGATCATCGCCGCCAAGGAAATCAATTCCATTGCCGATCTGAAGGGCAAGAAGGTGGCCGCAGAGGAGGGCACCGTGGATCACTACCTGCTGCTCAAGGTATTGAAGGATGGCGGTCTGAAAGCTTCCGATATCACCTTCGTCCCCTTGGAAACGGGAGCGGCGGCGGCGGCCTTTGCCGCCGGCAAGGTGGATGGGGCTGGTGTCTATGCCCCGTTCACCACCCAGGCCCTGAAGCGCCCCGGTAGCAAGGCGCTTACCACCTCCCGCGACCATCCGGGCGCCATCAGTGATCTGTTGGTGTGTCGCCGTGAGTTTGTGGAAAAGAATCCCGAGTCAATTCAGAAGGTCGTGAATTCTTGGTTCACCACCCTCAAGACGATCAAGGATGATCCCACCTCCACCCTGCCCATCCTTGTGCAGCGCTCTGGGGTGTCTGAGGCGGAATTCAAGGCCTACGACGCGGGCACCACGATTCAGACCCTTGGCCAGAACCAGGCCAATTTCAAGCCTGGCTCCACGATGATTTCCTTGCCCTATGCGGCCGAGCAGATCAGTGCCTTCCTCACGGAAGTTGGTCTTGCCAAGACCAAGCCTGATCTCAGCAATCTGCTCAATTCAACCTTCGTTGATCACGCCAAGTAGGAATTGTGATGACCAAGCTTGAGCTGCGGCGTCTTGGGGGCCAGCCGTGGGTGTTGGGCCTCATTGGTATTCTTGTGGTGCTGCTGATCTGGTTCTTCTC
>CAIOCZ010000150.1 GCA_903856805.1 uncultured cyanobacterium | reverse complement strand
GTTGTTCAGTGGTTGAATGTTGGCTGACTGGATGACTTTAAATGCCGCAGATGAGATTGTAGCGCTAACGCGTGGTCTTCCAAGTGAAAATCCTTGAGGGCCCTGGTGGTCATGGAGCCTGCACGACAGGCTCAGCTGGCGTTCCAGCTGTGACCGCCAAGGGAGCGTCTTTAAGCTGTGAAGTCACGGGGCATCAACGAGTTAATCATCACGCTTTGGCACAGAGAAGGCATCACAACCTTCGCTCCTCGCGTGTACGAACCCTGGGGCTCTGTAGCTTGCCACTAACGGTCAGATTCAGACGGGGGAGTGCCTACGGTGTTTCCAGCGTCAACGACGTTGATGACGCCTCGATCCCCTCCCAATCCAATCCCAACTGGATGGCCCCCTGGCTTGGGGGGGCGGCCCTGCTCGCCCGGCGTCGCTGCCCCCCGCTGCGGGTCCTTGGGCTCGAACGCCGGGAGCCGTGCTGTTGCAAGATCGCGTCGGCCCGCTCGCGAAAGCCCGGCTGCCGCCGCCGGGCCCACAGACGGTCCCGCGCCTGGCGGGCGGCGGCGGCGGGCTCCACGATCGGTTGCGGGTAATCGAGGCCGAGCACGCAGCCGAGGCGCTGCTGGGTGATCAACGGCAGGGTCCAGGGTTCGTGCAGATACACCAGCGGCACGGCCCGAAGTTCCGGCAGCCACTGGCGGATGAAAACGCCCGCAGGGTCGTGCTCCTGCCCCTGTTTGATCGGGTTGTAGATCCGGATCGTGTTGATGCCGGTGGTGCCCGACTGCATCTGGCATTGGCACCAGTGGATGCCGGGCTCGTAGTCCACAAACAGGCGCGCCAGGTGCAGCCCGCTGTCCCGCCAGGGCAACTCCAGGTGGTGGCTGGCCACCGACATCAGCATCGCCCGCATCCGGAAATTGATCCAGCCCGTGGCGTGCAGCGCCCGCATGCAGGCATCCACGAAGGGCAAACCGGTGCGCCCCTCGGCCCAGGCCGCCAGTCGAGCTGGGTCGCTGCGGGCCAGGCCGGCGGTGAGGGGATGGAGCTCCCGGAACTCCAGATCCGGCTGGCTTTCCAGCTTCTGGATGAAGTGGCAATGCCAGTGCAGCCGTTCCTCGAAGCCCCGCAGGGCCCGCCCCCAGTCGCCCCGATCCGGTGGCGGCATGCGCTTCAGGTCGTCGCGGCGCTGGCGACAGCGCTGCACCACCTCCCGCAGGGACAGGGTTCCCCAGGCCAGGTGGGGGGAGAGGCGCGAGCAGCTGTCAAAGGCGGTGGTGGGACTGGAGAGTTCGCGGTGGTAGCGGGCCCCCCGCGCCAGGAGAAAACTCTCCAGCTCAGCCAACCCCTGCGGGCGCCCCCCCCGTTGGCGGCCAGGGCAGGGGTCCTCCGCCAAGTTCAGGTCTTGGGCCGAGGGGATGGGGCCAGGATCCAGGCCCGCCAGGGGGGGCAGAGCCGCTGGGGGCGGGCCGATCGGTTCGGCCATGCGGGCTTCCCAGCGGCGCGCCCAACCCTGGCGGCTGCCCAGGCGGCGGATCACGCCGAATTGGGGAATCTCAACCCAGGGGATGCTGTGGCCTTGGGCCCAACGGGCCACCCGCAGGTCGCGTTCGTAGGTCCAGCCATTGCCGGTTTCCTCATGGCTCCAGAGCCCGGCGACGCCGAAGTGGCGGCGCGCCCGCTCCAACACCTGCTCCACCGCACCGATCCGCACCACCAGGGGCTGGCCCAGCCCCGCCAGGGCCAGCCGCAGCTCCTCCAGACTTTCGGCGCAGAAGGCCCACTGCCGTGCCGAGGCATCGGGTTGCCCCCACAGTGGGGGCTCCACCACCACCAGGGGCAGCACGGGCCCAAGGCGGCACGCCTGCAGCAGCGGTTGATGATCCATCACCCGCAGATCCCGCTTGAACCACACGATCTGCAGCGGTGCCATGGAACGGTGCGTGGGGCATGGCCGTCGGATTCGGCAATGATGCCAGCCTGGGGTGACATCGGCGGGATGACCTCTTCCGTAGGCCTGAAAACGATTCTGTCCCAAACGATCGCGGCCTGATCAGCGCTCTGCAAGCGATCCCCGCTGCTCGAATGCGGCGTGGGGTTTGTATCCCGGCCTGGTAGTTGCTAGCGGTGGCTGTGCTGAGCGAGGCCCTGGGGCTTCCGTTGCTGCGGCCCTCAACAAGCTCCGACTGGCTGGATTTCAGAGGATCCGAGCCGGCATGGAGGCGGAGATGCACGCCATCACGGCGCTGCTGGCGATGGGTCTGCGCCAGCCAGCCCCGAACAGGGGTTGATCCTTTGCCTCAGTCCTGGGGGAGGGATGTCGTTGCCGTCTGGTTGATCCTTGTACGCTTAAGATCAGAGGCGGGCGGATACCCCCAGCGTAGAAGACAACTCTCGTTCCCGTCTTTTGTATTTTGATGTTAGGGCCCCTTCGCATTGCCAGTGGAGTGAGCTTCGAGCTATTCCCTAGGGGACGCCTGCAGCCGACACCGTTTCCTCAGGCGGCGGCTGCAGCGAAGTGCGGCCAGGGCGCCCAGGAGGGGAGCTGGTCCAGGCACGGCCGAAGTTACTGAAGGGTCTCCATTGCTAGAAAAGGTACCAATTTGTGTACCCCGGAAGCACCCAGGCCCGTAGGGAAATTCATTGTTAAGATGATAGTGATACATGTCTGTGAGAATACCGTCCCAATCGATCTTCCCAGAATGTCCATGACACACGTCCAGGTCTTCGTTGGTCAGTAACACACCACCGTCTCCGCGGGGACCGAATACCCCAAAACCGTCAAGTGCAATTCCGAATAGTGGGGAATGCTCAATTTGATTGCCCTGGTTGGGAAAGCACTTCCAGGAGTAGCCATGATAGTGGTATTGCATGTGGACAGGATGGCCCCAGCATTGATCCATAGGTAAGCCTGCAATCGGATCAACATAAGGATTTGCATCATTCGTTGAGGCAAGGTTGACGTGGAAAGTGGCACCTGTTTGGGTGGCTATGGCGAAGGTCAACTCACCAATAGCTGTAGGTATATTAGAATAAACAGGATTTTGGGGAACTGACATGTAAAGATCATATGTTTCTATCGGAAGGTAGGACGCATTTGGATATTCTCCAGCAGGATCTGGTAGCGCTGCATAGTACGGATAGGCTGGCTGGTCGGAGGGTATCGGAAATAGGCCGGTTGGGTGATTGGGAACACCATTGCCCGTGAAATAGCGAATCCCATTGCTCACCCAAGTATTTAATACCGAGTTCCAATACACTTCCCCTCCGACAAAGGGTATATCTGAGACGATCACATCTTGGCCATTAATCCACGGTGTGCTAGGAGTTGTGTAGAATCCGCCGGCAATATTGTGCCCTACGAAACTATCGCTTAGAAACATTTGGTTTCTAGCCGCGTTACCGAATCCCGTGCCGGTGGGCGGCGTCTTCAAAGAGCTTGGCGCGCTAGGGTCGACGGGAAAAGTATAAGCAAGGCCTGGAATAGCGTAAAGCGGTAGAGTGGCTACAACAAAAATCCTAAATAAGCGACGGCTAAGCGATATGAATTTAAGTTTTCTGACATCTTCGTTGCTGGCAGCGGGCGAATTAGTGTTCCCGTTGCCTATGGCTCGTAGTCCCATGCTGATGGCAAAAATTCACTTTAGATCCTATGAAATCCTATGACTTAATGCCTATCGTCTTTGGACGATAAGTTTTCCTGATTGCTCGGCTTGGTTCGGTGACCTCCTTCTAGGCCTGCGGGGTGTCACTCCCAGTTCATGACCTCCACCCAATGCGCATTGCCTGCCAACTCAGGTGCAGCGTTCTTGCCATCCCCTCACCCCGCCGAAACGCTTCGCCTGCTCCCCTGGATAGGGATTGGGCAGCTTCGGCAATGGCGGCGACCGCCTAGCGCCTGGAGCCGGACAATTGGGGTTGATTTGATTCTTGGCAAGCTTTGTACCCCAGATGGATCTCTGCTTAGCCCATGGGTGTAGAACATGCCGAGCTGCCTGGCCATACACCAGAGCACGAAAACCTCGGTCGGTTTGGGCCATTCCCCTGCGGGTGTTGGCGAGTCCAGCGAAGTTGGTTGGTCGTGCATGCCGAGCTTGCGCCTAATTTGCGGCCTCGGCTGCGGTGCAGCCCCGCCTGCAGCAGCGGTTGATGATCCATCACCCGCAGATCCCGCTTGAACCACACGATCTGCAGCGGTGCCATGGGCAGGTTGGAGGGACATGGCTGTCGGAATCTTTTAGCCGGCGCCGAGCGGCAACTGCCCCCTGGAGCGGGCCACCAGCACCAGCCCGAGCAGCATCAGCCCGGCGAAGCTGAGCAGCATCAGGTTCTGATGGCCCAGGGCGCTCCCCAGGTAAGCCGCTGCCACACCCACCACCGCCGCCAGGCTGGTGGCCGCCACCGCCAGGCGGCGCAGCCGCGGGATGCCCTGCAGGGGAAGGCCGAGGGCGCCGCAGGCCACCAGGCCGTAGACCAACAGGAAGGCCAGCACCGCGAAGCCGCCTAATTGGTTGTAGAGCGTGCTGGCGGAGAAGCCCCTGAGTTCCAGAACAGCACCAACCAGAAGCAGGGGAAGGGTGGTGGCGGTGAGGGAGAAGGCGGGGGTGCGGAAGCGGGGATGAATCCGGGCCAGAGCCCGGGGCAACACGCCGGTGCCGGCCAGGTCGAAACCGATGCGCCCCAGGGCGGTGAGACTGCCGAGGGTGCTGCCGAACAGGCATAGAAACGCGCCAGCGCGGATCCATTCCCCGGTCTCGGGTTTGCCCAGGCGCGCTGCCAGCAGGACGATCGGATCGAGGCCTGCCCGTTCGGCTGGCGGCAACCAGCCCAGCCCTTCGGTGATCACGACCGCCCAAAAGAGGAACAACCCACCGGCGATCAGCACACTCAGGCGAATTGCCCTCGGCACGGCCCTCTCGGGCCTGAGGGTTTCCTCCCCGAGGGTGGCTGCACTCTCAAATCCGATGAAGCTGAGCACAGCCACCATCAGGCCCGATCGCACCTGCTGGGCCGTATCTCCCACGGGATTAAAAGCTGCCAGATCGGCCTGGAAGCCGCCGTGGCGGAGCACCACCAGGCAGAGTCCCAACACGATCAGCACGGAGATCGTTTCGGTGATGAGCATGGTGGCGGTGGACAAGCGCACATCACGGTGAGCCAGCAGGAGGCAGCCCAGCCCGCCGACCAGATAACCGACCAGGGGCTGCGGATGGCCCCCGACCATCTCAATCAGGTGGTTGAGATAGGAGCCGAAGAACGCCAGGCAGGCGAGCATGGTGCCGCCGTAGCCCAAGAGCAGGGACCAGGCGGCCAGGGCCCCGGCCGCCGGCCCCAGGCCCGCCTCCACGTAGCCGGCGATGCCGCTGGCGCTTCCCGGCTGGCGGCGAAACATCACCAGGGTTTCCGCCACCAACAGGATGACCACCAGCGCGATGAGATAGCAAACCCAGGTGGCATGTCCGGCGGTTTGGGCCGCCTCGGGGATGTTGATCACCGCGGTGAGGGTGAGGCCCACGGTGGCCACCGCCTGGGCCGTGACCTCCACAGGCCCGAGGCAGCGGTTGAGCCCCGGGGCGACGGGGCCGGAAGCGGTGGGGGGCGGATTGGTCACGGGGATGGCAGGGGTTCCGCAGCCGGTTCAGCCTGGCAGAAGCCAGAGGGACAGTTCGCTCCTGTGGGCCATCCAGCAGGTGGAGGGGCATTACGGGCGATCCCCATCGTCCGCAGTCCGAGAGCACCACACCAGCACGTTTGCTAGTCAAGATTCGGCATCTTCTGAGCAATGTGATAGGCTGAAAGATAGGAAAGGCGAATCTCATCAGGCCCTTTCTCCAAGAGACATTCCCTGAGCCCAACAAACAAGGCTTCCCTTGTCTTGACGTGGACCCCAAAAACTGAACCAGCCCTTATGAGAGCTTCCCTATCGGCCAGACTTGGCCAGGAGAAGCCCCATGAAACGCAAACGCCACAGCCCCGAGCAGGTCATCCGCAAGCTGAGAACTGCTGATCAGCTTC
>CAIOCZ010000149.1 GCA_903856805.1 uncultured cyanobacterium | reverse complement strand
GCTCTTGTGGCCCAGATCGTCTACAGCACCAGCTCCATGGGCTCGGAGGCCGATGGCGGCAGTTGGCAGGGGATGGAAGCGATCTGGCTGGACTTCCTCAACGTGCATCAGGGGGTGGTGGCCCCCAGCATCGCCGTGCTCACGATCGATCAAAATCTGGCCCCGATCGGCTACGGCACCGCCGCCCTGCCCTCGGCCGTGCGCGACCAGCCCTCCACCCTCACCGCCGCCCAGCTGCTGCAGGGCTTCAGCGACGACGACTTCGATCCCCTCACCGTGACCGGCCTCACGGCTAATGGGGGCGGCACGATCGTGGCCCAGGCCGATGGCAGCTGGCAGTTCGTTCCCACAGCCGGCTATGTGGGCCCGGTGGAGCTCAGCTATACGGTGGACGATGGCCATGGCCTGTCCATTGCTGGCCAGCAGCTGTTCGTGGTGAAGCCCCCCAACAGCCCCGGCACCGGCAGCGTGGTGATCGGCAACGGCACTCCGTTGGTGCCGGCGGCGGCCACCCAGGGCACCCCCCTCAGCGTGAGCCACACCCTCGCCGATGCCAACGGCCTCGGGCCCCTGGGGGTGAGCTGGACGGCCGATGGCCTGCCGATCGCCGGGGCCACGGGCGTGTCCTTCACCCCCGGCCAGGCCCAGGTGGGCAAGGTGATCCGGGCGCAGATCAGCTACCTCGACGGCCTGGGCTACGCCGAATCCAGCCTCAGCCTGCCCACGGCCCCGGCGGCCAACATCAACGATCCCGCCACCGGCACGGTGACGATCAACGGGCTCACCAACGGCACCGCCCTGCAGGGCCAGCTGCTCAGCGCCAGCAGTGCCCTGGTGGATCCCGATGGCCTGGCGGAGGTGAGCTACAGCTGGTATGCCAACGATGTGCTCCTCCCCGGCGGCGGCAATCCCGGCCAGGGTGGTGGCGGCGGCGGTAAGGGCGGTGTGGGCGGCACGCTGCTGCTCTCCCAGGCCCAGGTGGGCAAGCGCATCCGGGCGGTGGCCACCTTCACCGATGGCTTCGGCACCGTGGAATCGGTGTCCAGCGTCCCCACCGATCCGATCCTCAACGTCAATGACTTGCCGGTGGGCACCGTGGCGATCGTGGGGCCCGCCAGCGTGGGCATCAACCTCCAGGCCGCCCCCACCCTCACCGATGCCGATGGCCTCGGCCCCTTCACCTACCAATGGCGCGCCAACGGGCTGGCGATCGCCGGGGCCACGGCGGCCACCTACCTGATCAGCCCCGCCGATCTCGGCAAGGCCGTTTCGGTGGCGGTGAGCTACGTAGATGGCTACGGCCAGCTCGAAACCGTGCTGAGCGGTTCCACGGCCCTGGTGAACCAGCCCGTGGTGGTGAATGCCACGGGCACCGCCGCCAACGATCTGCTCCTCGGCAACACCCTCAACGACACCCTGCGGGGCGTCCTTGGTAACGACACCCTGATCAGCTACACCGGATCCGACCTATTGAGCGGTGGCGATGGCGCCGATCTATTGCAGGGCGGCGAGGGGGGAGACCTCTACCTGATCGAGCTCATCAAGGATCACCCGGTCGCTGAGGTGCTCGACCTGGGCACCACGGGCCTCGATGAGCTTCGTCTGGCCGACACCAAGACCGGCACCCTCACCGTGTTTGCTGGGGATGTGGGTTTGGAACGGGTGGTGATCGGCACCGGCATCGCCGCCACCGCCGTGTCCACCGGCACCATCGCCCTCAACATCAACGCCGCTGCCGCCCCCAACGGCCTCACCCTGGTGGCCAACGCCGGCCGCAACCAGCTGGTGGGCACCGCCTTCAACGACGTCCTCAACGGGGGCGCCGGCGCCGACGACCTGCAGGGTGGGGCCGGCAACGACACCTATGTGGTCGATAACGTCGGCGACGTCATCACCGAGCTGGCCGGCCAGGGCACCGACCTGGTTCAGAGTTCGGTGAGCGTCAGCCTCGCCGCCAATCTGGAGGATCTGGAGCTCACCGGCACGGCCGCCCTTAACGGCACCGGCAATGCCCTGGTGAATCGCCTCCTCGGCAACGGCGCCCGCAACATTCTCGATGGGGGCGGCGCGGCCGATCTGTTGCAGGGCGGTGAAGGCGGTGATCTGTATCTGGTGTCCGCGGTGGGCGACCATCCCCAGGCCGAATTCAGCGACAGCGGACTCACCGGCGTCGATGAAGTGCGCCTTGCCGTCGCCTCCGGCAGCATCACCCTGTTCGCCGGCGATGGGGGCATCGAGCAGGTGGTGATCGGCACCGGCAGCGCCGCGGCTGCCGTCACCACGGGCAAAGGGGCGGTGAACGTGAATGCCGCCGCCGTGGCCAATGGTCTGGTGTTGGGGGGCAACGACGGCGACAACGTCATCGTGGGCACGGCCTTCGCCGATCGCTTTCAGGCCCGCCTCGGCAACGACACCCTCACCGGTGGAAGTGGTGCCGATCTCTTCCTGTTCGATACCGCCCTGAATGCCGTCGGGAACCGCGATGTGATCACCGATTACCAACCGGGTGTGGATCGCATCCAACTGAAGGCCACCCTCTTCGCCGGCAGCGGTGCTGCCGGCACCACCCTGGCCCCCGGGGTGTTTGTGGCCGCACCGGGAGCCATCTCAGGCCTGGATGCCAACGACCGCATCCTCCTCAACACCACCACCGGCGTGCTCTCCTACGACGGCGATGGCAATGGCAAGCGGGCCTCCACCGCCTTTGCCCAGGTGCCGGTTGGGATCGCGTTGCTGGTGACGGCAGCGGATTTCGAGATTGTGGCTTGAAGCTAAGGGCTCCATTGGAGCCCAACAGACTCCTGGTGGCACTGTTCGAGACTTGCCGCGGCGCACTGGAGTGGCTCCGCAGGTAGAGCAGTGGAGTGGAGCGTGCTGCTGAGGCCAGTATCGCAGCGCTCCGTCGTATGGATGATGTCTTCGCGCCCAGTCGTTCTGACCTGGACCTTGGCCTAGGGCTGGATGCGATGAGCACCCTCCTTCCGATGCGGCTCCAGGCGGTTCCGGCCGGCTCGATTCGGAGCCGAACGGCCAGTTCTGCTTCGAAGGGTTCCTCAAGCGCCTGCGTGGCCTCTCCTGGTCATCCCCAAGCGCTGCGCCGCCGCCAACGTCGGCAGCTGGAGCTTGCGCGGGTGAGGCCGATGCGCTGCGGAACGGGAAACCGCCATGCCCAAGGCACTTCACATGCCGTTACAATTGGCGCAACACTCCGAAACAGTCATGGCTGAGCCCTCTCCCCGTTTTGGCTTTGTCGCCTTCGCTGAAACCTGGAATGGTCGCCTGGCCATGCTTGGTTTCGTGATAGGCCTCGCCACCGAGCTGCTCACCGGCCAAAGCATCCTGTCCCAGATCGGGCTCGGTTGATCGCCATGAGCACCGACTACACCGCAGCCATTGCCGCCGTCATCGGCCTGGTCGTTGTCCTCACCAGCATGACGGCCTACATGCTCACCCGCCCCAGTGATCTCACCCCCACCAACCCCCGATGAACACCGGCACTCCCGCCAACGACCCGTGGTTCCAGCACCGCGCCGAAGAGCTGATCCATCTTGAGCAGCTCAAGCATGTTGAGCGTTTCAACGGTCGCGCCGCCATGCTCGGCATCGTGATCGGCATTGTGGTGGAGGGCCTCACCGGCTCCGGCATCGCCCACCAGATCGGCCTCGGTGCCCTGGTCGACGGTTACGCCGCCTGCCGCACCCAGTTCCTGCCCTTCTGCTTCTGACCTTTCGCTCGGCTCCCGAACAGACCACCCCCGGCAATCCCGGGGGTTTTTGATGGCCCTCGCTGCAGCCCCTCCCATGACCGGCAACCTTCAGGCCATTGGCTTTCTGTTCACCTGGGTGCTGGGCTGGGGGATTGGTGGTTCGCTGATCGATGCCGGCCTGATCAATGCCGGTGTCTATGGGCTGGAGGGCGGCCAGCTGGGCACCGCCACCACCTTCATCCTCTGGAGCCTGCTCTGGGGGGGCGGCGGGCTGTGGCTCTACCGGCGTTGGACCGCTCCCGTCACTCCGGACCGTTGATCTATTGCGGCCGCTTGGCCGTGTCGATCAGCAGGTTGTGGACTCATTCCTTGCTGCTGATCAGCGCGTGGGCTAGCCAGGTGCCCGTCACCCGGGCCTCCGCCACCCAATTTCCCTTGCAGCGCCCAAGGGCCTGCTCAATCTTGGCCAGTTCTTGGCGGATGTTCCGCAAGGATCGCCTTCTGGAGCGCGCCTTCTCCCGGGCCGAGGGCCGTAACGGCGGCGACGGCCGGCCGATGACCACCACCGCGTTCCTCGCTCAGATGCGCGTGCATCCCGTCTACGGCGTCCTGTTCCAGCAGCGGGGCCCGGCCGGGATCCAGGCCGCTGCGCGAGCGCTGCCGATCCGCTGGTCGGCCCCCTTGCCATGCCCCCTGGTATTCGGCGTGACAGTGAATCATCCGGCACAGGCATCAGAGTCGTTGTCCAAGCGGATCCCGTGATGGCACCCCTGAACGGCCCCCTACCTTTCTCTCGCCACCAGGCGACGCGGGCCTACCGGCTGACGGACGCCTTCTTCCATCCCCATCCCCACCTCGATGGTCGCTTTGACTCGATCGAGGAGGCCATCGCAGAGGCCATCGGCTGGCTGGCTGGATTAGAACCTGGCGCGGTCCAGGCTTCCATCGGCTTGGAGGTGAGCACCAGCAACGGTGACTGGCGCACCATCCGCCAACCCATGCAGCTGCTGTGCCCGCTGCCCACGCCGGCGCTCTGAATCCGTGGCGATTTTGGGCAGCCAGAAGCATGTGCCATGGCCGCAGACGATTCGCTTTTCGGCGAGGGACGTACGGGTGGTGGTGTACGGGTCCCCGCGAGCAGAAACGTCGGCTGCAACACTCGGTTAGACCTCTAGACGTATTGAGTCATCGGCCCCAACAGCTAACATTGGCTAAGACTGAGATTGTATGTGCCATAGTTTCGCAGGATATTGTTGCCACCCGGGTTCACTTTTTCGACCTCCAGGATTAGGCTTGCGTGCTTGCCTGAAATGACAAGGGTTCCTTTGCCTTGGTTTCCCCATCCATCGAGAAAGCGGAATTCATGGCTGTTCGGGGCAATCCGCGTTGACGCAATTTTTTTATTGCCCAACACCTGGCCTGAGTCCGGCATTGAGACGGAAAAGGACACAAGAGCGGATTTATCATCGTTGGCAATGCTTGCGCTCGCATAGGAATGGCCAAGCGACTGGCCATTACCAAAGAGTTCTTCCTTCGCGGAATAACACCGAGTGCTGCTATCGGCGCCAAATGCCGCACTCGGCACCAGAATAATAATTGAGGCAAGAAGTGAGACGTTCATGTGAAGCCTCCCCTTCTTGGGGATGGTTCTTTTAGGCAGCTCATGCTAGAGGTCCTTCCCCAAGGCAGCTGCCCCACTTGTCGGCAAGTGGCCAAAAGGCCTGGTCCCCCATGGGGTCTTTCTTTATGCTTTGCCAAGGAAACTTTGGTTCATGGATCCGTCAACTACGTCTTCAATACACTACACAATGTGCAGTGAGCCTCAAGCCGTTCATGACCAGGCACTAGCCGTCATCGCTAAAGCTCTGCAAGCTGCATTCAGGGGGAGAGCGACACGAGCAGGTTGAAAAAGCGTTTCTTTATCACCAGATAATGACCAAGCCAGAGGGTTGCAAGGATACTTGGAATGCCCAGCATAAACGCCATCTGCATTAGATTATTGCTGTCATTCACAAGGCCTGCTTGGATCAGTATGTGCTCCGCCACGGACTGAGTGGAGATCAGCATATTATTAAGCGCGTGCACGAGGATGCTCGCCCATAGATTGCTTGTTTTGAAGTAAACGATTGCTGCGCACGTGCCAAATAAAAATGTGGTTACAAATGAAAGGGGTGGGTGAATGGCGGCAAATACCAGCGAAGAAGAAATGATGGCCGGCCATGGATTTAGCCTTCTTTTCAGGGCGTTGAACAGCCAGCCCCTGAACACAATTTCTTCCGAAATGGGGGCAAGGATTGTCGACGTTGCTGCTCCGATCAAGAGAGCGAAAAGAGAGAGTTGTTTGGGTTCCAGCGTCTCAGTGAGGGAACCTGGAGATAACAGCTGGATAGCCAGAAGAATCGCTACAATAGAACAAATTCCAAAAGCCAGGTTGAACAGGGCGATGGCGGCGATATCAACGCGTGTGATGCGTTGAAAGATTTGCACGAGGCTCTGAGTGGCATTAATTTTCTTGGCCACCAGCTCAAACCAGACAACGAAGATGATCAAAAGGGCAGGGATGCCCCTCAATATTTCTATGCCTATCCCTGGTATGGCAGTTAAGCCCGGAGCACTTTTCGCCAATCCAAGAGCAAGCCCACTACCGATCAACTGGACTGAGATAAAGACGATCAAGGCCCTTCTGAGGTGATACTGTTGGAGGAATTCTTCCAGTGTCTGCATGTCGGTGTCTCGCTAGTTTGGTTGCTTTCTATTATGACATTCTCCATAATGGGAGGCACCCAGGGATCGCAAGCTCCTCCGAAATGGGTTTCTGATCCCCCGAGCAGGAGCACCCAGGATTAGGTAGAAAACCCTGGAGTTTGCTGCGAGTACGGCATCATTGGCTTCAGGTTTCGAAGTCCATGCATCGACGGCGACAGCTGGGCAGCGTTTTCTCGGTCATAGGGACCAGCCCGTGAAGCGGCGGTGCTTCCGGTGCCAGTAGATGTGTACTGAGTCGATCCGCCCGTCTGAAATGTTCAGGCCCACACAGCTCTTAGAAGGCTGCAGACCATCAGGTAACCAACCCAAGCCCTGCTCAAGTTTCTTAATGTCGTAGTCAAGTGATTCAACTGCTAGAACAGCCGAAGAGGCGTGTCTTTCGACGCCTGAGTACAGAAGTATCTCCAAAGGCCTCTGGGAGGGAGGCTGAAAAACCGCGACGAATATTTGCTGAGGCTTCGTGCCAAGAATTGCGTACTCCCGCTTTCCTTGGCATGTGAAATCACCGGATAAGATCGAATTTTTCTGCCAACTCACCGACCGATCCGCTGCCGCCGCAGCTGAGACAACGTTGAAATTGTCGACGCCCTGGTTTCCCTCCGAGTCCGACTTGCTCAAGCCTGAATCGCAGATAATCTTGTTGCCGTTGTTGATATGAGTTAACGTGAATCCTCCGCTTTTCGGGTTCGCGTTGTAGTGCCATGCGCCGCCAAGTGCATCTGAAACGTTTTCAGTGTCGCCACTTGATCCCACCCTGGCATAGGTCATTCTGGGTCCGTCCGACCACTCGAGGATGAATTTACTGCCCATTTCTATGTTTCTTGCTTGTATCCATTTGTCCCAGTTAAAGCTGCATCGTTGGATTCTGGGGTTTTGCGCTTTTGCTACTTTCCAGGGAATGATTGCGAGACAGCAAAGCAATTGGAGGATAAATCTTGTTTGGTGCATCGTCGCAAGCCTGCTGACTTGATCGAATTTATCAGCGGTGAGTCCCTTCCCAATGTGTTATCAGAAGTGATCGCGACCCCCCTGCCGGATCAGGGTCGGCATCCGCAAGGCATCCAGGGGCTCGGTGCGCGGCTGCAGCGGCAAGTCAGGCGGCTAGAGGGGAGAGTCGAGGCAGCGCGATCCCTTTACCCCATCGCTGGCTGAGAGCTCATCAACTAGCAAGCTGGCGCCCGACCGCCCATCGACTTGCCACCGATGATCAGCGCTCGCGTCGACCGCTAGCTTTGTGAAATTGCGTCATAGCGCCTGAGGTCGCTCTTGCCCATTGCGCACATACGCCGGCTCACTGACGAGCAGTTCGCCGGTGAGGTCGTGATGCTGCTTGCCGATCATGTCGATGGCGGGGAGATCGCCCGGCTTGATCCGCTTGGTGCCGCAAATCGAATCCGTCCTCATCACCTAGGAACGCACCACGCACCTCGTGCATGAGCTGCGCCGTCACACGCCCATGTCGGTCGTGCTCATCGCTGAGCTCAATCGCGCGGGGCCTCCCGACGCGCTGGAGCGCGAGGCAAAGATCGCCTCGCATATCATCAACTGTCTCGTGCAATTCCGCGGGCGGCACTCGGCTCTGGCAGAGCGCGCCTACAACGCCGCGATCACCGACTTCCAGCAGGGAAGCGGCGGCTACAGCCCCGAGGTGCTTCGTCAGATCACTCGGGCGACGATCAACGTACGACGACAAATTGATGGCGCGCTCCAGCGCGTCCATGAACGCGGGGAGGGCACGGCCAATAGCGGTTGCTGAACTGGTTGATGCACTCACGAGCGTGTAGGTGTGCCGCGGAAGGGAGGCGGTTGAGGCGCTTCGTCCTCACCTGTCGGATAAGTTCTCACCTTCGTGCTGGGCGGTACCGACCGCGGGCCGTTGCAGGGCCAGTCCCTGGGCGCCGATGGCGTCTTCGCATTCATCGAGGCCCAGGCCGAATGGACCGGTGACACCTGGTGGCCGCAGCTGGACGAACTGGTGGTGGGTGCGCACTGGATCATCGGCGTGGTGTTCGTCGACGCCACCCGAGCCAGTGACGGGGAGCAGGTGCAGTTCGAGATCATCCACCGCTGGACGATCGACGGCGACCGCATCACGGCCTTCCAGAGCTTCAACAATGACTAGCGCCGGTACGACGCCTTCCACGGTGCCGGTGACCCCGTCGCTGTCGATGTGGAGATCCGTAAGGCGATGGAAGTCCCTTGCTCCGGCCCGGGAGCTGGGTGGCGTGTGCCTGCAGCCCATACACGGTGCGAACCACGGTGCGCTGGGGGCCTGGCAGCTTCCAGATACGCCAACCTTCCTGAACAGGCCGGCCCCGAACCGCTTCGATGACATCGGTCGCTGGCGAATCGAGTCCGACACCAGCCGCTGGGGGATCTCCGTCCGTGAGCTCGGCGACGTCCCTGACGCCCCCGGTCGTTCGCTGGGCCTGGGTTTTGGAGGATGGGGGTCCCGGGGATCGAACCCGGCTCAGGCGAATTATGAGTTCGCTGCATTCACCAGATTGCTAGACCCCCCTGGGCCGTGGCCCGTGCCGAAGTATCCCAGGCTCGGGTTACCAGCGGCCCCGCTGCGGCGTACTGCCACTGCCGCCGCCCTGGCCGAGGCTGCTGCTGAACCCCGTGGGCAGATCGCTGGTGCGCAGCGGCATCGGTAGGGACTGGTCGTCGAGCATCACCGCGGTGGTGGTCTCGACCGCGGCCCCATCCCAGGCGTGGGCTTGGTCCGTGAAGCCGAAGCCCTTCACCACCCCCCGATCCCAGCCCGGTACCGCCAGGCCGAACAGGTCGGTGATCTGGTGGGCAAGATTCACGCCGCTGGTGAACGGCGCCGTAAAGGAATAAAACCGCCGTTCCATCAACTCCGGCGGCGTCTGGATCACGCCACAGCGACTCACCTCCACCGGTGCGGTGCCCATGCCGTGGTGGGGCGCCTCCAGGCTGGTGGTGCACAGCACCGGGCCGGCCAGGGCGGCAGGGGTGATCGGGGGCAGGGCTGGGGCCGCCATGACCAAGGCCGATGCAGCGGCCGGCGCCAGGAGCAAGCGAAGACGGCTTGGCCGACGGGGGGGACGGGACATGGGGCGCAGGGGGACGGCGGCACGAGCCACAAGGACCCATAGCCTATGGCCGCAAACTATCCAATGCCGCCCCCTCCCTTAGTCCGTGACGAACGCTCCGCTGTCCCCTTCCCTGGCGGGCAGCTCCGCCGAACTGCGCGCCAGGTTGCTGCCCCTGCTGGCGGAACGGGCCTATCGCCGTGGTCAGTTCACCCTCGCTTCCGGCCGCACCAGTGATCACTACGTGAACTGCAAACCGGTGAGCCTCAGCGGCATCGGCCTGGCCCTGCTCGGGGCGCTGCTGCTGGAGCAGCTGGAGCCGGAGGCGGTGGCCGTGGCCGGCCTCACCCTGGGGGCCGATCCCCTGGTGAGCGCCGTGGCGATGCGGGCCGCCCTGGATGGCCGTGCCCTGGATGCCCTGATCGTGCGCAAGGAGGCCAAGGGCCATGGCACCGGCGCCTGGCTGGAGGGACCCCTGCCCCCGCCCGGCAGCTGCATCACCGTCCTGGAGGACGTGGTGACCACGGGCGGTTCAGCCCTCAAGGCCGTGATCCAGCTGCGCGAGGCGGGCTATCGGGTGCAGCGGGTGGTCACGATCGTGGATCGCCAGGAGGGCGGCGAGGCGGCCATGGCCGC
>CAIOCZ010000148.1 GCA_903856805.1 uncultured cyanobacterium | reverse complement strand
TGAAACCAACGGGTGGGAAGTAGCAGGGTTGTCGCATTGCTTGCAGCTCCATTCATGCTCCAAGTGTCTAGCCAGGCGCTTGCGGATCAATCCTCAGACATACAATATAGGAATCACCAGTATTCTCAACTGAATTCAATGCCCCGCCTTCCCAGGCCGTTTGACTCAGTAGGAGAAGCTGATTCATGGAAGTATCAATGCAGCAAGAGTGTCGATGCGCTGGCAAGTTGGAGATTGGCGCGCGCAACCTTTGCCACTGAGGGCCAGCCATCAGATTTCCGAGCTGGCTATCTGGATGGGGTTCGCGGCGTCAACAACAGGGAAAAGGACAGGCTCTGCAACTGCCTGAGCGAGTCAAGAGTTCTATCCATCACCACACTCTCCAAGGCAGCTGCCGAAGATTTGTTAGGTGTCCAGCTGAATCAATGTTCGAACCGTTAGCCTTGAATTGAATCCTGCGAAACCGAAACGCCAAGAGGCCTGGCGAAAGGCCTCCCCTGAAACCCCTTCGAATAAAAGGCTGTCCTCAAACTCAGCGGTAGTTTTCATACCGAGGCGAGGCACATACACAATAAAGACTTCCCACTTAGCTACGATCGTTGTGAATAGAGCAGTGCAGGGCAGTGCAGCTGCCCTGGGTAGCAAGGAGGTATCCGGCCTTGGTCAAACTCGTTCTCGGCATCAACGACCTTGCAACCCTCTACCCAGAGGTGGCGAAGGAGGTTGATGGGTGGGGCCTGAGCGAACAAGGGTGCATTAGAGCTGATTAGGGATCAATCGCCCTCGGCCGCAGTTCATGCCCCATCCATGCCGCCGCCTACCTCAATTGAGGGGAGTGATTCGAAAAAAGCAGCCTGGTTCGGAGGGATAGCCACCCTGGACTGCTTAGCCGTACTGCACTCCATCAAGCAACATGACTCCAACGAAACCGCCAAGCGCTGCCTGGGCGTGATCGGCCAAAGGCTCAATTACGCCGTCGCCATCGGCCACGACACCATTAACCCGGCCCACTCCCCCAAGCAAGAACTAAATAATATGTGTCAAAGCTGCATAACTGGAGGGGGGTTGCGAGGGGTCAGAGCTGTTGGGTAGGGAGCCTAGACTGGCCTCATCCCAAACGGAGGAGGCGAAGCGGTTGTAACCAGGCGGGTTGTCAAACGTAATCCAGGAAGCTTGAGAACTGAAGTCTCCATTCTTTTGCCGTTTCACAATCGCCAACCCTGAAACGCTTAGATCGTTGGGTCCAAAGGCCCAAAAGGGAAGCTTGTAAAGCCCCTTCCCGTCAGACCAAATTCCTTCGAAATGGGTTTCGTAGGTGGCGCCACCCTGGCCGGGGTAGCGGTAGGTATGAGTATTTGTCACATTGCCTGTGATGGAGTCGTAATCAGCCAAGGTGGCATCGCCAAGCGACGGACCGTTATTGATCCCAGGCTTCAGCGTACCGAGCACATTCGATTCGCCCCCGGCCACGGTGTAGTGTCGATTCGTATTCGACCAGATCCCATAGACACTATGGGAAAGGGCAAAATCGTTATACCTGAGATTGGTCTGTTTGCCAGTCTTGGTGTCAACGACAAAGGCCGTACCGGTGCCTTTGCCTTCACCAAAGAAGTCATAGTTGCCCGCAGCCAAGCCGCCACTTACACTATGGAGATAGGTCTCGTTAGCGAGGCGACCGGTAATCGGGTCCCGAGCCTGAAAGCTCTTAAAGGCCTTGTCCTTGGGGATACTTGTAATCTTTCCCGTGTAGTAGAAGCCAAGGGTATTATTAATCGTGGTCCCTGCCACATTGGTGGTTTGGCTGGCAGACACGAAGGTGCCAACCAGATTGAACTCACCATCATCTTTTTTATGCACTCCATAGATGCTGGTGCCCAGGGATCCAAAACTTTTGGGCACAACCATCGGGGTCCAGGTGCCCGGTCCTGAACCTTGCGTGGTATTGGTGCCGTTGATCGCACCTTGATAGACAACCCCCAAGGCTCCATTATTGAGCTGGCCGTAGGTGCCAACGATGGTGTAAGTGTTCTTTGTGGTACCAGCCCCAATCCCCTGAACAAAATTGATCGGGCTCGTGACGCCGTTGGGCGCATAGACCCATGGGGAATAATACGTTGTGGTGGTCTGCAAGGGCTTAGGTACGGACTCAATCTTTGGTTGAACTTTGGTCATGACCTTGATCGGAACACGTTCCTGCAAAATCTTTGTAATCGATTTGGCTGACCAGCACAGCTTGATGACCTGAATACCCCCCTTAAGGGGGTATTAGAGAACTTGATCCTCAAAAGAATGGTGCATATTCATGTTCTCTGCTAGGAGAGGGAAGGTTTCCTAAACTCCAAATGGTAAGTCGCTTTTTTGTTGCCAAAGCAACACAAGTTGCGTTGTTTGCGACGACTTTTTTCTCAGCTTCTGCTGCGATGGCCGCATACCCAGTTTCCTCGTCAGGCCCAAGTTACCCGCCAGATATGTTCAATTACCAATATTGTGAGGTTGCCATGAAAGTCTCAACCTCTACATCTCTGCCGATTTTCAATACTACAGGGTATAATACCTGCCCTAATTATTTGGCTTTGCAAGGTCAGACCATTATAGATAGCTACAACGCTACATATCCCGCAGGGAATTCGTATGGGATGCCTTCGGGTGCCTATGACATCATCTTGGACTGGCCGCGTAATTGGATTTACGATCAAGGAGTCTCGGCACCTACTGGAGCTACTACGTCTCTTGTCCTCGATGTACCCTATCCCAATGTAACAGGTGAATCTACTACTACCTTTGGTTTCGCGGCTTTCAATACAGATGTTACTGGTCTTGCCTATATTCCGTCGAGCGCGGTAAGGAATGCGACGTGGACTTATTTCGCAAACAACCTGATCTTTCAATTGCTAGATCCATCAGATAATCTCTACGTGATGCAGTCCTACGCGAGGTTCATAGACCCAGGCCTGACATATGAGAATCTCCAAGACGTGGATTATATGACCAGCGTAATGGGCTTGCCAACAGGTTGGAGTTATAGCGTTGCGCAGTTGGCACAGCAATTTGACAATATCTCGGAAGGTAATGCCATCCTGTTGCAGGATAAGTTGGGTAACAGCTACATGATGGTAGACCCTACACTTTCCGCTCTTCCTGTTACAACGCCTTATAGCGTACCCGGCCCTTTGCCCATTTTTGGCGTAGGCATGGCCTTCGGTTTCTCCCGCCGCCTGCGTGCCCGGATCAAGAACGCCTCTGTTTGAGTCATCCTTCTTCAGCCTCCCCTTTCGGGGAGGTTTTTTGATTGGGCTACCCGTTAACGGCCGTCACAAGTTCATCAACCCATGCATCAATATCTTGGCCCGCCCTGAGTTTGGGGCCTGTTTGACTGATGAAGTGTCCCAATGCACGCCCCCTCTAGGACTTTGGTGCTGCACCAGACAGTTTGCAAACACGCTGCCATCCGATGGCCCTCAAGGCGATCGGGCCAGTGCATAGCCCTGCATGGACCGGCGCAGGGAAAGCAGCCCAAAACCCTTGCAAACACTTGACGATCAGCCGCCTCAGCGATAGTTTTCAAACTGCAGTGGTAGCTCCAGATCCTCGGCTCGCAATAATTGAATGGCCTGCTGGAGATCATCCTTGTTCTTGCCTGTGATCCGCAAACTCTCGCCCTGGATCGCCACCGTGACTTTCTTGAGGTTGTCACGCACAAGCTTACTGAGTTTCTTCGCCAGCTCCTGACTTAACCCCTTGCGCAGCGTGACCACCTGTCTCACCTTGTTTCCCCCCACTGGCTCGGGAGTCTGAAAATCAAAGATTTTCAGAGAGAGATTGCGTTTCGTCGCTTTTTGGCGCAACACATCGGCCACGGCATCAAGGGTCATATCGCTCGCGGTGATGATGGTGAGGCTGGTGTCCTCCAGGGAAATCTCCGTGCCGGAATCCTTGAGGTCATAACGCTGGCCCACCTCCCGACGCACCTGATCAACCGCATTCACCAGCTCCTGCTGGTCAAAATCGGAAACGACGTCAAAGGAAAAGGTGTCAGCCATGGGCGGAAGCGTGCATCAGGCTCCAGCCTAGAAAAACACCCGATCCACGCCCGTGGCCCCTGCAACCGTTCCCTCTTGGGGCCTGACGGAGCCAGGGTTCAGTCCATAGGAGCAGCCATCCGCGGGCTCGGTGATCCCAAGGGACTGGCGCCAGTCACTAAGGGGACGCTCCCAGCCCGATTCCCACTCCACCGCCGTAAGGCAATGGGCCCCTTGAGCGATTCGAAGACCATGGGCATGGGCCCGATGGAGCCGGGCGAAAACCAGAGGATTCATCCACAGATTGGCCATCAGGCCGAAACGGGTAATCACCTTGAAAGCGGGAAACCCAATCTGGGCGGAGGTGATCGCCAGCACTCCATGTTCACCATCGCGCCGGGTACCAAACCCAGTCACTAGATGGTGGAGGTCGTGGGTGGAGGCGATCCGTTGGGTCAACCATTCAGCTTCGCTCTCGACCGGACGTATCCGATAAAAGGATGGATTCAGCCCTAAGCGCTGAATCAAGTCGGCGTAGGCGCGGCCAAGACTGCCGGCGGGGAGATGCTGGAACTGTTGAGGGTCGACGAGCAAGGGGGCAACGCGACGATCCATCAGCGACTGCGCACCAGGCATCTGCCGAAAACGGCGCACGCAAGCTGCCATCTGTTGGCCCTCCATCAGATGATCAATCAGATCAGCCACAAATTTATGATTGCCCGACTTCCGATGTTGACGGAGTCGAAGCAGGATTTCTACAGTTCGGCGCGAACGTTTAGCATTGCCCCACAGGCCCATGGTTCCCAGATCGCAGAGAGGTCGGCTTGGAACTTCATCTTCAACTATAAACAACGTCAATCGCCACCCCAGTCTTCGAGCCCGCCCAATGGGGTGAATCCACTGGAAAGAACCTTCCTGCTTTAGCGGCAAGGTCAACAACCATGCCAACCCCAAAGAAAAGTGAAGGCAAGACTGGAAGAGGATTAAGGCCAGATTAAACTCCGGCCCTTACCGGCGCTGGATTGCCCTAGTTCAGCCCGCCCAAAATCCAGGACTACTGCTCGGGAAAATCAATCAAAAAACATGACGCTGACGACCTTGCCAAGGTCCTCGGCCGTGCGACAACTCGACAAGAGGGTTTCGCTGTCATGGAAGGCGTAGCAAATGAGCTGATCACAGCGCGTGATGATCTCGTGGTTGCAAAGGCTGCTCGCCATCGGCAGGGGCAACTCGTCGTGCTCTGGCTTCTCGATGAGATGGAGCACACGCTCCAACTGATCCTGGGATTCCACGGGTTGACGCTCCAAGCTTTGGGGCAACAACACTGTGAGCCTGGAAGGATCCACATCTAAAACGCTACGAATGACCGCCGAATTCACCCCTTGAGCTCCCGACGTAATCAGGGAATGGCCTTCTTGCGCAAGGGAGCGCGCCACCAATTCAACAAGATGGATCGACACCACAGGAACATGGCGGCTACCGAGAATCGCAATTCTTCGCTTACCACGATCCTGGAGCATCGCCAGTTCCTGGGCAAGCGTATCGACTCGGTCGAACGCTGGTAAATCAAGGGACCGGGTCACCCGTTGCCCGCAGCCATGAAAATAATCTAGCAGCGCTCAAGGGAAAAACACGTCAGGCGCCCTGCCTGATCGAAAGTCCCATTTGGTCGAACAGCGGCCCCAGGCGGCAATGCTCCTCCACCAATCGGATGGCGTAGGTCGCCTTCACCGACTCATGCAGGCGGCCGTGGCCGATGGCCGCCTCGATCACTTCCACCGTGGTGAGGGTGTCATGCTCAACCTTCAGCACGGGGACCTCCAGTTCTTCCGCTCGGTTAAGCAGCTGGGATAAAGGCATGCCCGCACCGGTGAGAATCAGACATTGGGTGGAAGCCTCCAGGGCCGCCAGTTGGATGTCCGTGCGATCGGCGCCGGTTACTACAGCCATATTGCGACGTCGGCGAAAAAACTCCATCGCCGAATTCACATTCATGGCCCCAATGGAGAGAGTTTCCACCAACAGATCCAACCGCTCACGGCAACAGAGCACCCGGGCCTGAAGCCGCCGGCCCAACTCCTCCACGGTGACGCTGCGCAACAGCGGGCTGCGAGGCATCACCCCAAGCACCGGAATCCCCAGCCGAGCCAGGGCAGGCTCCAGATCTCGACGCAGCTCCCCCACCCCTTCCGGGGGCACTCCATTCAGCACCACCCCGACCAGCCGCTCCCCCAACTGATGGCGGGCGGCTAACAACGCGTCCACGCTGCGGCTGTCGGTCCAGTGGTGAACGAGAATTACAATGGCCCCTAAGGTCTCGGCAAGCTGGGCCAGGCCAAGGCCGTACAAGAGTCCCTCATTGAGGCTGCCGGCCGCCTCCAAGAGCACGGCCCGGTCACCGGCCTCCGCGACCCGTTGCCGCAACTCCGCCAGGCCGGGACCTGGGCTGAGGTCACCCGTCCGCAGCCGCTGCTCGGCCGTCTCGCTTTCCATCACATGGACCGAAGGGAGGATCTGACCCACCTCCAGCCCAAGCATGGAACCGATGAACGGCACATCGGGATCCTGCGGCAAGATCGGATCCCGGGGCAAGTCCGAGACCGCAGCCTCGGGGCCCGCCGCCAGCGTGGCCAAGGGCTTGCCGTACATCACCTCGATCCCAAGGCGGGTCAATTGGCGGGCGAGCCCCAGCACCACCGCCGACTTTCCGCTGAAAGGTTCGCAGGAGCCGATCAGCAGGGGGGTGGACATGGGGTGGCCTCGCCTGAGCCTCAAACTTCCAGGTCAATCTAGGCAGCGTGGTTTCCCTGCGCTCCGATGCTGGCCCCCTTGGCCCGCACCAACGCCGCCCATGCCGGACTCTCCCCTGCCGCTTCCCCCAACGCCCGCCAGCAACCGCCCCATCACCGTGGCGATCACCGGCGCCCAAGGCAGCCTCGGCCAGGCCCTGCTGCGCCGCTGGCATGGCTGCGGGGCCACCCTCATTGCCCTCACCAGCAGCAGCCATCCCCTGACCCTGAAGGAGGCCAATGGCCAGCCGATCCCCGTGCGTCAGGTGCGCTGGAGGGTGGGGGAGGAAGCCGCCCTGACGGGCCTGCTGGGCGAGGTAGACCTGCTGGTCCTCAACCACGGAGTCAACGTCCATGGGGGTCGCAGCGCGACCGACACGGCGCTGTCCCTGGAGGTGAATGCCCTCAGCGGTTGGCGACTGCTGGAGCGGTTCGCCGGGGTGGTCGACGCCCGGAATCAGGACTCGGATCGCCCCAGGGCGGAGGTGTGGGTGAACACCTCAGAAGCGGAAATCCAACCGGCGTTCAGTCCGCTCTACGAGCTCAGCAAGCGGCTGCTTGGACACCTGCTCAGCCTGCGAAGCCTGGATCTGGCCAGGAGCCTGACCATTCGCCGGCTCGTGCTGGGGCCATTCCGCTCCAGCCTGAATCCAATCGGCGTCATGGACGCCGATTGGGTGGCTGGTGAAGTGATGCGCCAGGCGGGCTGGGGCTGTCGGCTGATCATCGTGACCCCGAACCCCCTCACCTATGTGCTGATGCCCCTGGCCCTACTGGGGCGGTGGGCCTATTTCCAGGTGGCCAGTCGAGGGGCGCCCCCGGGAGACGAGGAGGGGACGGTGCCCCTTAGAAATCGCGATCGGTGAGGATTTCGCAACCTTCAGAGCCCACCACGATGGTGTGCTCCCACTGGGCCGAGAGGCTGCCATCCACCGTGACGACGGTCCAGCGATCCTTGAGGGTGCGGCAGCCCTTACCGCCGGCGTTGAGGATGGGTTCGACCGCCAGGGTCATGCCGGAGCGAAGGGTCAGGTTGGGCAGATCCCGGGTGCGGTAATTGAACACCGAGGGTTCCTCATGCAAATTGCGACCCACCCCATGGCCCGTGTAGTCCTCCACCACGGCATACCCATGGGCTTCCACATGGTCCTGAACGGCACCGGCCAGGTCGAGCAGGGTGCTGCCGGCCTTCACCGTGGCCAGACCCCGCATCAACGCCTCCTGGGCCACCTGGCTGAGGCGGCGGGCCTCTTCAGGAACCCCCTCGCCAACACAGACGGTGACACAACTGTCGCCGTGATAGCCCTCGAAATAGGCGCCGGTGTCCAGCTTCAGCAAATCACCGGCACGAATCACGCGCTTGCTGCTGGGAATGCCATGCACCACCTCGTTGTTGATGCTGGCGCAGATGCTGGCGGGAAACCCGTGGTAGCCCTTGAACGAAGGGGTGGCCCCGAGGTCCCGGATCCGCTGTTCCGCATGGGCATCCAGATCGCCGGTGGTGAGTCCAGGGGCCGCCATGGCGATCAGCTCCCGCAGCACGGTGGCCACGATTCGACTCGACTGGCGCATCACCGCGATCTCCCGGGCCGATTTGACTTCCACCCCGCGGCGACCCTTCTGAATTCGGGGGCCGCTCTGGGTGATCAGGCCGGAATCGCCTCGGCCGGCGGAGGTGCTGGCCAGCAGATCGGCGAAGAGATTCATGGGAACCAGAAAGAGGGAGAATCCAGCGAACGAGCCCGGAAGGAAGGCGGACCGAGGGCAAGGACTCCATGATGGCGCGATGGCCGCCGGCCCGCCCCGTCCCCGCCATGACCGACCCCTCCATTCCTCCCCGCTCGGCGCCCCAAGCCTTAAGCGTCAGGGCCCGGCGACTGCATGGCACCCTGGCCCCCCTGGCCCTGGCGCCCCTGCTGGTGACAGTGATCAGCGGCATGGCCTATCGCCTAGTGCGGGACTGGGGTGGCGTGACCCGGGACCAGGCCCACTGGTTGATGGCCCTGCACGAAGGCGAATGGCTGCGGGCCTGGCTGGGTCCGGCGGGGGAGACCTGCGCCGTGGCCCTGAATGGCCTGGGGCTGCTGGTGATGCTCCTGAGTGGAGCCGGAATGCTGTGGCCCCGACTCCAACGCCAGTGGCGCCGACTCGCTGGAGAGGAGGGCACCTGAGCCGGTACACTGGCTGTTTGGCCAGGCGACGCGGAGCTGGGATGGCAGCGGACAACACCACGGGGACCTCTGAAACCCCGACAGAGACCACGGAAACCACGAATGACACCAGCGTGATCAACGCGGACACCACGACCGCTACGGCGGTGGACGACAGCCCAGCGACGACCAGCGTGAAAGCCACCACCGGCAAACTCAGCGCCCGGGCCCTGATCGATGCCTTTGAGGCCGAGCAGCTCAAAAGCGATCTACCTGAAATTTATGTCGGCGACACCGTGCGCGTGGGGGTGCGGATCCGCGAAGGCAACAAGGAGCGGGTCCAGCCCTATGAGGGAGTCGTCATTGCCAAACGTCATGGAGGTTTGAACGAAACCATCACCGTGCGGCGCATTTTCCAGGGTGTGGGCGTGGAGCGTGTGTTCATGCTGCACAGCCCCCAGGTTGCTTCCGTCAAGGTCGAACGACGCGGTAAGGTGCGTCGGGCGAAGCTCTTCTATCTACGCGACCGTGTGGGTAAAGCCACACGGGTGAAGCAGCGCTTCGATCGCTGAAGGCCGAGCAGGCCAAAGTTTCCTGAAAACTTTGGCCGCAATTGCTGATGGTTCCCTGGGGTCATCGCCTTGCGCCGTTAGTTCAGTTGGTAGAACGCAGGTCTCCAAAACCTGATGTCGGGGGTTCAAGTCCTCCACGGCGCGTTCGATGTCCCCATTTGCAGTTTCGTGGTCCTGAACATGGAGTTGGATCTACAGCCCGGTGACGTGGTGAAAGTGCTCGAATCCGCCGCCCTTGGCTGGGTTCGGGCACGGGTGATCCGGGTCAAATCCGGCGGCAGAGTCGTCGTTCAAAGTGATCAAGGACGGGAATTTACCGCCCGTGGCAATCAGGTTCGCTTGATTGAACCTGCCGGCTTTCGGCCCTGACTCGTTCCAAATTCTTCGGAGCCTTCAGGCTCCAGCCTGCCCTTCGGGGCTTTTTTTTTGCCCATCCCCCCTTCCGCACTCCATGGGGAAAGGAGCCAGCCCAGCCTTGAGCAACGATCCGCTCGGCCCTCCAGGGCTGGGACATTGACGGAGGGACGGGTGACGATAGATACTTGCTTAGTCGCCGTAACGGTGACACGGCCGTCGAAGGCATGGACCCTCGGGTTCTCGATGCTTTTGATATCAGCCTGGGACTGTAGTTCAATCGGTTAGAGCACCGCCCTGTCACGGCGGAAGTTGCGGGTTCGAGCCCCGTCAGTCCCGTTCATCACTTCAGGAGTTGGGAAGCGTGACCATCACCGTACCGGTTCGGGTGCGTCTGGCACCCAGCCCCACCGGCACGCTCCATATCGGCACCGCCAGAACAGCGGTGTTCAACTGGCTCTTTGCCCGCCGCCATGGCGGAAAGTTCCTGCTGCGTATCGAAGACACGGACAAGGAACGCTCCAAACCCGAATTCACCACCAATATTCTCGAAGGCCTGCAGTGGCTCGGCCTCCACTGGGATGGGGAACCGATGATCCAGAGCGAGCGGATCGAGGCCCATCGTGCAGCGATCGCCCGCCTGCTCGCCAGCGGCCACGCCTATCGCTGCTACGCGAGTGAAGCGGAGCTGACCGCCATGCGCGACCAGCAACAGGCCGCCAGCAAAGCCCCCCGCTACGACAACCGCCACCGCAATCTCAGCCCCGATCAGGAGCGGGCCTTGATCGATGAAGGGCGCCAGGCGGTGATCCGCTTCCGGATCGATGACGAGGCCACGATCCAGTGGCACGACCTGGTCCGCGGCAGCATGAGCTGGGCCGGTGCCGACCTCGGTGGCGACATGGTGATCGCCCGCCGGGCTCCCGCCGATCAGATCGGCGACCCCCTCTACAACCTGGTGGTGGTGGTGGATGACGCCGCCATGGGCATCAGCCATGTCATTCGCGGCGAAGACCACATCGCCAACACCGCCAAGCAATTACTCCTGGCCGACGCCCTGGAGCTGCCCCTGCCGGTGTTCGCCCACACCCCGCTGATCCTGAACCAGGAGGGTCGCAAGCTCTCTAAGCGCGATGGTGTGACCTCCGTGAGTGAGTTCCAAGCCATGGGCTACACCCCCGACGCCCTCGCCAACTACATGACCCTGCTGGGCTGGTCTCCTCCGGAGGGCATGGGGGAACGGTTCAGCCTGGAGGAAGCCGCCTCCGTCTTTGATTTCGATCGCGTCAACCGCGCTGGGGCCCGCTTCGACTGGGACAAGTTGAATTGGATCAACGGCCAAGTGCTCCACGCCCTGGCACCCTCAAACCTGCGGGAACAGTTGCTGCCGCTCTGGCAGGCCCGCGGCTGGGCCACGGCCGGCCCCACGGCCGATCCTTCCTGGCAGGAACAACTGTGTGCCCTGCTGGGCCCGTCGCTCACCCTGCTGGCGGATGGGATCGAGCAGGCCATGCCCTTCTTCACCCTCCCAACCACCGATCCCCAGGCCAGCGCCCAGCTGGGGAATGAAGGGGCGCAAGCCGCCCTCCGGGCCCTGCTGCCCAACCTGCCGGAAGGGGATCTCAGCCCCGAAGCGGCAGCCACCCTGCTGGATCAGGCCGCCGAGACGGCGGGTGTCAAGAAGGGGGTGGTGATGAAAAGCCTGCGGGCCGCCCTGCTGGGAAGCCTGCAGGGCCCGGACCTGATCACCACCTGGCAATTACTCCATGCCATCGGCGCCGACCAAGCACGGATCAGCGCCAGCCTCTGATCGATCCCTGCCCAAGCCAGCCCAGTCCGGCATCCGACCCAGCGGCCAGCCCAGCCTCACGTCAGTCATCAAAATCCATCTCACCGCTGGCATATTCAGGTTCAATCCGCAGGCCAATCACGCTACCGGCCCGGACCACCAGATATTCCGAATCCATGTCGTTGATCGGTACATTCACGAAAGCTTCAGGGGCCGCAGTCGTGAGCACACTGCCGTACCAGGTCTGAAAGTCGTTGAGATTGGCGAAGTGCACCATCTGCAGCTGACCGCCGCTCAACATCAGATGAATGGCATAGCGACGGGGAACGCGGGGCATGGGGAGCTAGGGGACGGATCGCTCGGCCCACGATGGCGCATGGAACGGCTGCCAACACCGACCCGGGTTCGGGACCGGATCCAAATCCGCCCGACGATCTGGCTCTGGCAGGCTGTGGCGATCGGATGGGTGAGAGCGGCTGGTGGCCATGGCACACGACAAACCCCTGCTGCTTCTGGTGGACGGCCACTCCCTGGCCTTCCGTAGCTTTTATGCCTTCTCCAAAGGCGGGGAAGGGGGCCTGAGCACCAAGGAGGGCGTTCCCACCAGCGTGACCTACGGGTTCCTCAAGGCGTTGCTGGACCACGGCAAGGGGCTCAACCCCCAGGGGGTGGTGATTGCCTTTGACACCGCCGAGCCCACCTTTCGCCACCTCGAGGACAGCAATTACAAGGCCCATCGCGACGAGGCCCCTGAACACTTCTTTGCCGACCTGGCCAACCTCCAGCGGATCCTGCGCGAGGGCCTGGATCTGTCCCTCTGCATGGCCCCGGGTTACGAAGCCGACGATGTGCTGGGAACCCTGGCCGACCAGGCCGCATCGACCGGTTGGCGAGTGCGCATCCTCTCCGGCGATCGGGATCTGTTTCAGTTGGTGGACGACGAGCGCGACATCGCGGTGCTCTACATGGGCGGCGGGCCCTACGCCCGCAACAGTGGGCCCAGCGAAATCCGCCGCGAGGGCGTGATCGCCAAATTGGGGGTGCCGCCCGAGGACGTGGTGGATCTCAAGGCGCTCACCGGCGACAGCTCGGACAACATTCCTGGCGTCAAAGGCGTCGGGCCGAAAACAGCGATCACCCTGCTGCAGGCCCATGGCGACCTGGACGGCGTCTACGCGGGCCTGGATCAGCTCAAGGCTGCCCTGCGGACCAAGCTCGAAACCGGCCGCGACAACGCCTATCTCTCCCGGAAGCTGGCACGAATTCTTGTGGATGTGCCCCTCCCCGAGGAGCCCCGCCTGGCCCTGGGGGCCGTTCGTGTCGAGCAGCTCGCCCACGAACTGACCAGCCTGGAACTGTTCAGCCTGGTGCGCCAGGTGGATGGCTTCGCGCGCCTGTTTTCCACAGAACCGCCGCCCCCCCGGCCGGGGAGCAACGCGGTAGCGGCCAGCCAGGCGGCGTCAACGTCCTTGGCGCCCCCCCCCTTGGCGCTGGAAGTGGATCCGCCCACCGCTCCCCCCCTCCCGGCCCTGATGCCCGAGCTGATCACGGAGCGGGCCCAGCTGGACGTCCTGATGGAACGGCTGCGCGCCTGCCGCGATGGGGCCGCCCCCGTGGCTCTCGACACCGAAACCACCGACCTCAACCCGTTTCGCGCCGAACTGGTGGGGGTGGGCCTCTGCTGGGGCGCCGGGCTCGCGGAGCTGGCCTACATCCCGATCGGCCATCACCCCGCGATGGCGGCCGATCTGCTCAGTGAACCGCCGCCGGCCCCTCCCCAACTCCCCCTCGCTGAGGTCCTGGAGGCGCTGGCCCCCTGGCTGGCCAGCGCCGACCATCCCAAGACCCTGCAGAACGCCAAGTACGACCGCCTGATTCTGCTGCGCCACGGACTGGAGCTCCATGGCGTGGTGATGGACACCCTGCTGGCGGATTACCTGCGGGATGCCAACGCCAAACATGGCCTGGAGGCGATGGCCGAACGGCAGTTCGGATTCACCCCCACCAGCTTCAGCGCCCTGGTGCCGAAGGGCGCCACCTTCGCCGCCGTGCCGATCGAAACGGCGGCACTTTATTGCGGCATGGATGTCCATCTCACCTGGCGGCTAACGGGGCTGCTGCAGACCGAGCTGGCACGGCTGGGACCGGCCCTGCCCCAGCTGCTCAGCCAGGTGGAACTGCCGCTCGAACCCGTGCTGGCGGCCATGGAGGCCACCGGCATCCGCATCGACACGGCCTACCTGGCGGAACTCTCCGCCGAACTGGCGGAAACCCTCCAGCAGCTGGAGGGCAAGGCCCGCCTCAGCGCTGGCGTCGACTTCAACCTGGCGTCGCCCAAGCAACTGGGGGATCTGCTGTTCGAAACCCTGGGGCTGGACCGGAAAAAATCCCGCAAAACCAAAACCGGTTGGAGTACAGACGCGGCGGTGCTGGAGAAGCTGGAGGGCGATCACCCGGTGGTGGCGCTGGTGTTGGAGCACCGCACCCTGAGCAAGTTGCGCAGCACCTACGTGGAGGCGCTTCCGGCCCTGGTGGAGCCGGAGACCGGTCGGGTCCACACCGATTTCAACCAGGCTGTGACCGCCACGGGGCGGCTGAGCAGCAGCAACCCCAACCTGCAGAACATCCCCGTGCGCACGACGTTCTCGCGACGGATCCGCAAGGCCTTTCTGCCCCAGGAGGGCTGGCAGCTGATCAGCGCCGACTACTCCCAGATCGAGTTGCGCATCCTGGCCCATCTCTCCGGGGAGGAGGTGCTGGTGGAGGCCTACCGCCACAACGACGACGTCCACGCCCTGACGGCCCGACTGCTCCTGGACAAGGAGGAGGTGACCTCCGAGGAGCGCCGCCTGGGCAAAACGATCAACTTCGGGGTGATCTACGGGATGGGCGCCCAGCGCTTCGCCCGTGAAACCGGCGTCAGCCAAGCTCAAGCGAAGGACTTTCTGAGCCGATACAAGCAGCGCTATCCGAAGGTGTTCGCCTTCCTGGAACTCCAGGAACGCCTGGCCCTCAGCCGCGGCTACGTGGAGACGATCCTCGGGCGACGGCGACCCTTCCCCTTTGATCCGGCTGGCCTGGGAAGGCTGTTGGGCAAGGATCCCCTAGCAATCGACCTGGAGGTGGCGCGGCGAGCCGGCCAGGAGGCCCAGCAATTGAGGGCGGCGGCCAACGCCCCCATCCAGGGCTCTAGTGCGGACATCATCAAGCTGGCCATGGTGGAACTGCACCGGGTCCTGATCAAGGAGCACCTACCGGCCCGGTTGTTGCTCCAGGTCCACGATGAGCTGGTGTTGGAGGCGGCGCCGGAGGCCCTGGAGACGGTCTGCGCCCTGACCCGCTCCACCATGGAACAGGCCCTGCCGCTGTCGGTGCCCCTGCGAGTCGAAACAGGCAGCGGGGCCAACTGGATGGAGGCGAAATGAACCAGCAAGGCGACCACGGCACCAGCGCAGAGCGATGCAAGTTGTGGGAAACTCCTTACACACACATCACCACCTGTGAATCTAACCTTGAATTCTTCCGAGATCGATCCTGGCGGTCATGGACGGAAGGGGTTAATCCTCGCCGGTGGGAGCGGCACCCGCTTGGCCCCGTTGACGGCAGCCGTCAGCAAGCAGCTGATGCCGGTTTATGACAAACCGATGATCTACTACCCCCTTTGCACCTTGATGCTTTCAGGGATTCGCGAGGTCCTGATCATCACCACCCCCAATGATCAATCCGCCTTTCAACGGTTGCTCGGCGATGGCAGCGCCTGGGGCATGTCCATTGAATACGCGATCCAACCCAGCCCCGATGGCCTGGCCCAAGCCTTTCTGATCGGTGCTGATTTCCTGGCCGACAACCCCGCCGCCCTCGTGCTTGGGGACAACCTGTTCCATGGCCATGACCTCGTGCCCCAACTGCTCGCCAGCCATGCACGGGAGCAGGGCGCCACGGTGTTTGCCTATCCGGTGAGTGATCCGGAGCGTTATGGCGTGGTGGAATTCGACGCCCAGGGCCAGGTGTTGAGCATCGAGGAAAAACCACCCCTCCCCAAATCCCGCTATGCCATCACGGGGCTTTACTTCTACGACTCCACCGTGGTGGAGCGGGCTAAACAAGTAAGCCCCTCCGAACGGGGTGAACTCGAGATCACGGATCTCAATCAGCTCTATCTGGATGAAGGCCTACTGCGGGTGGAGCTGATGGGCCGGGGCATGGCCTGGCTCGATACCGGCACCCCCGATTCCCTCCATGAGGCCGCCAGCTACATTCGCACTCTTGAGCATCGTCAGGGTCTGAAAGTGGCCTGCCCCGAAGAGGTGGCCTGGAGACAGGGTTGGATCGACGATGCCCGACTGGAGAAGCTGGCCCAACCGCTCAAGAAGAGCGGCTATGGCGCCTATCTTCTTCAGCTGCTTCATGAAGGGGCCCAGGCTGTCGCCAGCTCCCCCCGCCCAGGCCATCTCCACCCTTAACAACTGAGCCGTGCAAGTTGACCGTTTCCCCATTGAGGGTCCTTTACTGCTAACCCCCAGGGTGTTTGCCGATCCCCGGGGTCACTTCTTTGAAAGCTGGAACCAACGCAGCTTCGCTGAAGCCTTGGGCCTGCCCATTAAACAAGCTCCAGTATTTTTCCAGGATAATCACTCCCGATCAAGTCGGGGCGTGCTGCGCGGACTGCACTATCAACTAGAACCAGAACCCCAGGGAAAACTAGTCCGCTGCCCAGTCGGAGAGATCTTCGATGTGGCCGTTGATCTGCGGCAAGGATCCGCCACTTTTGGTCAATGGGTTGGCGCCATTCTCAACGGTGATAACCACCGCCAGCTCTGGATCCCCGTGGGCTTCGCCCATGGTTTTCTCACCCTGAGCGAATCGGCTGATGTGCTGTACAAAGCCAGTGGTTTCTGGAGTAAATCCTGCGAACGCTCCCTGCGCTGGGATGATCCCGAACTGGCCATCGAATGGCCCCTCGATCAACTGGAGGGCGCCGCTGCGTTACTGGCCGATAAGGATGCCGCAGCCCCCGGCCTGAACGAAGCAAGGAAACAAGGAGATCTCTTCGCATGAGCGCATCCCAACGTGTTCTGATCACCGGAGCCCAAGGACAACTGGGACAAGCCCTGGCGGCTTCCGTTCCCGAGGGCATTGAAGCCATCCTTTGCGGGCGGCAACAATTAGATCTTGCTGATGCGGACGCCTGCCGTGAGGCGGTGTTGCAGTTGCGTCCGGATTGGGTGCTGAATGGAGGTGCCTACACGGCGGTAGACAACGCTGAAAGCGAACCGGACTTGGCCATGGCCGTGAATGCGGGGGCGCCGGCGGCCTTCGCCCAAGCCCTCAGCGAGACCGGAGGACGGTTATTGCAGGTGAGCACCGATTTCGTGTTCAACGGGACCCAAGGCAGCCCCTACCGGCCTGAGCAGCCGGTCGCCCCCCTTGGGGTCTATGGCGCCACCAAGGCCGAGGGGGAACGGCGGGCTCGCCAGGCCCTGCCCAGCGACCGCTGCTGCGTCCTCCGCACCAGCTGGGTGTATGGACCCGTCGGGCGTAATTTCTGCCTGACGATGCTGCGGCTTCATCAACGCAAGGCTGCCGCCCAGGAACCCCTCCAGGTGGTCGCGGATCAGATCGGTTGTCCGACCGCCACCCACTCCTTGGCCGCGGCCTGCTGGTCCACTATCCACCATGGCGTCGGGGGAACGCTGCACTGGAGCGATGCCGGCGCCGCCAGCTGGTACGACTTTGCCGTGGCGATCGGAGAGCTGGGGGTGGAGCATGGCTTGCTCCAACAATCCGCAGACGTTCAACCCATTGGCACCAAGGACTATCCAACCCCAGCCCAACGACCTTCGTACTCCCTCCTGGAAACACGCTCGTCATCCGCGGAACTTGGACTCCAGCCAATTCATTGGCAGAAATCCCTGATCCAAACCCTGGAAACCATCAAAAAAGCCCAGAACAACTAGCCCTAGGGATCACAAGTTGGTCCCGCCATGGGCCGGCCCAGAACCCTCCGGGCCTCCGCCTCCGCCTCCGCCATCGCCACGGCCAGGGCAGCGGTGAAGACCGTCGCCGCCTCACGGACGCCAACGGAGGGCTCCGGATGCAAAGGTGGGAAAAAGCAGACTGCCGCTGATGCACCGGGTTGGGGACGGGGCTGCCCATAGGCAATTCCCACCGGAATCACCGGCACCCTCACCCCCTGGCTGGCCGCCAGCAGGGCCAACCGTGCCAGCCCCGGCTGCAGCGTTAACGGACTGTCCTCGCGCTGAATCCGCCCCTCGGGGAACACCACCAACTGCTGACCATCCGCCAGCAGATCCACCGTGTAACGCAGGCTTGCCAGAGAGGGCCTGCCCTGATTGACAGGGAAACAGCCCAGCCGATGCAAAAACCAGCCCTGCAGGCCCTGCATCTCATCGAGGGTGACCATGAAGCGGCAATGGCGGCCCGTGACCCGCACGCCAGCGGCCAAGGGAAGCAGGAGCGCATCCCAGCGGGCGCGATGGGTGGGAGCCAGCAACACCGGGCCAGCCTCCGGCAGGTGCTCCCGGCCTAGAACCAAGATCCGGCCGAAGAACGCTGGCAGAACCAGATCCTGGGTGGCCACCATCGCCAACGGGGATAACCAGGGGCTGATGCCATTACAAAGACCCCGTTCACGGGCCTGTGACCTGGCTGGCCTAACCAGCTCCCCGGAAGGGGAACCTCCCTCCAGCCGAGTCACCGACTGCGCTTCCGTGGCCCGAGTCGCCACCACCCCCTCACCCTCCGCATCTGTTCCCCGAACTTAAATGGGGTGCCCGGTGCCCAGGTGCCGGCGGCGGGCAGTTGCACCTTCGGCCGATACGGTTTGCCCGCCCCCGACCGGTTTCCCCCACGATGGCCAGCCTCGGCGTCAACATCGACCACATCGCCAACGTGCGCCAGGCACGCCGCAGCGTGGAACCCGACCCGGTGACCTATGCCCTGCTGGCGGAGTTGGGCGGCGCTGACGGGATCACCGTGCACCTGCGGGAGGACCGTCGGCACATTCAGGATCGGGATGTGGAGCTGTTGCGGGCCACCGTGCGCAGCCGCCTCAACCTGGAAATGGCCGCCACGGCCGAGATGGAGGCGATCGCCCTGCGCCTCCGACCCGACATGGTGACCCTGGTTCCGGAACGGCGGGAGGAGGTGACCACCGAAGGGGGGCTTGACGTGACGGGGCAGCAGGCGACTCTGCGCGGGCTCGTGGGACGACTGCAGGAGGCCGGCATCGGCGTGAGCCTGTTTGTGGATGCCGATCCGACCCAGCTGGAGGCGTGCCAGGCCAGCGGTGCCCGCTGGGTGGAACTTCATACCGGCCGGTACGCCGATGCCCCCTGGCCCGATCAGGAGGCCGAACTGACGCGCCTGACGGAGGGCACCGCCCTGGCCCGCAGTCTGGGGCTGCGGGTCAATGCCGGCCATGGGCTCACCTACCAGAACGTGGAACCGGTGGCAGCAATCCCCGCCATCGAGGAACTCAACATCGGCCACACGATCGTGGCCAGGGCCCTGGCGGTGGGCCTGGAGCAGGCGGTGCGCCAGATGAAGGTGCTGGTTCAGAATCCACGCCGCGATCCCCTGTTCGGCAGCGGCCCCTTATGAGCACCTACCACTTCATTGCCGCCAGCGAAGCCTTCCTCACCGAAGAGGAGCCCCTCGAGGAAGTTTTGCGGGAACGGGTGCGGCACTACGGCGAAACCAACAAGCCGATCGACTTCTGGTTGGTGCGCCAACCGGCCTTCCTCGAAACCTCCGAGCTCGCCGCCATGGCCCGTTCCGTGCCCCGACCGGCGGCGGCGGTGGTCTCCACCGACCCCACCTTCATCACCTTCATGAAACTGCGCCTGGAATTTGTCGCCCAAGGCCAGTTCGACGCCCCGAGCTCCTCGATCGCTGACCCCCTGGCCAGCCTGGCCTGAGAAGGGGCTCAGAACAAGCCCAGGAACCGTTTGCGTGGCTGCTCATCAGCCGGAACGGCGTCCTGCTGGTAACGGGGCTTGGCATCACCGATGGTGAGCAAAGCTTCCTTGTTCTTCCACCAGATCCAATCCCGAATCGGCGGGGTCGAGAGCAGATCGGCCCGGGTGAGCCCCAACCCAAGCCTGGCGGAGGCATCCAGCAGCACCGCCACCATCGCGTCGCCATCGCTGCAGCGCGCCAGGGCCTCATTGGTGCGCTTCGCTCCATTCAGCGCCTTCACCAGCGCTTGAACCCGCTGCCCAACCGTCAGGGAGTGGAGATCCATCCGAAGCCACGGCGAATGATGGCGAACGGTATCAGCGCTCACCTGATCCTGGTGTGCCCGAAGGCCGACAGGTCCGTGCATGGCACTCTCGCCCGCTGGGGGCTGACAGAAGGCGCCCCGGGACGCCAGACTGGAAGCGAAGCATCTTTCTGATGACGCCCCCTTCCCGTCCTGTCCATCACTGGGTGATCGGGGACGTACATGGTTGTGCTGATGCCCTGGGCGAACTGATCGGCCAGTTGCCCCCCCACGATCGCCTGATCTTTTGCGGCGATGTGATCAACCGGGGCCCCCAGATTGAGGCCGCCATGGAACTGGCCTGGAGCCTGGTGGAACAAGGCCGGGCGATCTGGCTGATGGGCAACCACGAGCGCAGCCTCGCGGACAGCCTGCGCCAAGACGGGTTGCGCCTTGACGGGGGGGCGATCCCCTCCTCCCTGATCGGCTGCGACACCTACCGCCAGTTGGGCAGTCGTCGATGTCGGCTCTGGCAGGAACGGCTGGACCAGCTGCCCCTGGCCTACTGGGGCCACGGCTGGGTCGCCACCCATGCGGGCTTCGATCCGATCTGCTGGCAACCCCACCTGACCATTCGCCTGGGCTTCTGGCGTAGCTACGACGGCCGCTTCGGCGAGGTGGTGGTAGGCCACACTCCTGGACCCACCCTGCGTCGCTTGGGGCAGATCGTCCTGATCGACACCGGAGCCTGTTACGGCGGCCCCCTCACCGCCTATTGCCCGGAAACGGGACAGTCCCGATCCGTCAACGTCTCCGGCTCCACCCTCCTGCCAGGCGCCCCCCGCCTGCCGCAGCTGCACTTCCGCGACCTAGCCCGCTGACCACCCCGAGCTGGCCATGCTGACGGTCTACCGCAGCAACCGGGCCGAACTGCTGGCCCAGGTACTCGCCGCCCAGCTGCGGCAGGTGCCCCCAGACCCCTTCGAGACGGTGCAGGTGGTGGTGAACACCTGGCCCACCAGCCGCTGGCTGGGGGAACAACTGGCGATCCATCTGGGCGGCATCGTCGCCAACGTGCGCTTTCCCTTCCCCGGCAGCCGCCTCCGCCAGCTCGTCGACCAGGTGCTCGCTGATCCCCCGTCCGCCGGTGACCCCTGGCGGGCGGAGCAGTTGGTCTGGCCGGTGCTGGAGCTGCTGCCCAGGGCCGCCACCCAGCCTGAGGGGGAACCCCTGCGGCGCTGGCTGGGCCAGCGGCCACGGGATCAACGCCTGGAGCTGGGCACCTGGCAGATGGGCCGCGCCATCGCCGATGCCTTCGATGACTACGCCCTCTACCGACCCGAGCTGCTGACCGCCTGGGATCGCCACCAGGACCACGACGGCTTTGGGCGGGCCCTCCCCCCGGGCCAGACCTGGCAACCCATGCTGTACCGGGCACTGCGCCAACACCTGGGGCGCGAACCGTTCGCCCTCCGGGTGCGGCGCGCCATCGCCCAACTCGGCGCCGCCCCCCTGCCGGCGGACCAGCTACCGGAGCCCCTGCGCCTGTTCGGTCTGAGCAGCATGGCCCCCATCCAACTGGAGCTGTTGCAGGCCCTCAGCCGGCAGGTGCCGGTGGACCTCTATCTGCTCACCCCCTGCCAGGACCTCTGGCAGCGCTGTTATGACCGACGCCGCCAGCTCAGCGATGCCCTGGCCCTGCGGGATCCCTTCGACAGCGACTGGCTGCTCCAGGCCCCGGGGCTGGAGGCCCGCTTCGGTCGGATGGGGAGCGAATTCCAGCAATTGCTGGAGGGCACGGGGGTCGCCCAACTGGGTCAAGGGCTGGAACGGGATCTGTTCTTCGCCCCGGCCACGGCGTCCTTGGCCACCGGGAGCCTGGCCAACGGGAGCCTGGCCCCGCAGCCCGAAGGGCCGCCGCCGCTGCTCAGCCAACTGCAGCAGCAGCTGGCCGACACCTCCAGTTGGCCCCAGCTGACCCTGGGCCCCGGCGATCACTCCCTGGAATTCCACCCCTGCCCAGGGCCGCTGCGCCAGGTGCAGATCGTGCGCGATCGCCTGCTGCAGCTCCTCGCCCGGGACTCCAGCCTGCAGCCGCGCGACATCCTGGTGATGACGCCCCAGGTGGATCGGCTCGCCCCGTTGCTGGTCTCCGTGTTCGGGGACAGCGCCGCCACCGGCGTGGAGCTGCCCTGGCGGCTCACCGATCGGAGCCAGCAAAGCCAGGCCGGCCTCGGCCCAACCCTGTTGCTCCTGTTGGAGCTGGCGGGAGAACGGCTCACGGCCTCAGGCCTCGAAGCCGTCCTCGAATGTCGCCCCCTCCAGCAGCGCTTCGACCTCAGCCCCGAGGAGGCGAGCCAGTTGACCCAGGTGCTGCAAACGGCCGGCTTCCGCTGGGGTCTGGATGGCCAGGACCGGGGCGGCAACGCCTGTCACAGCCTGGCCTGGGCCATCGATCGCCTGCTGCTCGGACTGGTCTTGCCGGAGGAACCAGGGCTGGCCCCCGCCGACACGGCCCCACTCGACAGCGGCGCTGGCCTGGAGTTGAGCGGGCGCTGGTTGCACCTGCTCCACCGCCTGCAGCACTGGTTGGGGGACCTCCGTCACCCCTGTGCCATAGACGCCTGGGCCTCCCGGCTGCAGACCCTGCTCCTCGACCTGTTCGGCGACGGCGGGGATGCGGCCTGGGAACTGTCGCCCTTGCTGGCCGCGATTGAGGATTGGCGAGCGCTGGCCTCGGGCAGCCCCCTGGACTTGGAGTCGTCCGTGGTGGCCGCGGTGCTGGCCGAACGGCTCACGGTGGAAAGCGGCCGCTTCGGCCACCGCAGCGGCGCCCTCACCATCAGCGCCCTTGAGCCGATGCGGGCGATCCCCTATCGGGTGATCGTGTTGATGGGCCTAGATGCGGACGTCTTCCCCCGCCAGCAGAGCCGACCAGGCTTCCACCTGCTGGAACACACCCGGCTCCTGGGGGATCCCCACCCCGCCGACCAGGACCGCTACGTGCTGATGGAGGCCCTGCTCTCGGCCCGGGACCATCTGCTGATCTGCTGGAGCTGCCGGGACGAACGCAAAGGCGAAGACCTGCCCCCGGCCACGCCGGTGCGCCAGTGGCTGGATTGGCTCCAGAGCGAAATGGGAGACAAGGCCGACGGGCTGATCTGCCGCCATGCCGCCAATCCGCTGGATCGACGCAACTTCGCGCCCCAGGAGAGCCGACCACCGGCCAGCTGTGATCGGCGGCTGCTGGCCAGCCGGCGCCTTCTGGATCAGGGAAGCACCCCCCCGCCCCGGGCCTTGGCCTTCGGCCCCATGCCCGCCCCAGCTCCTCCCACGGGCGATGGCGATGGGGAAGGCGAAGCAGAGGTCCGGTTCAAGGATCTGCGCTCCTGGGTGATGGAGCCCCAACGGCACTGGTTGAACCAGCTGGGGATGCGTCCAGGGGAGCGGAGCGCCGGGGTGGACGACCTGGAGGCCGTGGAGCTCGATGAGCGGCAGCGGGCGGCCCTGCTGCGGGCGATGCAGACCGACGCCGACCCGGCAGGCCCCGCCCCTGGGGCGGTCGAAGACTGGCTGACCTGGAGCCGCGGCCGGGGCCTGCTACCCGCCCTGGCCGGCGGTGAACTGGAGGCGATCGGCCTCCAACGGCGCTGGTCCAGCCTGCGCGCCAGCCTGGACCAGCTGGGTCCGGCTGAACCGGCCAGGCCCATGCGCTGGAAGGATTGGCAGGTCACCCCGCTGCTGCATGGGGGTCAGGTGGTGGTGATCCACACGGCCCGGGCCGGCGCAGCCCAACGGATGGACCTGTGGCTGCAGTTGCTGCTGGCGGTAGCGGCTGACCCTTCCCCTTCCCCACACCAGGGGGTCCTGATCGCCCGCCACGACAAGCAACCCGACCAGTTCGCCCCGATGGTGCGCCTGCAGGCGCCGCCGATCGACGAGGCCCGCGCTGCCCTGGAGCGGCTGGCCGCCCTGCGGGACCACTGGCGCGCCGCCTGCTGGCCGGTGCCCCCCCGGACGGGGTTGCAATTTCTGCAGGCGGAAGCCAAGGGCCCCGGCCGAGGCGCCCCGCGGGCCAGGGAAACCTGGGAGGGATCCCCGCTCCTGAGCGGCGAGCGCCAGCGGCAGGAGATGGTGGTGTGCTTCGGTGCGGATCTTCCCGCCACCGCCCTGCTTTCCGCCGGGTTTCCCGATCAGGCCGCCAGCCTCTACGGGGAGATGCTGCGGGCCCAGGTCACCGCCGCGCCATGAGCAGCGACCCGGGCATGGAACTGCGGCCCTTCGCGGCCAATCACATGCCCCTCGATCCGGGCGTGCGGCTGCTGGAGGCCAGCGCCGGCACCGGCAAGACCTTCGCCCTGGCCCAGCTGGTGCTGCGTCTGGTGGGCGAGGCGGGCCACACCCTGCGGGAGCTGGTCGTGGTCACCTACACCGAGGCGGCGGCAGCGGAGCTACGGGATCGCATCGGCCGGCGCCTGCAACAGGCCCTGGCGGGACTGGACGACCGCGCCAACGGGGGGATCAGGGGCTGGCAACCTCCCGACCCGATCCTGGGGGAGTGGCTGGACAGCCTCACCAGCATCGGAACGGTGCGGGGCCGGCTGCTGCTAGCCCTGGAGCAACTGGACGGGGCCGACATCACCACCATCCATGGCTTCTGCCGCCGCACCCTGCAGCGACAGGCCCTGGAAGCCGGCCAAACGCCCCTGCTGCAGCTGGACGACAACCCGGCCGGGTTGATTGAGCAAGTGGGGCACGACTACTGGCAACGGCAGTTGCTGCCCCTGCCGGCCCCCCTGCTGGCGGGACTGCGTCACCAAGGGCTGACCCTGGCCAACCTGCACCAGCTTTTGAGCCGGATCGACAGCGATCCGGCCCTGCGGCTGGATCCCCTACCGGAGGAGCTCAGCCTGGAGGTTCCCCTGCCCGAGGCCCTGCCGGCGCTCTGGCAACGGCGCTGGGCCACGCTGCACCAGCAGTGGCAGGAGCGGGGCGAAGCGCTGGACAACGACCTGCGCAGCGCCGCGGCCCAATGGCGTGCCCTCGGCGCCAACAAGACCGGGGACTATTCCCCCAAGCCCCGCAAAAACCGCCATGGCGAGCTGGAGAACTGGTTCCAGAGCCAGGGCGAATCGGCCCCCTACGACCAGGTGCTCGCCCAAACGCTGCTCACCCAGTTCTTCCACCCTGGAGGCTTTTGCCGCGTGGCCCGGAGCTGGGAGAGCGCTGAGGGGGGGGACCCCTCCCTGCCCCAGGCGCCGCTGATGCATGCAATCGCGGCGGCGGTGGAGGGTCCCACGGAAGCGGTGCTACTCCACGCCGCCCACTGGACAAGCCGAGAACTGCGCCGACGGCGGCAGGGACGCAGCCATCAAAGCTTCTCAGACTTGCTGGAGGGCCTTGATCCCGGCGCGGCGGCCACCGCCCCCACGGCCCTGCTGGCGGCGGTGGGGGCGCGCTACCGGGTGGCTTTAGTGGACGAATTCCAGGACACCGATCCCATCCAGTGGCGCATCCTGCGCTGGGCCTTCGGGCTGGGCCATCACCTGTTGGTGATGGTGGGGGATCCCAAGCAAGCGATTTATCGATTTCGCGGCGGCGACCTGGCCACCTACCTGCAGGCCCGCCGCTGGGCGGTTGAGCGCTATGCCCTGGGCGAAAACCGCCGCTCAACCCCAGCCCTGATCGAGGCCCTCAATGGCCTGATGGCCCCTGGCCTGGGCCGCTCGGGCCTGGCCGTCCCCCCGGTGGTGGCGAGGGCCGAGCGCCACGGCCCCCTCGAGCCGCCGATCGAACTGTTGTGGATCGGCGACCTGGCCGGGGGCCCCGCCCCCCCCAGCAAAACCGAACTGGAGCGGCGGCTGCCCGACCCCATCGCGACCTACGCCGCCACGCTGCTGAAGCGCAACCTGGAGTTGGAGATCGGAGGGGTGCGGCGGCCGCTGCGGCCGGAGGACCTCTGCCTGCTGGTCCGCACCCATGGCCAGGCCGACCAATTGCGCAGCGCCCTGGAACGGGTCGGCCTGGCCAGCCGCCTGGTGAGCAAGGCGGATGTGTTCGCCAGCCCGGCAGCCCATGCCCTGCAGCGCCTGCTCGATGCCCTGGCCGACCCGGCCGATCCCAATCGGTTGCGCTTGCTGGCCGCGTCGCCGCTGCTGGGCTGGACGGCTCGCCAGCTGGCGGAAGCGGACCCCAACCAATGGAGCCGGTTAGCGGGTGAGCTGGCGGAGTTGGCCAGCCAATTGCCCCAGATCGGGCTGCTGGGGGTGCTGGCGGTCCGGCTGGGAAGCGAATCGCTGTCACGTTTGGCCCTGGGGGGACGGCTGCTTGCCGACCTGCAGCAGGTGGCGGAACTGGTGGAGGAGCGACTGCACGCCGAGCACCTGGGCCCGGCCGCCGCCGCCGCCTGGCTGCGCCGCCTGCGCCTGGAGGAGGACCGGGAGGTGCCCGAGGCCCATCAGGTCCACAGTGACCGCATCGACGGTGCCCTGTCCGTCGTGACGGTGCATCGCAGCAAGGGCCTGGAATACCCGGTGGTGATCTGCCCCTACCTCTGGCAGGCGGCCGGCTCCCGTCGAGGGGGCCGGCTGCGCCCAGGAGTTCGTTGGCATCCCCCCGGCGCCGCTGACCCCACCCTCGACCTGCATCTCAACAGCGACTGGGGCCCGGGGTGGGCCGCTGCCGACCAGGCCAACGCCGCCGAGGCCGCGGAGCAGGAACGGCTCGCCTACGTGGCCCTCACCCGGGCCCAGCACCTGCTGGTGCTGGCCTGGGGACCCGCCCAGGACCAGCAGCACAATCCGCTGCAGCCCTGGCTGTTTCCCCACCAGGCCCCCAACGAGGACGACCCGGTGGCCGTTTGGCGTGCCGCCCTGGAGCAGTCGATGGACGATCGGGGACTGGCGATCCGGGTCTTGGACCCCGCCCCGGTGGCGATGGAACCGACTCCGGTGTCCCCACCTCCGCCGGAGGCCCCCCCCCTGAGCACCGGTCCCGTGCCCCAGCGCCCTTTGAGGAGCCGTTGGGGTCGCAGCAGCTACACCAGCTGGACCCGGAGTGTCCACGGCGCCTCCCCCGAGGCGCTGGAGGAGGGGCGCGATATTGACGACCCCGGAGCCGAGAGCCCGGAGGAGCCAAGGGGAGACTGGCCTGACCAGGGCCCCCTGGGCGACTTTCCGCGGGGCGCCACCGCCGGCGACTGCCTCCATCGCATCCTGGAGCACCTCGACTACACCACCCCGCTCCCGGAGACCACCACCCAGCAACTGGTGGAGCGGGAACTGCGCCGGGCCGGCCTGCAGGAGCAGCCCCTTGCCCCCGTGGTGGCGGGACTGGAGCTCACCCTCACCACCCCCTGCGGCGGTCCCCTGGGAGCCCTGACCCTCGCCCAACTGCCCCGGAATCAGCGGCTCAATGAGATGAACTTCGACCTCACCCTGGGGTTGGCCAAGGCCGAGCGGCTGGCCGCCGCTTTTATCGACCATCCGGGGGGAGCTTTTGGCGCCGCCTATGGACGGAGGGTGGCCCAGCTGCCTGTGGCCAGCGAGGGGTTCCTGACTGGATCGATCGATCTGGTGTTCCAGGCCCCCGACCCGCAAGGTCAGATGCGCTGGTGGGTGCTCGACTGGAAAAGCAACTGGCTGGGGCAGCGGGACCCGGACGGACGGCCCAGGCGCTGCGGCCCCTCCCACTACCACCCGATGGCAATGGAGCAGTTGATGGCGGAACGCCATTACCCCCTCCAGGCCCATCTCTACCTGGTGGCGCTGCACCGCTACCTCGCCTGGCGACTGCCCGACTACACCCCGGAGCAGCATCTGGGCGGCTACGTCTATGTCTTCCTCAGGGGGACCCCGGGCCCCAGCGGCGCCCGGGCCCTCCCCGGCAACGTGCCGGGCATGGTGGTGGAGCAGCCGCCGCTGGGACGCCTGCTGGCCCTGGATCGGGCCCTGGAGGTCGGTCCATGACCCCAAGCCCCTCCGGTCCCAGCGACGGCCCTGGCTGGCTTCTGCCCCTGGCGACCGCGCTGGTCGAGGCCCTGCCCAGGCTGCACGGTGCCGCCGCCGATCCCCTGGTGGGGGAAGTGATCACCGCCCTGACCACCGGGCTGCAGCAGGGGGAACTGACCCTGGCGCTCACCGGCCCACCACCAGCGGGGGTAGATGAGGCGGCCTGGCCCCAAGGCCACCTGGAGGCCCTCGCGGCCTCCCCCCTCACGGCGGCCCCCTGGGGCCCCCTGGTTCTGGACGAGGACCAGGTGCTCTGGCGGCGCTGGCACGGCCAACGCCAGAACGTGCTCACGGAACTGGTGGAGCGGGCCCGGCGGCCCTGGACGACGGGGGCCCTCCCGGCGGGTGACCTCCCGGCGGGGATAGGGGATGGGCAACAACAACGGGCCGTCGAGGCCCTGACGGAGCATGGCCTGGTGGTCCTGGAAGGGGGACCGGGCACCGGCAAAACCACCACAGTGGCCCTGATGCTCACGGCCCTGCTCCGCCAGGAGCCCAACAGCCGCATCCACCTGGCGGCCCCCACGGGCAAGGCCACGGCCCGTCTGCGCAACGCCACGGGGGGGCGCTGGCCCTGCACCACCCTGCACCGCCTGCTTGAAAGCCGCGCAGGCCGCTTCGGTCGTGATCGGAATCATCCACTGGCCCTCGATGTGGTCGTGGTTGACGAGGCCTCGATGGTTGACCTGGGATTGATGGCGGCCTTACTGGAGGCCCTGCCCGCCGCCGCGCGGTTGGTGCTCGTGGGCGATCCGGACCAACTTCCCCCCATCGACCCCGGTCCGGTTTTGCTCGAATTGCAGCGACCGGGCCTGAGGAAGGCCCTGGGAGGTGCGGTGGTGACCCTGCGCACCACCTACCGCAATGGCGGTGCCATCGCCGCCGTGGCGGCCAGCCTGCGCGATGGCGCCAGCCGCGGAGGAGTGCATCGCCCGGCCGCCGCGGATCCCCTGGCGATGGTGCGGACCCAACTCCAAGGCCTCACCAGCAGCGACAACCTGGCCTGGCTGGAGGCCTCGATCCGCAGCTTGCCGCCGCTCCTGCTGCAGCGGCTGAGCGAGCACCATCAGACCCTGGCCCACCGGGCCAGCACCTGCGACCCGGGTGATCCGGCCACGATCTCCGCCTTGTTGCGCTGCCGCGATGGCCTGCTGGTGTTGTCCCCCCTGCGGATGGGCCGGTGGGGCGTGGACGCCATCCATCGGGCCCTGCTGGGCGAACGGGCCACCGGGGGGGCTGGGGGCTGGCCCATCGGGACACCGGTGCTCTGCACCCGCAACTTGGTCGAGCTGGGACTGGCCAATGGCGATTTGGGCGTGTTGATCGGCGCTGCCGATCCCCAGGACGGTCCCGCCCCGCGACGCCTCCTGTTCGGCGATGGCATTCAGGATCCGGTGGTGGTCCACCCGGCCCAATTGGCGGGAGCCCTGGAGCCGGCCCTGGCCCTGACGGTGCACAAGGCCCAGGGCAGTGAAGCCGAGGAGGTGATCGTGCTGCTGCCACCTGGCGATCGCCAGGATTCCCGTCTGCTCTACACCGCCCTCACGCGGGCTCGAGAGCGGGCCCTGCTGATCACCGCCCGCGAGACGCCCTCAATCAACGTGGACATCTCGAGTAGGCGTTCATCGAACGATGACGCTCAGGTGGTAAGATCAAAATTCAACCTTTAATCAAGGGCAAGGCAGCTCGGAGTTCAGGAACGGCACGTCGCCGAAGCGGAATTCCTCCATTGGGTTGGCTGCCGGTCTGCGTTGAAGGATTCATCAGGCCCTCACGCAGGCCATTTCCATCCAGTGACCGAATCCCAAGACGGTGGCACCATGACGTGTGCTGCCGAACTTCAGGCTGAACTGCACACCCCAATCGCCAGCAGCCAAGAAGACTCCAACCTCACGGTGACGGACCCATCCGACACCGCAATCGACCCCACCCCCGTCCCGCTAGCGGGCTCCACCATTCTTGACGACCCAGGTCTGATCGCGCCTGCGGATGAGCTCTTAGCGGACGTAGCCACGGCCAGCGGCTTCCAGAAGTTTGGACTGCGTCCGGAAATTCTGGAGGCGGTGGCGGCCATCGGCTTCCAGGATCCCTCGCCAATCCAGACGGCCGCCATTCCGGAACTGCTGCTGGGCCGCGACCTGGTTGGGCAAGCCCAAACCGGGACGGGTAAAACCGCCGCCTTTGCCTTGCCCCTGCTGGAGCGGATCGATCCAACCCAGCGCGGTCCCCAGGTGCTCGTCCTGGCCCCCACCCGGGAATTGGCGATGCAGGTGGCCGAGGCGTTCAACAGCTTCGCAGCCAAACTCAGTCAGGTTCGGGTATTGGCGGTCTATGGAGGCGCCGATTTCCGCGACCAAATTCAGCAGCTGCGGCGGGGAGTCCAGATCGTGGTGGGCACCCCCGGTCGGGTGATGGACCACATGCGCCAGGGCACGCTTGATTTATCGGGCCTGCGCAGCCTGGTGCTGGATGAAGCCGATGAGATGCTGCGCATGGGCTTCATTGATGATGTCGAATGGGTGCTGGAGCAGCTACCCAGCCAACGCCAGGTGGTGTTGTTTTCGGCCACGATGCCGAACGAAATCCGCAGGATTTCTCAGAAGTATCTCAACAGCCCCGCCGAAGTCACGATTCGTCCCAAGGCGGCTGACGGGCGCCGGATTCGTCAGCGCTACCTCATGGTGCCGGCGCCCCACAAGATCGAGGTGCTCGAACGGATCCTCGAAGCCGAGCGCCGCGAAGGAGTCATTATTTTCGCCCGGACCAAGGCCATCACGGTCACGGTGGCGGAATCCCTCGAACAGCACGGCTACGACGTGGCAGTGCTGAATGGTGATGTACCCCAGACCCAGCGCGAACGCACCATCGAGCGCCTGCGGGATGGCCGGGTCGATGTGTTGGTCGCCACAGATGTCGCAGCCCGTGGGCTGGATGTGGACCGCATCGGCTTGGTGATCAATTACGACATTCCCTTCGATGGCGAGGCCTACGTTCACCGGATCGGTCGAACGGGACGGGCCGGACGCAATGGTGATGCGATTTTGTTCCTCACCCCAAGGGAGCGCCGTTTCTTGGGTGGTCTGGAACGTGCTGTCGGGCAGCCGATCGAGCCCATGGATGTGCCTAGCAACGCCGCCATTAACCAGAACCGCCTCGACCGCCTCCGCCAGCACCTGACCGAGAGCCTGACCACACCAGACGGTCGGCAGGAAGAGCGGGCCCTGCTCACAGAGATCGTGCAACGGGTGGCTCAGGAACAGGACTGCAGCGCCGAACATTTGGCCGTCGCAGCGTTAAGCATCAGCCTCGGCGGCCGCGCCCTCCTGCTCCAGGGCGAGGAGGGCTGGAGCCAAAACCGCCCAACCGCCACTCGCGACAGGGATCGGGATCGCGAACGGCCCCGACGCGATGACCGCCAGGATGACCCGCCGGAGCAGCACATGGAGCGCTTCCGGATTGAAGTGGGCTGGCGAGATCGGGTCAAACCTGGGAACATCGTGGGCGCCATCGCCAACGAAGCCGGCCTGAATGGCCGCGCCATCGGCAGAATCCGCATCTTTGATGCCCACAGCACGGTCGATCTACCCAAGGGAATGCCCGATGACGTCTTCGCCGACCTACGGCGTCTGCGGGTGATGAACAAAGAACTGCAGATCTCTCGCCTGACCGCCTGAGCCCCATCCGCATGACCCGACGTCGCCCCAGTTCCGACCTTGGCCCACGCCAACCAGCCCCCACCAACTTCCGACCAGGAGGCAGGTTGCTCAGCCTGATCGGGCTGGCTGGCTTGGCCTTCCCCGGAATGGGGGTCCAAGCCGGAGGCTTGAACGACATCGTGAAAACGTTCTGCCTGTCAGCCTTTGAAACCGAATTGGCGCAAGCTGGCAAGCAAGCCCCCGCAGGCATGGCCAATTACGCCTGTGGCTGCGTCGCCGACCAACTCAGCACGGGGAGCGGCTTGAGCAAGGCCCGCGAGTATTGCCGGGAGGCCACTGCCCAGCGCTACCCGATCTGAATAGGGCTGGCTTCCGTGCAAACAATCAGGCGCAGAGACCGGTGACCTCCCTTGAGGCCAAGGCCGTGAACTCCTCAACAGAGAGTCGTTCTACGGCACCGATCAAGGCCGGCTGAACCTCAGCGGTTTCAGTAGCCACCAAAACCTGCAACAGATCAAACAGATCCTGGGGAGCCAACTCCCCGTCGTCTCGCCAGGCAAGACTCCAGGGCACAGGGGCTGTCAGGCGAGCAACGGCGGCGAGGTGGGAGAGAGGCACAACGGGGATCGCAAAGGTCAGGCTTTGCTGACAATGACTCACTTTGCCTGTTAATGGGGAGTTCTTCAAGATCCCTTCCCAACTGCTTCAAGCTTCTCCATCGGATCCACAGCCGTGGGGTGACCCCAGACAGGGTTGTAGAATTTCTCAGATTCCATGGCGTACAGGCTTTCCAAGGCACGCACAGCAGGCTGTGGGCCAGCAGGGTTCGACCCCGTTTCAGGCTTCGATCTCAGGTCTTCATCGTTCACTGGCCCTGCCTGGAATTCCCGACATCGGACGAATCAGTTCCAGGTTTTTTAATTGAATGACCATCTACGTCGGCAATCTCTCGTTCCAGGCTGAACGGGAGGACTTGCTTGATCTTTTCGGCCAATACGGCGAAGTCAAGCAGTGCAGCCTGCCCCTCGACCGGGATACCGGACGCAAACGCGGGTTCGCTTTTGTTGAGCTGGTCGATGATGAAGCCGAGCAAAAAGCCATCGACGATCTTCAGGACGTCGAATGGATGGGCCGCATGATTCGCGTTAATAAAGCCACGCCCCGCGAAGGCGGCGGTGGCGGTGGTAATCGTGGCGGTGGAGGTGGCGGCTACGGAGGTGGCGGTGGCCGTGGTGATCGCGGCGGCAACCGTGGCGGTGGCGGTGGCGGCTACGGAGGTGGCGGTGGCGGTGGCGGCGCCGATGGGGGCTATGGCGGTGGCGGTGGCAACCGCTGGTAATCCAATCTCCATGACATCAACTCGGGGAGCAGGCCGTTGCCAGCCCTCCCCGCCCCCCCCCTCGTCCTTAAGACGCCTGCTGAGCCACCTAGGTCCGCACCGCCGAACGGTGAGCCTTGCCGCGCTTTGCTCCGTCCTCAACAAACTTTTTGACTTGGCCCCACCGGTTTTGATCGGCTTGGCGGTCGATGTGGTGGTACAACAGCAATCCTCCTGGTTGGCCCAGCTTGGGGTGAACTCCGTGCCTGGCCAACTTGCGGTGCTTGGGCTGGCCTCGTTCCTGATCTGGAGTGCCGAGTCGCTCTTTGAGTATCTCTACGCCTTGCTTTGGCGAAATCTCGCCCAAACTGTCCAACACGAGTTCAGGATTGAGGCGTATAGCCATCTTCAGCAGCTGGAGATGGCCTTCTTCGAAACAGGCAGTAGTGGACGCCTGCTGGCTATTCTCAATGACGACATCAATCAGTTAGAACGTTTTCTCGATCACGGCGCCAACGAGATCCTCCAGCTGATTACCACTGTGGTGGCCGTCGGTGGTGCGATGGTGGTGCTCTCCCCCCAGGTGGCCGGGGTGGCTTTTCTCCCCATTCCCGTCATCCTGGCAGGATCAATTTTCTTTCAAAGGCGGTTGGCCCCGCGCTACCAAGACGTGCGGGAAAGAGCAGGAGATCTAGCCAGTCGCCTCAGCAACAATCTCGGGGGCATGCTCACCATCAAAAGCTATACCGCTGAATCCTGGGAAACCGCCAGACTCACCGAACAAAGCCAATCCTACCGACGCAGTAACCAACGGGCGATTCGCCTCTCAGCAGCGTTCATTCCGCTGATCCGATTCGCAATTCTCTTTGCTTTTCTCGCTATTCTGATCTTCGGGGGTCTGCAGGCCTGGCAAGGTGCTATCGCCGTAGGCACTTACAGCTTTTTAGTGTTCATCACCCAGCGCCTGCTCTGGCCTCTCACCAGCCTGGGCCGCACCCTGGACGACTACCAGCGGGCCATGGCCTCCTGTCAGCGGGTGATTGATTTGCTCGAGATCCCCATCGCCATTCCCAGCGGCAATCGGGCCTTACCGCTTCACTCCGTTCGGGGCCACCTTCGCTTCGACCAGGTGGGGTTCGCCTACGCCGATCGTTCTCCCCTGCTGCAGGGATTCAACCTGGAGGTACCAGCCGGCAGCACGGTTGGAATTGTCGGGGCAACGGGCTCAGGGAAAAGCACCATCGTCAAATTGTTGCTGCGGCTCTATGCCCTGCAAGAAGGCCGCATCCTGCTGGATGGCCACTCCATTGACCAACTGCTCCTCTCCGATCTGCGCCAGGCCATCGGCCTGGTCAGTCAGGAGGTGTTTTTGTTCCATGGCACCGTGGCGGACAACATCAGCTACGGCAGTTTCACGGCAACGCGACCGGAGATCGAACGCGCAGCCGAGCTGGCGGAGGCCGCGCCATTCATTCAGGCCCTCCCCCACGGCTACGACACCCTGGTGGGCGAGCGCGGCCAACGGCTGTCCGGGGGTCAGCGCCAGAGGATTGCCCTGGCCCGCGCCATCCTCAAGGACCCTCCGGTGCTCATTCTGGATGAAGCGACCGCCGCCGTGGACAACGAAACCGAAGCCGCCATCCAACGCTCCCTCGATCAGATCACGGCCCAGCGCACCACCCTGGTCATTGCCCACCGGCTCAGCACCGTGCGTCATGCCGACAGCATTGTGGTGATGGATCACGGCCAGATCATCGAGCAAGGCCAGCACGACCAACTTCTTCAGCTCGAGGGGGCCTACGCCAACCTGTGGCGAGTGCAAGCCGGGTTGCGCACCAACGGGGCACTGCCGCAGTAAGGCGCTGGGGAGGCCCGCGCCGGGCGGGTTGATGTCGTAATTTTTTATCAATGAACACCGACGCCGCCCGGCGCCTCCCCCGGCGTTCCCCCAAGCGCCCCCCCCGCCGCCGTCTGCGTGGTCCGATGGTGCTGGCGATTGTGGCTGGCCTGGCGGGAGGGCTGGCCCTCTCGGGACCCTTGTTGGGCTTGCTCCAGCAGCACCCCCTCAGCGCAGCGGCACCGATCACCAATCCCTTCGCCAAATGGACCGGGATTGGTCGGCAGGATCTGCTGCTGCTTGGCACCGATGTGGGCGGGGGTAACACGGATGTGATCGCCACAATTCGCATCGAATCTGGGATCACCCAAATCACCCAGATCCCGAGAGACACTTATATCGAAGCCGAACGATTTGGGCCAATGAAAATTAACGCCCTCTATGCTGTTGGTGGCCCGGAAGCCCTGCAACGCGAACTTTCCCGCCGGCTGGGCCGTCCGATTCAACATCATCTGGTCGTCAATCTGATGGCCATCCGCCGCATGGCCGATCTCCTGGGGGGCATTGAGGTGGACGTGCCCAAGCGCATGGTCTATGTCGACAACAGTCAGGGGTTGAACATCGACCTCCAGCCCGGCCGGCAAACCCTCAAGGGACGCGACCTGGAGGGATTTCTGCGCTTTCGCCACGATGAGAACGGCGACATTGGGCGCATGGAACGGCAACAGTTGGCGTTGCACGCCCTGTTCGACAAACTCATCCAACCCCAGCATCTGGTCCGCCTGCCGGCCCTTCTGCTGGCCGCCGGACCCGACATCAAGACCGATCTGGGACCGATGGAACTGGGGGGACTGATCACGGCCATGGGCAACACCCGCCTGGAGGCCGAGCATCTCAGTGGGCGACCCTTCGAGCAGGGGGGGATCAGCTACTGGGAAGCGACCTGGCCAGGCAACGCAAGAGCCGACGGGGGCTCACCGGAGCCGGCCCCAGCCCCCCGAGAGTCTCGGCAGGGACCCTGGAATTACCGTTTCCTGTTCTGATCCTCGGGGGGTGGGCCAACCCCACCGTCACGACGATCGGACAGGGTCAGCAGGGCCAGCACCAAGGCCACAATAGCCAGCACCGGACTGGATGCCGCCACGGTGACCCCCAGGGCTGCGGTGAACCAGATCGAGGCGGCACTGCTCAGGCCACGCACCTCCGGTTGGGCGTTCTTGGCACGGGGCGGTGGCACCAGAATCTCGCCAGCCCCCAGAAAGCCCACCCCCGCCGCCACGCCTTGAATCGCCCGACTGCGGGCGTCCAGATCGCTGCCTGCGGCCAACACCATCAGCGCCGAGCTGAGCCCGACCAGAACATGCACCCGGAGGCGGTTGGGATGGGGCGTGTTGCCATGGTGAGCACGATTCACCCCAACCGCCAACCCACAAAGCACCGCCAAACCCATGCGCACCAAGGCCTCGAGGTCCGGGGTCAGGGCAATGGCGATGACGTCCGCTCCGGCCAAGGTCTGGACCCTACTGGCACGCGGATCAGGAGTTCAGCAGGACGGCTGCCAGCTGCTCCGCCAGGGGCGGAACCGTGGCAAAGGCACCGCTAAAGCCAGAGAAGGCCCACAGGTCCGGGGCCAGACTTGCGGTGATCGGCCGGCCATCCAGGCAGAACGGCACCGCCACCTGGCGGTACTGGCCCGGCTGCTCGGCCAGTTGGGGGTCCAGGGTGCCCAATCCCTGGCGCAACCGCTCCTCCATCTCCATCGGATCGGGGGGCCGGGCAGGATCCAGACCGGGGCCGGCGAGGGTGATCTGCCCCAGCAGGCCGCCGGAACCCCAGGGGGCCAGGCCTGGATCCACGATCCACTCAGGCGCCCGCAGGTGGGCGGACGAGGCCTCGAAGGCGGGCCGTCGCAAACGTCGGGGCAACACGATCCGACCGCGGCGTCCCTGGTCAAGCCAGGCACTGGTCGCCGACCCTTGCCAGTCCGCCAGTGCCAGTACACCAGCCCAACTGAAACGCCACTGGAGGGGCAGTTCCGGCCAGAGGTCCCGGCAGCTCGCCCCCGCCGCCAGCACCACGCGCTCCGCCACCACTGGAGCGTGGTCGGTGTTCAGCCGCCAGCCCCCCGCCGCCAGGGGCTCCAACGCCGTCACCGTGGCCGAGACCCGACGCACCGCGAGGGCCGCCAGGCACCTGGGCAAGGCCTGGGCCAGCAGCACCGGATCGACCCGGCTGAAGGGCATCAGCGCCGTGGGCAAGGCCTGCAGCCAGGGAGGACCTGCCGCCAGGGGCTGGGGCCAGCCATGGCACACCAACCGAGACGGGCGCCACCCCAGAACACCATGGTGGCGTTGCCATTCACGCCAATGGCCCGCTGGGCGGCGGCCGGGCAACGCGCCATAACTGAGGGCCGTGGCGGCCTGGCCTTCCGGGGCCACGATCACCACCGAGCCCCCCCGGCGGGCCAGGGCCAGAGCCAGAAGGGATCCGGCCAGGCCCGCCCCGACCACCGCCACCTTGGGGCCGTCAACAGTGGGCGGCGGGGTGGTCAGATCTGCAGACCGAATGAACCGATCACCTGCTCGAACAGGTCCTTAACCCTGGGCCAGCGCACGGCATTGGCGCTCGCGGCGAAGGTGTAGAGGCGGCCCCGATCGACCACCACGGTGGCGAGCTCATGGCGTTCGCGATCAGCCAGATGGACCGCGTACTCCAGGTCGTAGAAGGTGTGTCCCCCCTGCTCCCGCTCGCGGGCCTGCACAAGCTCCGCCTCACGGCCACTGCCCTCCGGCGCAATCACAACCCGCCGCAGCTTCTCCCCCACCGCCACGGCGCTGCCCAAATTCTCGAGATCATTGTTGGGGTTGACGTCAGCGACCACCAGGCTGAGGGTCTCGTCGCTGTTGATGAGGTCATGAAACACCACCTGGGGACCTCCGCTCACCTGCACCCGGGTCCAGCCGGTGGGGTAAAGAAAGGCGTAGCGGCCATCGGGGCTCTGGTAGGAGTTCAGGCCAGCGGCCACGGCGCTGCAGCCCACCAGCACCACAGCCAACAGCAGGCCCGCAAGCCCCAGAACCAAGGGACGTCGAGCAGGGCGGGAACCAGGCATCGGCACATGGGAACTGGCGCCATTCTCGCCCCGTAACCGTGCCCAGGGGGCCATGACCCCGCTGAAGCAGGGGGCTGCCTAGATTTGTGGTCCCTTGCGATCGAGCCCTGAGCGGCTACACCCGCCCCCTGGCCCGGCTGATCGACCAATTCGAACGGCTCCCTGGCATCGGGCCCCGCACGGCCCAGCGTCTCGCCCTGCACCTGCTGCGCCAGCCAGAGGAGCACATCCGTGCCTTTGCCGACGCCCTGCTCGCGGCCCGCAGTCAGGTGGGCCAGTGCCGCCGCTGCTTCCACCTCTCCGCCGATCCGCTCTGCGAGATCTGCCTTCAGGAAGGACGCCGCAACGGCCAGCTCTGTGTGGTGGCGGATTCCCGGGATCTGCTGGCCTTGGAACGCACCCGGGAGTACCGGGGCCAGTACCACGTTTTAGGGGGACTGATTTCCCCCATGGATGGGGTGGGGCCGGAATTGTTGCAGATCCAGACGCTGGTGGCGCGGGTGGACCAGGAGGAGATCGGCGAGGTGATCCTGGCGCTCACCCCCAGCGTCGAGGGTGACACCACCAGCCTCTATCTGGCCCGGCTGCTTCGGCCGTTCACCACGGTCAGCCGCATCGCCTACGGGCTGCCCGTCGGCAGCGAGCTGGATTATGCCGACGAGGTCACCCTTGCCAGGGCCCTGGAAGGACGCCGGCGCATGGACTGACCCCCAACGGCGCACACCAGCCCACCGGCGCCAGCCTCCATGCGACGTAACATCGCGCCATGGCAACCTCCAGCCGTTACGCCTCGATCCTCCCCGGCGAACGGCTGCCGCCCTGGCTGCGCCGCTCGGTGGGCAACGCCTCCGATCTGGCCACCGTTCAGGGGGTGGTGAAGCAGCAGCGTCTGCACACCATCTGCGAGGAGGGACGCTGCCCTAATCGGGGGGAGTGCTACGCAGCAGGCACCGCCACCTTTCTGCTCGGAGGCCCGATCTGCACCCGCAGCTGTGCCTTCTGTCAGGTGGAGAAGGGCCTGGCCCCCATGCCCCTCGATGACAACGAAGCGGAACGGGTGGCCGACGCCGTCCAAACCTTGAATCTTCGCTATGTGGTCCTCACGGCCGTCGCCCGTGACGATCAACCGGACCACGGTGCCGCTCTGTTCACCGCCACGATGGCCGCAATCCGCCGTCGCAATCCCCTGATCGCCATTGAGGTTCTCACCCCCGATTTCTGGGGGGGCCATCGCGACGAAGGTGCCGCCGTCGCTGCCCAGCGGGAGCGCTTGGCCACGGTGCTGGCGGCCCAACCAGTGTGCTTTAACCACAACCTGGAGACGGTGGAGCGGCTCCAGGGGGAAGTTCGTCGGGGAGCCACCTACAGCCGTTCCCTGGCCCTGCTGCAAACGGCCCGAGAGTTGGCTCCCTCCATCCCCACCAAGTCGGGGTTGATGCTCGGCCTCGGCGAAGGGCGCGACGAAGTGATTGCCGCCCTGCACGATCTCAGGAGCGTCGATTGCCAACGGCTCACCCTCGGCCAATACCTGCGCCCCTCCCTCTCCCATCTCCCGGTGGCGCGCTACTGGCCACCGGAGGAGTTCGATTCCCTGGCTGAGATCGCCCGTGACCTCGGCTTCGCCCAGGTCCGCAGTGGCCCCCTGGTGAGGAGCAGTTATCACGCCGAGGCCAGCTAGAGGGCCAGCCGGCGTTGGCAACACCCCAGGAGCTCGGTGCAATCGGCCTCCATCAGCAAACCGGCGCCTCCCCAGACCACGCGCAGAGGCAGATCGGCCAACGCAGCGCCAACCACCCGCATCGGTCGAAAGCCAAGCCGGCGAAAGTAACGCACCAGCCGGCGATGCTGGCGGTCGCCATCGTGGATGGCAAGGATCCGAGCGCGACGACAGGGAGTGGCCTCAAGGGCCCAAAGGACCGTGGCCGCCGCCAGGATCAAAGCCACGTCCGGAGGGGCGCCGGCCTGGACCCGCAAGGTCTCCAGATGCAATCCCGCTGGCGCCGCATAGGCCCAGCCCGTCAACTCGCCCAGCCCATGCCAGACACCCTGGGGATCCCGGCGAGCGACCCGGGCCCTCAGGGTCCACAACCCCAGGCGCCGATGGACCTTCAGTCTGAGAAGCAGACTTCTGGCGCTGGCCTGACGTTCAAGGGTGGCGAGGTCGAGGGAGACTGTGGGGCCCAAGCGGGAGACCGGCGGCCCGTCTGCGAGGGGGCCACGGCCTGTCACCAGGTAGGAACAGGGGCCACATGGTCGTCAATCGCTTTGTTCACGGCCAGCTTCGACATCTCCTGGGAAGGGGCGGAGACGGCGACATGGGTTGGTGGTGGGCCATCAGCAGGGGGCTCCGCTGGCTTAGGCAGAGAAGCCTGGGCAGATTCGAGGACGGTGCTGGGGTCCACCGCAGACCAACGCGGACGGGAGAGGGCGGGTTGCTCTGCCACCACAGGGTCGGTTGTGGAGCGTGGCGTGGCGGTTGCCGTGGGCAGGGTGACTGGATCCCCGTAGGTGCTGGAATCCGGTCGGATCACATCGGAGGACAGGGGCCGACGCAGGCTCGCCGAATCCCACCGCGGCCTGGGGACCGGGAGAGCCGAATAGTCCCGATCGGCGGCAATCGAAGCCGACGCCACGATGGGAGTTGCCGCAGCGGGCTGGTGCCGCTCCCGCGTGTGGGACGGCAATCCACTCAGCAAAGGATCGCTTTGGAGGCCTTCCACGGGAGTCGGAAGGGTCACGGGGTCGGGGGTGGTGCTTGCGGCCGAGCCAGCGACTAGGGGCTTGGCGACGCCTGTGCCTGAGGCCTCCTGTTCGGCCTTAGCCAAGCTGGCAGCCAACTGGGCATCGGTGTCCTCCGATTCGGTTTTATCTCCATCGAGGGCGTCGCTGGCCTGCCATGGGGTGTGCTGGAGCAAAAACAAAGGCAACCAGACCACCTGGGACAGCATGGCCAAGAGCACCAAGCTGAACATCCCTGATCCAGGGATTTTTTCGGTGGCGACCATTTCTGCTCGCCAACCCCTGTCTTGAGATCGCTTGCTGGAAGGACGAGGGGCCATGGAAGAATTGCGAACTTACGTGAAAATGGGTACAGACAATCGGCGTAGGCTCACGAACCTTCGATTCGGAGCCCAACGCTCTGTCGATTCACGAAAATCTTAAGCGCAGATGAGAACTGAGGTCCCTTTCTAGCGCATTCACCAACTCGGAGGAGGGGCTACATGGCTGTCAAGCCCGCCTGGGAGAGCAGCAGATTGGGCCGGAAGCGGGGCCGAGTCCTGGGGTGCTGATGGGGACGGTTCCCAGCGCGGTTGGGAAGAGACCGGAGTTGCACTGGGCTCCCTAGGGGAATCCGCGAGGGTGATGGGTGGATCGACCAGGATATCCCGGTTGGGCTGAACGACCGGATCAGCTTCCGCCACTCCCTCGTAACGAGGAGGAACGTAGGTCTTAGGTGGCTGCGGATCGAGTCGTCGCGGCAAAGGAGGCAGAGCAGCCAGGGAGTCCTTGACCAGCGGCGGCCTGCGGCGGGCGGGGGACTTGGGGGCGATGGACGGGGTGACCGTCGCGACGCTGCTTGCTCGGCGAGGCCGGATCGGGGAGACCGGTTGGGTTGGCTCGCCAAGATCCTGGGGGGAGGGCTTGGAGGCCAACGGATCCAGGGGCCATGGTGCCCGAGCGGATGCAACGGGGGGCATCCGTCCTGGCTGAAGGGGACCCCTCTTCGCCAAGGAGGAGGGTTGCTGGGGAACTTCGGCAACCAGATCCTGACCTTTGTCGCCTGGCGCTGAGTCTTCGGAGGCCGTAGTGCTCGGAGTATTGAACTGGAAGATCAGGAGAGGCAGCCAGAGGGCCGGTGCTGCGGCCATCAGCAGCACTGGGATCGAAAAACCGGTACGGAAACCTGATTCCGTCACCATCTTCGGGTCAGGAACCGAACGTTTGGCAGGACTAGAACGCTTCTTGGACGCCAGCGGAGCCGGCTGGTGTGCCAAATCCTTCGCGCTTTCTTCAATCTCAGTGGATTGGAGTGCTTGTTCCGAGCCGACTGGCATGTAAATGGACGCGGAGGAGCAGTTCAGTCCCCTCACCCTGCCGCATATTGACCCAAAACTCAAGCATTTCGCTGATTGTCGGGAAAGTTGTCGCGCAGGATCAAGTCCCTGGGGAATGGCCTCGGCCGAGGTCCTGACCGGGAAAGCATCGCCCCAGATGGAGCTCGTCATGGCTGCGGGCCACCAGGATCTGACGCTGGCGCTCACGGAAGCGCTGCCGATCGGCGTCACTGCAACGGTCAATGCAGTGACGGCAGCTCACCCCGTCCTCAAAGCTCGGCAACCTCCGATCCAAGGGGGTCAGCGGCAGGCGGCAGGCGTGGCAGAGGCTGTGATCGCCGGGCTCGAGACGGTGATTGAGGGCCACCCGCTGATCGAAGACGAAGCACTCTCCTTCCCAAAGCCCCCGACTGGAGGAGTGATGCTCCAGGTAACCGAGGATGCCACCCTGCAGGTGATGAACCCCTTCAAACCCTTGCTGGAGCAGATAAGCCGTGGCTTTCTCGCAGCGAATCCCCCCAGTACAGAACAGGGCAAGGGCCTGGGGCTGCCGTCGAGCCACCATCGGCCTGAGCGTCTGATCAACCCAGGCCGGAAAGTCGCGAAATCTGGTGGTCGCCGGATCGAGCGCACCCGGGAAGCTACCCACCGCCACTTCGTAATGGTTGCGCGTATCGATGATCAGGGTGTCCGGATCGGCGATGAGGGCATCCCACTGGGCCGGTGCCACGTAAGTGCCCACCTGTTGCGCCGGGCGAACCTCAGCACAACCCATGCTGACGATTTCCCGCTTGAGCCGCACCTTGAATCGATGGAAGGGGGGCCTGGTCACCCAACTGATCTTCGCCTCCATTGACTCCAACCGGGAATCACTCCGCAGCTGGGCGAGCAAGTCCGCCACGGCCTTCTCCTCGCCACTAACCGTGCCATTGATCCCCTCCTTCGCCAGCAACACAGTGCCGCTCAGGCCCCTGGCCTGACCGAAGTCAAGCAAGCGCTGCCGCAAAGAAATGATCTCCTCCAGACCGTAATCAACAAATTGATAGAAGGCCGCCACGGCCAGATCGGTGCTCATCAACAGGGGGGTAGGGCGACTTCCGTGCGTTCGGCAACATTCACACCGGCACAGGCCAACAGGGCCCGATCCGCCTCCACATCCGGATTCCCGGTGGTGAGAAGCACGTCGCCATAAAAAATCGAATCCGCGCCCGCCAACAGGCAAAGCAGCTGGGCCTCCCGATTCAGCTGTTGACGGCCCGCACTGAGCCGCACCCGGCTATGGGGCAAAACAATGCGGGCCGTGGCCACCATCCGCACGAATTCGAGGGGATCCACGGGCGGCTCATCTTCCAGCGGCGTTCCAGGCACCGCCACCAGAGCATTGATCGGCACACTCTCGGGGTGGGGGTCCAACTGGGCGAGAACCTGCAGCAGCCCAGCCCGATCCTCGGGGGTTTCCCCCATGCCGATGATGCCCCCACAGCAAAGGCCAATCCCGGCCGCCCGGGCCCGCGCCAAGGTCTCGAGTCGCTCCTGATAGGTGCGGGTGGAGATGATCCGGTCGTAGTGCTCCGGGCTGGTGTCGAGGTTGTGGTTGTAGGCGGTGAGGCCGGCCTCCGCCAACCGTTCCGCCTGACGTTCGGTGAGCATGCCCGCGGTCACACAGGCCTCCATCCCCAGCGCGCGCACACCCCGCACCATCGCAAGCATGGAATCGAAGGGGGCGCCATCTCGAATCTCCCGCCAGGCCCAACCCATGCAGAAACGGTGGGCGCCGGCGTCACGGGCAGCGCGGGCCCGATCGAGCACAGGTTCCACCGCTAGGTCGGGCTGACCGGTGACATCACTGCTGTGAAACATCGACTGGGGGCAATAGGCACAGTCCTCCTCACAGCCTCCGGTCTTGACGCTGAGCAATGAGGCCAGCTGAACCCGGTATCCGGGATTGGCGCTGCGATGGACCTCTTGGGCCTGCCAGAGCAAGTCGAACAGGGGGAGATCCAGCAAGGCTTGGATTTGCTCGCGTGTCCAGTCGTGACGCGTGATCATGCTTGGCTTTCCACGCTTCCGAATCGGCGCTGGCGGCCCTGATAGTCGAGCAGAGCGCCGAGCAGGGCCTCCTGATCGAAATCGGGCCAGAGGGTACTGGTGATGTGCAACTCGGCATAGGCCAGTTGCCAGAGAAGAAAGTTGCTGATCCGCTGCTCACCGCTGGTGCGAATCAGCAAATCGGGATCCAGCTCGTCCTGGGTGAACAACTCCGCAGAAAAGCGGCCCTCATCGATTGCGGCCGGATCCAGATCCCCGCAGGCCACCTGTTCAGCAAGGCGACGGGCGGCTCGCACGAGCTCACTACGGCCCCCGTAGTTGGTGCAGACATTGAAGTGAATGCCCGTATTAGCAGCGGTGCGCTGGGTGGCATCGTCAATCAAGGAGCGGAGGCCATCGGGGAGGCGATCGAGGTCTCCCAGGAAGCGGATCCGCACCTGTTCTCGATTAAGACCTTCCAGCTCCCGCTCCAGAACCCGCTCAAACAGCGTCATCAGAAACGTGACCTCCTCGCCTGGCCTGGTCCAGTTTTCCGTGGAAAAGGCATAGACCGTTAGGGCACCGATGCCCCAGTCACTGCAGAGGCGCAGGGTGCGCTTGAGCGCCTCAACACCCGAACGATGGCCCATCACCCTTGGGAGACCGCGTTGGCGCGCCCAGCGTCCGTTGCCATCCATGATCACCGCCACATGGCGAGGAAGACGGGTAGCGTCCAGCTGGGGGGGCAGCAGCTGGGGCGAATTCGAAGGGGTGGTCGCCAGGGCGCGACTCATCCGCGTGCATCCGGCGTGTCCTTCGCCACGCTACGCCCAACAGGCGCCGAGGCCAGGGCATCGGTGAGCAGGTCGTGCAAGCGACTGCTGGTGATCGGCCGCTCAAGACGCCCCTGGCCTGCCAGCGAAAGGGTTCCGGTTTCCTCAGAGACCACCACGCAGAGGCAGCGGTTGTGCCGCTCCGTGAGGCCAAGGGCCGCCAGGTGACGGGTGCCGTAGCGATTGGGTGCCTGGCGGGAGAGGGGAAGGATCACGCCGGCCGCAACGATCCTGTTCTTCTGAATCAACACCGCTCCGTCATGCAAGGGCGTATCGGCCACGAACAGATTAAGCAACAGCTCCACGGACAACCGAGCCTCCAAGGAAATCCCTGGATTGAGGAAGTCCTCGGGGCGCAGATCACTGCCCAGGTCGAGAACAATCAACGCGCCGCGCCTTGCCTGGGACAGGCGCCCCGCCGCTTCCGTGAGGACACTCACCGAGCCGGAGACCAGGCGATCCTGACTGCGGTCGGCGAAGATGACCCCCAGCCTGCCGGTGCCGAGCAGTTCCATGAGGCGACGCAACTCCCCCTGCCAAAGAATGGCCAGGGCCAGACTGCAGGCCAACACCAAGGCATCCACCAGCTTGGTGGTGAGGGGCAGATCGGCATAGCGCTGGACCACCCAGGCAAGGGCCACCAGGAACAGGTAGCCCCGCAACAGCCATAGGGTCCGCGGTTCGCTGACCCGACCGAGCAAGAGCAAGCCCAGCAAGGTGGCGAACAGCAGATCCAGCATCAACCTGACATCAAGCCAAGCCAAGGCCCCGTGAGGATGGAGAACCTCAGGATGGGGCAATTCGGCAAGCTGTTGCCAGAGCACGTCCAGGGTCTGTCCCTCGCCAGCACGTTACCGCTCCAACCGCTCCGGCAGAACGTCGTAGCGCAGTAGGTCGTGCGGCTGTTCCCGCCGTTGCACCAAATCGGAGAGCCCGTCATGGACCAGCACCGCCGCGGGCCTGGGGATGCGGTTGTAGTTTGAGCTCATCGACGCGTTGTAGGCCCCGGTGGCAAACACCGCCAAGATCTCTCCATTCCCACAGGCGGGAAGGGCGATGTCCTTGAGCAACACATCCCCAGACTCACAATGCTTGCCTGCGACCGTGACTGGAACCCCCGGTTCGGCCTTGGGGCGATCGACCAACAGCGCGGTGTAACGGGACTGATAAGTGATCGGACGGGGGTTGTCACTCATGCCACCGTCGACGGCAATGTAGGTGCGCAGGCCAGGGATGTCCTTGCGGCTGCCCACGGTGTAAAGCGTTACGCCGCCACTGGCCACCAACGAACGACCCGGCTCGCAGAGGAGTCTGGGCAGGGCCAAGCCCCGCTGCTGACAGGCTTCCGCCACCGCCTCGGCCACCACCTGAACCCAGCGCTGAATCGTCGGTGGATTATCGGATTCAACATAACGAATCCCCAGGCCACCCCCGACATTGAGATCACCGCAGGGATGGCCGAGGGAGCGGGCCAAAGCCAGGGCATCAGCCATCACTCCGGCCAGATCGCGGTGGGGTTCCAGCTCGAAAATCTGGGAGCCGATATGGGCATGAAGTCCATCAAGATGAGCCCATTCGCATCCCGACAAATGCCTCAAAACCCCTTCCAGTTGATCGGGATCAAAGCCAAATTTACTATCAAGATGCCCAGTACGGATATATTCATGAGTATGGCATTCAATACCAGGAGTGAAGCGTAGCAACAGGCGCACTTGGGCGGGCCGCCCAGAAACAAGCTGGGCCAAAAGTTCGATATCGCTCCAATTATCAACAACGATCGTCACACCGTATTCAATGGCCAGCCCTAACTCCTCCCTCGATTTATTATTACCATGCAAGACAATCCGTTCAGGTGGCATGCCCCCCTGGAGGGCGGTCAGCAGCTCTCCGGCAGACACGGCGTCCAATCCCAGTCCTTCGGAGGCCACCAGGGCCGTAATGGCGAGGGAGCTGTTGGCCTTGGAGGCATAGAGGGGCAAGCTCGGGCCGGGATAGTGGTTGGTGAGGGCGTCGCGATAGGCACGGCAGGCGCTGCGCAAGGTCGCCTCATCCAGCACATAAAGAGGTGTGCCGTAGGTGCGAGCCAGGTCGCTCAAGCGACACCCCCCCACCGCAAGCTGGCCGGTGGCCTCCACGACCGTGGTGATCGGCGTCAGGTTCCGGTTCGGACTGTCCAGATTGCAGGCCGGCTCAAAAGGAACGCCGTCGCCGGAGCCGAACGGACGATCCCCTGGTTCGGCATCGCTTTTGAGAGCAGCCTCCATCGCGGACTGGACCATCACCGGACGTGCGAATAGATCCTGGATGCTAATGAATCTCCTCTCCGGTGAAGGACAACCAGTGTCCCGGGCTCCCCTGCAGCCGCTCGATTGGACGCCGATCCTTCTCGGCCCCCAGCACCTGGACTCCTGTCTGGCCCTGGATGGAGCCAGTTTGGGGGGCCTCTGGAGCGAAGCCCAGTGGCGCCAAGAGCTCGAGGCCCCCGAGCGCCCCTGCGTGGGGATGATGCGGGGGGCCACAGTGCTGGCGCTGGCCTGCGGCTGGCTGGTGCTGGATGAATTGCACATCACCGCCCTTGCGGTGGGGCCGTCCTGGCGCCGTCGGGGGCTGGGGCTCCTCATCCTCCAAGCGCTGTTGCACCAAGGCCATGCCTCAGGGGCACGCCGCGCCACCCTGGAGGTGGCGACCACCAACACGGCGGCCTGCGCCCTTTACAGGGCGGCAGGGTTCGAAGAAGCAGGCATTCGTCGTGGTTACTACCGCAATGGCGACGACGCACTGATCCAATGGAAGAAGCTCACGGACCAGGAGTTCGGATAACCGGATAATGATGAGCCGAAAATAGGTCAATCGTGGGCGTTCTCTTAGCATTTGACTGCCTTGATCGCTTTCACCATCAGGGTTAACGCCCAAGGTGGCACAAAGCCCACACAGGCCCGGCCACCCCTGATAGGTTGGAATCACTTGCACCAGGCCCCGGCCCATGTTCGAGCGGTTTACCGAAAAGGCCATCAAGGTGATCATGCTGGCCCAGGAAGAGGCCCGACGCCTCGGGCACAATTTCGTTGGCACCGAGCAGATCCTCCTCGGTTTGATCGGCGAGGGAACGGGCGTGGCCGCCAAGGTGCTCAAGTCGATGGGGGTCAACCTCAAGGACGCCCGCGTCGAGGTGGAGAAAATCATTGGCCGCGGTTCGGGTTTCGTGGCGGTGGAAATCCCCTTCACCCCGCGTGCCAAGCGCGTCCTGGAACTTTCCCTGGAGGAAGCTCGCCAACTCGGTCACAACTACATCGGCACCGAGCACCTGCTCCTCGGTCTGATTCGTGAAGGGGAAGGGGTGGCCGCCCGGGTGCTGGAAAACCTTGGCGTGGATCTTGCCAAGGTTCGCACCCAGGTGATTCGCATGTTGGGGGAGACGGCCGAGGTCGCGTCCGGTGGTGGCGGCAAGGGATCGACCAAAACTCCCACGTTGGATGAATTCGGCAGCAATCTCACCCAGCTCGCTGCAGAATCGAAGCTTGACCCTGTAGTCGGCCGCCACAACGAAATCGACAGGGTGATCCAGATTCTGGGGCGCCGTACCAAAAACAATCCCGTGCTAATCGGCGAACCCGGCGTGGGCAAAACCGCCATCGCCGAAGGCCTGGCTCAGCGCATTACCCAGGGGGATGTGCCCGACATCCTGGAGGGCAAACGGGTCCTTACCTTGGACATTGGCCTGCTGGTGGCCGGCACCAAGTACCGCGGCGAATTTGAAGAGCGGCTCAAGAAAATCATGGAAGAGATCCGGTCCGCCGGAAACGTGATTTTGGTGATCGACGAAGTCCATACCCTCATTGGTGCCGGCGCCGCCGAGGGGGCCATCGATGCCGCCAACATCCTCAAGCCGGCCCTAGCCCGAGGCGAACTGCAGTGCATCGGGGCCACCACCCTGGATGAATACCGCAAACACATCGAACGCGATGCCGCCTTGGAGCGACGCTTTCAACCTGTGATGGTGGGCGAACCTTCCGTGGAGGACACCATCGAAATCCTGCGCGGCCTGCGGGAACGCTACGAGCAGCATCACCGACTCAAAATTTCAGATGAAGCCTTGGTAGCCGCTGCGACCCTCGGTGATCGTTACATCTCGGACCGATTCTTACCTGACAAGGCGATCGACCTGATTGATGAAGCTGGCAGCCGGGTGCGCCTGATGAATTCCAAGCTTCCTCCTGAAGCCAAAGAGGTCGATAAGCAGTTAAGGGATATTCAAAAGCAGAAAGAAGATGCAGTACGCGACCAAGACTTCAGCAAGGCGGGTGAACTACGGGACAAAGAGGTCGAGTTGCGTGAACAAATCCGTACTATTCTTCAAACTCGCCGCGACGAAGAGCCCTCTGAATCAGACGCCTCTTCGATCTCTGAAATGAACGGCGAATCGCTCGCAGTCAACCGATCCCCCGTGGTCACCGAAGAGGATATCGCCCACATCGTGGCGTCCTGGACCGGGGTACCAGTGCAGAAACTTACCGAGAGCGAGTCGGTGAAGCTGTTGCACATGGAAGACACACTTCACCAGCGCCTGATTGGACAGGACGAGGCAGTGAAGGCGGTGTCGCGGGCGATCCGACGGGCCCGGGTTGGCCTGAAAAATCCCAACCGACCCATAGCCAGTTTCATCTTCTCCGGACCCACTGGGGTGGGTAAAACCGAGCTCACCAAAGCCCTCGCCACCTATTTCTTCGGCAGTGAAGACGCGATGATTCGCCTCGACATGTCGGAGTTCATGGAGCGTCACACGGTCAGCAAGCTGATCGGCTCGCCCCCAGGTTATGTGGGCTTCAACGAGGGGGGTCAGCTCACCGAAGCCGTCCGGAGACGTCCCTACACGGTGGTTCTCTTTGATGAGATTGAGAAAGCCCATCCCGATGTCTTCAACCTGCTCCTTCAGCTGCTGGAAGACGGAAGACTCACCGATTCGAAAGGTCGAACGGTGGACTTCAAGAACACCCTCATCATCATGACCTCGAACATCGGTTCCAAGGTGATTGAAAAGGGTGGTGGAGGCCTTGGTTTCGAATTCTCCGGTGCTGATGTTGAAGAGACTCAGTACAACCGCATTCGATCCTTGGTGAATGAGGAATTGAAGCAATACTTCCGCCCCGAATTCCTTAATCGCCTCGATGAGATCATCGTCTTTAGGCAATTGAGCCGCGACGAAGTCAAGGAGATCGCGGAGATCATGTTACGCGAGATCTTCTCTCGGATGAATGAAAAGGGAATCCGGTTGTCGGTGACGGAAGCCTTCAAGGAGCGCTTGGTGGAAGAGGGTTATAACCCCAGCTATGGAGCGCGCCCCCTGCGGCGTGCCGTCATGCGCCTGTTGGAGGATTCTCTGGCAGAGGAGTTCCTATCTGGCAGGATCACGGAGGGCGATGCGGCCCTAGTTGATGTGGATGACTCCAAACAGGTGGTGATCCGCAAACAGCAAATTCTCCCTGCCATGCCTGAATTGGCGAGTGCTGGAACTTAAGAATTGACGGAATCCAGACCTCTGATAGAATTTGGAAAGGATGATATTTCGATTCCTTTCCCAATGCACCGCCTGAATCTTCTCGGATTTCACGCAAATACACTCAGGGCGTTCTTTAAACCTTGCGCCTTGAGCTTGATGGCTTTGGGGAGCCTTGGTCTAGGGATTATGGCTGCAGCGCCAGCCAACGCCGCTCCCCGCTGGTACCAATTCAACTGGTCGGGCAATCCAGCCATGGATTGGTCGATCACTAACACGACTGATCCCTCCCTCAAGGCCACTGGAGTCCTGCAGATCGATGCAGCTCCAGGGAGTGTTTTCACCTCAGAGAACATTTCCGGAGTGAGCATTGACGTCTTTGGAGACACGATCCTCCCATTCCACATCGATCAATGGAGTGTCAATTCTTTCCTGAGGAGCCCCATCAACTCTGCCGGAGGAATTATCTCAAGCGATGGCAGAACTGCCGAATTCAAAAGTGATTTCAATGTTTTTTATCGAGACACCCCATCCGATACATTTTTTGGATGCGAAAAACCCTTCTGCCAAACAGGAAGCATCTTGATAAAAAACGGCTTTGATCTTGCTGGGGTCACCTATCGCAATCGGTTTGACGCTCTTATCTCGATGCAGCTGGAAGTCATTCCTGAGGAGCAAGCCCCCGCCGTCCCAGGGCCCCTGCCCCTGTTGGCTGCAGGGACGGCCTTCGGTTGGAGCCGGCGCCTGCGGCGCCATCAGCTCCGTCGCGCCACTTCGGCATCCCTCGCCAGCGCCTGATCTTTAAGCCTGATGTCCAGACCTGACCTTGGGGATCGCTTCATTGACCGCAGCCTTCTTCTCCTCGCGAGTGAAATCTGCCAAGTTCAATCGTTCAATCCAACCTTCCCCATCGTTTCTCTGTCCTTTCGATGATCCGCCCCCCTGACCTGCCCCGGACCTGCCCGGCAGCTCCCATCCCCAGCGCCAGCGATGCCCTGGTGGTGGCCCCAGCCCAGGTCGTTCGGGGGCGTCAGGCCTGGACCGAGGCCCTGCCACGCCTGGCCCAGCTCACACGCCGCCCCCTGCTATTGGGGCGCAGCCAGGGCACCGCCCCCCTCCGGCAACGCCTGGCCGAAGACCTCCAGTCCCATGGGGTGACCGACCACTCCTGGACCCTGCGCCACGACTGCTGCGAGCAGGATCTTGAGGCCGCCAGCGACGCCGCCAGAGGCTGCGACGGCGTGGTGGCCATCGGGGGCGGCAAGGTGTTGGATGCTGGCAAGTTGCTGGCCCATCGCCTCGGCCTGGCCTGCGTGACCGTGCCCACCAGTGCGGCCACCTGCGCAGGCTGGACGGCCCTCAGCAACCTCTACTCTCCGGCCGGCGCCTTTCAGGGGGATGTGGCCCTCGAGCGCTGTCCCGATCTGCTTGTGTTCGACCACGACCTGATCCGCCAGGCGCCGAGTCGCACCCTGGCCAGTGGCATCGCCGATGCCATGGCCAAGTGGTACGAAGCATCCGTGAGCAGTGGCAGCAGCGGCGACGGCCTGGTGCAAATGGCCGTGCAGATGGCTCGCCTGCTGCGGGATCAGCTGCTCCACGATGGCCTGGCCGCCATGGAAGACCCCGACAGCGAAGCTTGGACTCGCGTCGCCGAGGCCTGTGGCTTGGGCGCCGGACTGATCGGGGGCCTTGGCGGCGCCCGCTGCCGCACCGTGGCCGCCCATGCCGTGCACAACGGGCTGACCCAACTGGCCGCCAGCCATGGTCACCTGCATGGAGAGAAGGTGGGCTTCGGGGTGCTGGTCCAACTCCGCTTAGAGGAGGTGCTGGGGGGCAACCGATTGGCAGCCCAGGCCCGTCGCCAGCTTCTACCGTTCTTTCGGGAACTTGGGTTGCCCGTCAGCCTTGAGCAACTCGGCCTCGGCCAGGCCAGCCTGGAGGAGCTGCAGACGGTCTGTCAGTTCGCCTGCCGCCCTGATTCCGACCTCCACCATCTGCCCTTCACCGTGGCGCCCGCTGATCTCCTCGCGGCCCTCGTCAGTCCCTGCAGCACCGCAGCCGCCCCATGACCACCCCACAGCAGTTGCTGGCCAACGCCGCGGCCGAACTGCTGGATCCCCAGGGACGGGCCCTGGCTGGCGCCGTGGAGTGGTGGGCCTTGCCGGGCTTACCCGAGCAGTGGCCCGTGGCCGCAATCGGGACCGGCCCGCCGGTTCTTCTGTTGCATGGATTTGACAGTTCCATGCTCGAATTCCGGCGGCTGGTGCCCCTGCTGGCCAGCGATCACCAGCTCATCCTTCCGGACCTCTATGGCTTCGGATTCACCCCCCGTCCCGCCGATGGGGCCTACAACCCTGCTGGGGTGTTGTCCCATTTGGAGTCGTTGATCACGGCGCTGCTGGCTCGTTGGTCGGCGGACAATCCGCCCCAGGCCGCGAGCCCAACCCTCGGCGTGATCGGTGCCTCCATGGGGGGCTCCGTGGCCATGGAGCTTGCCCGTCGCCTCCCCGAGCGGATCTCTCGCCTGCTCCTGCTGGCCCCCGCCGGCCTCACCGGCCGCCCCATGCCCGTCCCACCGCTGCTCGACAGCCTGGGGGTGCGCTTCCTCTCCCTGCCTTGGGTTCGCCGCGGCTTGTGCCGTAGTGCCTTTGCGGATCCCGCCAACGGAATGGGGGCCGCCGAACTGGAAATCGCGTCCCTGCACCTCCAGGCCCCTGGCTGGGCCATGGCCCTAGGGCAATTCGCCCGCTCCGGCGGCTTTGCCGGCTGTGGCCATCCCCTGCCACTCCAGCCCATCGATGTGCTTTGGGGGACCCAGGATCGGATTCTGAGGCCCGCCCAAAAAAGTGCTGCCCTCGCCCTGCTCGGCGATCGGGTCGTGGAGCTGGACCACTGCGGCCATCTCCCCCACATCGACCAACCGCAGCTGGTTGCCGCCCAATGGCGACAGTTCAGCCCCCGGTCAGCGCCCAAGACCTAACCGGGTAGGCGCTGGCGGCCCTGGGTTCAGCCCTCGCCGCCTTCCCCGCCTTCGTCACCCGCATGGGACTTGGGCTTCTCCTGGGACGGCAGCACCGGGGCCCCCGTGGACTCCTTCAGCGCCGGATGTCCTTCCCCCCCCTCGGGGGCCTTGCCACACCCCACCACGCCCATCGCCAGTCCGGTGGTGGCCAGGAACAGGGCGGTGCTGGTGCGGACGTTGGAACGGGGCATCGGGTGCGTAGGGCAACTCCACCCAATTGTTGGGGACGGACGCAGAAACCGTCGGACAATGGCAACAGATTGCTGTGCCTTTGAGCACCGCCATAGGGTCTCCCATCTGTCCAGCCCCTTGGCCGCCCCATGCGCTTCCTGCTCGATCCCCTGCTCACGCCGGAGCAGGTGGACCAGCTCCACCAACGGCTCACGGAGCCCACTGCTCCCTGGCAGGCCGGGGCGGAGACCGCCGGCTGGCATGCCCGCCAGGTGAAGCACAATCGCCAGCTGGATCGGCTCAGCCCCCTGCACCAGGCCCTGGTCGAAGAGCTGCGCGGCGAAGTACTGGCCCACCCCCTGCTGCAGGCGGCGGCCCTGCCCCAGGCCCTCCACGGTGTGCTGTTCAGCCGTTGTGGACCGGAGGAGGGCTATGGCCGCCATGTGGACAACGCCTTCATGGCCGGAGGCCGGGCCGACCTCTCCTTCACCCTGTTCCTCAGTGACCCCTCCAGCTACAGCGGCGGCGAACTGGTGCTGGAATCATCGACGGGGGAGGAGGCAATCCGCGGAGCCGCCGGGCAAGTGGTGGTGTACCCCAGCACCATGCTGCATCGGGTCGAACCGGTGCGCAGCGGCGAACGGCTGGTGGCCGTGGGCTGGATCCAGAGTCGGGTGCGGGACAGCCATCAGCGGGAACTGCTGTTTGAACTGGATACGGTCCGCCGTTCCCTGTTTCAGCGCGAGGGCAAAAGCGAGGAGTTCGATTTGCTCTGCCGCTGCTACAGCAATCTGCTGCGCCTCTGGGGGGATTAGACCATCCCTCTCAGCCCTGCTCCGTCATGCCTGCCACCGATCCCGATCCCCGGGCGCTGCTCGCCGCTTCCGCCCCCTGGCTGGGGGGACTGCTCAATCTGCTGCCCGGCCTCGGCACGGGCTACATCTACCAACGACGGTGGCGGGCCTACTGGATCAGCACCGGCCTAGCCAGCGGCTGGGCTCTGCTGGGGGCCCTGCAGGTGCGGGGGGCCGTCGAGGCGGAGGGCCTAGGCCAACCTTCACCGATCGGCCTGGCCGGGCTGCTGCTCCTGGGGCTGATCACGGCGACCGAGGCCTTCCTCACGGCCCGCAAGGCCCGCCATGACTAGGAGCCGTTAAAACGGCATGGGAGCGGATCATGATGTGACCAGCTCAAGACCCATGACCAGCCCCTCCGGCCACGATCCTGGAGCCGGCGGCAGTGGCCCGCTGTTGAGGTTGCTGGCCCGCGGGCTGGAGCTGTGGCTGCGTCAACAGTGCACGGCGATTGGGGAGTTGGAGATCCGGCTCGATGGCTCGGCCGCCCAGCTGCTGCGGGGCCGCCTGAAGGCCGTGTCGCTGCGCGCCCGGGGGATCGACTACCAGGACCTGCTGATCGATCAGGTGCAGCTGGAGAGTGAGCCCATCCAAGTGCGCATGGGAGCCCTGCTCCGCCATCAGAGCTTCGAACTGGAGCAGCCCTTTCGGGTGCGGGGTGAAGTGCGCCTCAGCGGCGACGGCTTGAACCGCTCGCTCGCCAGGGCCCCCTGGCGTTGGCTGGGGAACAGCCTGGCCGAAACATTGCTGGGAACAGGGCCCCTCAGCACCCTCACTGTCACCGACGACCTGTTGCTGCTGCGGGCCCAGCCGGGCGCTAACCCTCCAATCGAGGGCCTGGCCAGGCTGGAGGCCGTGGCCGGCACCGTGGAAGTGGCCTGCCTGGGTGGCAGCCCCTGCCTGCGGCTCCCGATGGACCGCAACATCTCCATCGACAGGGCCATTGTGGCCGAGGGCGGCATCGAGCTCAGCGGGGAGGCCCGGGTGTCCCCATAACCATTAGGGGCGCTGGAGGGCAGGAAGCACCAGGGTGACCAGCGAATACACCACCGCCGGCACGAATAAATAACTGTCGATGCGATCGAGCATGCCGCCATGGCCGGGGATCACATCCCCTGAATCCTTCAGGCCAGCATCGCGCTTCATCATGGATTCGGTGAGGTCCCCCACCAGCGCGAAGATGGCCACCAGGGCCCCCAACAGGGCCCCGATCAGCCAGCCCAGGTGCCAGCCCAGCAGCTCGCCCCCCAGGCTGCCCACCAGCAGGGCGCAGATCACGCCGCCCAGGGCCCCCTCGATCGTCTTGCCGGGGGAAATCGGGGAGAGGGGATGCTGGCCGAGGCGACGGCCTATCACGTAGGAGCCGATGTCCGTGGCCACGATCAAAAAACAGGCCAGCAAGGTAAGGGCCAGCCCGGAGGTCCAGGGCCAGCCCAGATCGGCCAACCGTGGCGCCAGGACAGGATCCACGATGGCGCGCAATTTGATCCAGTGGCTGGGGAGAAATCCCAGATAGAACAGCCCGAAGATCGAGGCGGCAATGTCAGCAATCGTGCCGGTGACCGGCTGCAACAGCAACCAGCCGCAGATCACGGCGCCGGAGGCTGGCAGCACCGCCGCTGCCACGTCCGTGGCTAGCCAACCGCTGCCGGCGGCAGCCTGGGTGGACAGCAGCAGCAACTGCACCGCCACCAGGGTGGTGCGACAGGCGGGCCGCATGCCCTTGAACTGGGCCATGCGGAAAAACTCCAGCAAGCCGAGGTGAACGATCAACCCCACGGCCACCGTGAACCACCAGCCCCCCAGCCACACCACCACGAAACCAAACCCACCGGCGGCCCAGCCGCTGGCCAATCGCGCGAGGGAGGTGGCGGTACGAGTTTTGGACAACAGAAGGGAAACCGGCGAGGTCAGCGTTCGGCAGCGATCACAAACAGCGGCTCCGCCGCGGCCAGCTTGGCCTGACTCCCCCGCCGCTGCATGCGATGCACCGTGGCCTGCACCACCTGAACATCCCGAGCTCCGAGTTGGCCAAGGGTATCGGTGGCATCCACCAATCCCTCCAGGCTGACGGTGCTGATCACCAGGCGACCGGCGGGCTGGAGCGCATGCCATACGGCCAGCAGCACGTCCCCCAGGGGGCGCCCCACCTCCAGCAGCACCCGGTCTGGATGGGGGGGCAAGCGGGCCAGATCATCGGGGGCCTGGCCGGCATGGATGTGCAGATTGGTGATGCCAAAGCGGCAACGGTTCTGCTCCAGCAGTTCGATCGCCTCCGGATCCCGTTCCAGGGTGTGCACCGCGCCAGACGGCAGCAACCGGGCGATTTCCAAGGCCAGGGCACCGGTGCCTCCGCCCACATCCCATACCAACGAATCGCCCCGGGGGCGGAGATGGGCCAGCAGCATCACCCGCAGCTCCATCGGCGTGGGACTGAAGCCGGGCGCATCCTCAAAGGCGCTATCCGGCAGCCCGGGGGTGACAAAATCCCAGTGGTAGGGATCGGCCCTCAGGGGCTCCGGCCGCTCGGGATCTGTGCCGGGGTGCGCCATCAGAACCCCCCACGTTCGGCCACAACCTTCACGCTATCAGCGATCTGTCCGGGCCAATGGCGCCGCTGCTGATCCAGCCAGGTCGCCCGGGCTGAGTCGATCCGCTCCCCGGGCACCAGCAGGGGAATGCCGGGGGGATAGGGACAGATCGGCTCGGCGGCGATGCGGCCGGCGCTCTCCGCCAGGGGCACGGTCTGGGTTTCCGCTCGCCAGGCTTCCCCCAGGGGATGGTCGAGGGCCGCGAGCAGGGGAAGGGGCGGGGGGGGAAAGGGCGGCAGGGCGGCACCTCCCAGGGCCCGCCGCAACCCGGCCAGAACGGGTGGCAGCCGCCGTTCAAGGGCGCGAGGGGGCTCAAGCCCCAGGGTGAACGTGAGGGCGCCGGGCTCGGGCAATTCAACGATCACGCCACGGGCCATCAGCCAGGCGTCGGCACGGAAGCCATCCAACCCATCGGGGGCCGTGGCCACCACCAAGCGGAGCGGATCGGCATTGGCCACCAGGGTCCACCCCTCCCGCTCCAGGCGCTGCCGCAGCCGCCCGGCCCGCCGGTGGGCCCGTTGGCGTTGGCGGCGACCGGCCTCGCTGGTCAGGTGGTCGATGGCGGCGGCGGCGGCGGCCAACAGCAGGGCACTGGGACTGGAGGTCTGCAACCAGAGCAGGGCCCGCTCCAGGGCCACCGGATCCCAGCGAGGGCCCTGGGCCCAGAGCGCAGCGCTCTGGGCCAGGCCTCCGGCCGCCTTCTGAAGGGACACCACCACCAGGTCGGCCCCGGCCGCCAGGGCGGAGCCATCCCCATGGGCCTGATCCACCAGCACCGGCACGCCCGCGGCATGGGCTGCTGCCACTAGCGCCACCAGATCTCCGCCCAGACCCTGATAAGTGGGATCCACCAGCACAAGAGCGGCGACGGGTCCACCGGCCACGGCCGCCCGCAACACCTGTTCAAGCCGGGATTGATCCAGCGGTCTCCAGAGGCCGGTGAGCGGATCAAAGGGAAGATCAACGATCAGGGGCTCCAGCTGCCCCAACACACAGGCGTGCAGCAGGGAGCGGTGCAGGTTCCGGGGCAACAGCACCCGGCTTCCGGGGGGAGCGAGCCCCAGCAGGGCGGCCTGCAGCAGACCGCTGGCCCCATTGACGCCGAACCAGCAACGCTCGGCTCCCAGGAGATCGGCGGCCCGGGCCTGGGCCGCCGCCACGGCCCCCTCCGACTGCAGGGGGCCGCCGATGGCCGGCAGTTCCGGGAGATCCCAACGGCCGGGCGGCTGTCGCAGCAGCCGCCACAACGCCGGTGCCAGGCCGCGGCCGCGCCCGTGGGCTGGCAGGTGAAGCGGTAAGGGGGGTGGGGGCAGCAACAACTGCTGCAGCAGAGGGTTGGCGGGCTGGCTGCGGGGGGTCATGCCGGCCGGGGAAAGGTTTCTAAAGTCTGCGCACCGACCGTGCAGCCCCCTGAGCGACGTTCCCAGCCCCGCCTACAACCCCAGGGCCGATCTGAAGTGGCTCCTGATCCGACCCTGGATTTGGATTCCCCGGCTGATCTCAGTGTTCTGGCGGCTCACCAGCCTGGTGATTGTGCTGGCGATTCAAGGCAACAGCGATGACGCCGCCGTCCAGCAACGCCTGGCCCGGCGCATCCTCACCACCCTCTCGGACCTGGGCCCCTGCTTTATCAAGGTGGGGCAGGCCCTCTCCACCCGGCCCGACCTGGTGCGGCGCGACTGGTTGGAGGAGCTCACCCGCCTCCAGGATGACCTGCCGGCCTTTTCGCAGCGGATCGCCGAGCAACTCATCGAAGCCGAACTGGGGGCCCCACCGCAGCAACTGTTCGCCGAGTTCCCCAGCTATCCAATCGCGGCGGCCAGTCTGGGTCAGGTGTACAAGGCCCAATTGGCGGATGGCCGCTGGGTGGCGGTGAAGGTGCAACGGCCGGAGCTGCCCTTCATTCTGCGTCGTGATCTGACGATCATCCGCAGCCTGGCGATCATGGCGGCGCCGTGGCTGCCCCTCAACCTAGGTTTTGGACTAGGGGCCATCATCGATGAATTCGGCCAGACCCTGTTCAACGAGATCGACTACCTCAAGGAGGCCGACAACGCCGAAACCTTTGCCCAGCTGTTCCTGCACCACCCCGAAGTCACGGTGCCGTCGGTGGAGCGAAGTCTCTCCAGCCGGAGGGTACTGACCACCAGCTGGATTCATGGGACGAAACTCCAGAACCGTCGTGACCTGGAGGCCCATCACCTCGACCCGGCGGCGTTAATACGAACTGGCGTGATCTCCGGATTGCAACAGCTGCTGGAATTCGGTTATTTCCACGCTGATCCCCATCCCGGCAACCTCTTCGCCCTGCCCGGTCAGACCAACGGAATGGGCCATATGGCCTATGTAGATTTCGGCATGATGGATTCGATCAACGATGCCGATCGGCTCACGCTGACGGGGGCTGTCGTGCACCTGATCAATCGCGATTTCGAAGCACTCGCGAAGGATTTTGTCACCCTAGGTTTCCTTAATCCCAAGGCCGATCTAGCCCCGATCATTCCTGCCCTTGAGCTGGTTCTGGGTGGAGCGATCGGAGAAAATGTCGGCAACTTCAACTTCAAGGCGATCACCGATCGCTTTTCTGAGCTGATGTACGACTATCCCTTCCGGGTGCCGGCCCGCTTTGCCTTGATCATTCGAGCGGTGGTGAGCCAGGAAGGCATGGCCATGCGGCTGGATCCAAACTTCCGGATTCTCCAGGTGGCCTATCCCTACGTGGCCCGGCGTCTCCTGGCGGGGGATACGGCCGAGATGCGCGAGAAGTTGCTGGAGGTCATCTTTGACACCAGCGGTCGGCTGCGGATCGAACGACTGGAGAACCTGCTGGAGGTGGTGGAGCACGATGGACCGGGGTTGGAGCTGTTGCCCGTGGCCCGGGATGGGCTGCGGCTGCTATTCAGCCGTCAAGGCCGCAGCCTGCGCGAGCGCCTGTTGATCAGCCTGGTGGCCAACGACCGCCTCCACACCGACGACCTGCAGGCCCTGCTGCGGTTGTTGCGCCGTACCTTTTCGCCCCGAAAACTGGCGGAAGGGGTGCTGGCCCGACTCAACCCCCTGGCGGCTTGACAGGGGGTTGAGCCCAGCGACTGCTGGATCGCAGAGCCTAGGGTCAGCCTGTCGTCCAGTTCCTGCTGCCGTGATGCCGCTGTTCAGCGCCATGCCTCCCCTGTTCCTGGCGGACCTTCCGGCCGCCCTTGACCGGCAGGAGGCCTCGCTGGAGGCGGCGAGCGGTCTGTATGGCGATCTCGATTCCAGCGAAATTCTGCTGGAATTCGCCGTCCTGCAGCAGCCCCCCTATCTGCTGGCCGGCCTGGGCCTGGGGATCGCCGTGCTGTGTGGATTGACCTTCGCCCGTCTGGTGGAAAACCGCCTCGATGGTTGGAAACAGGACCGACTGGCCCTCTTGCCCCTGGCCAGCACAAGCACCCTGCTCCCCTATGGCGGGCTGGTGCTGGGAGTCACCTTGTTCATCGGTGGCAGCCTGCAGGTGTTCGGCTTCGGCGCGGGCACAGCCCTGCTGGTGGCCTTCGTTTTGTCCCTGGCCACCGCCGGAGCCCTGTGGGTGCAGCTGGTTCAACTCATGGGCCAAGTGCAGGCTGGCACCTTCAAGGCCGTGGACTTTGACAACTTCGACCAGTTCTTCTGAGCCGAACCCTCCTCAGCCGTTGGCCCAGGGAACCGATCGACGCCGGGAAACCTACCGCGCAGCAACCTGCCTCACGAATACCATCAACTCCGGCCGCCACGTATCCGTTGCTACATAAACCAGTCCCTTGAAAGTTCAGGGTGAACGTTTGGGCCCTTTGAGCATGTGGCTTCCGCTTCTGGCCGTGAGCAACCCTGGGGCGGAGGCAGCCCTCCGGAGTGCCAACAATGGATTTGTGCTGATCAGCGCCGCCCTGGTGTTGATGATGACCCCGGCCCTGGCGATTTTCTACGCCGGCTTTGTGCGCAGCCGCAATGTGCTCAACACGATGATGATGAGCATCGTGGCGATGGCTCTTGTCGGGGTGATTTGGGTGCTCGTAGGCTATAGCCTGGCCTTTTCCCCCGGCAGCGGTCCCCTGGCGCCTTTTGTGGGGGATCTGCGCTGGGTGGGCCTCAGCAATTGGTCGGCCCCCTACGGGAATGGCCAGCTGAGTCACGGGGCCGTGGCCCTCTTCCAGGCCACCTTCGCCATCATCACCCCGGCCCTGATCTCAGGTGCGGTGGTGGAACGGATGGCCTTCAGGGCCTGGGTGGTGTTCGTGTTGCTGTGGAGCCTGCTGGTCTACATCCCCCTGGCCCATATGGTGTGGGCGCCAGGGGGCTTTCTGGGGGTCGATGGCCTGGGCGCCCTCGACTTCGCCGGAGGATTGGTGGTGGAGATGGCCTCCGGGATCGGCGCCCTCGTGGCCACGTTGATGGTGGGACGCCGTCGGATCTTTCCCGGCCCTGGATCCCCGCCCCATAACGTGCTGCTGATTCTGCTGGGTGCCGGACTGCTGTGGTTCGGCTGGTTCGGCTTCAACGGCGGCAGTGCCCTGGTGGCGGGCAACCTGGCCTCCCTGGCCTGCCTCACCACCAACACCGCCGGCGCCGCCTCCGCCCTGGCCTGGATGCTGATCGAAACCTGGCAGCGGGGCAAACCCACGGCCGTGGGCGTGGCCACCGGGGCGGTGGCGGGCCTGGTGGCGATCACCCCGGCGGCGGGGTTCGTGAGCCCCCTGGCGGCCGTGGTGATCGGATTCGCCGCGGCCATCGTGTGCTCCGGCGCCCTCCAGCTCAAAAGCCGCCTGCGCCTTGATGACACCCTGGACGTCCTGCCGGTGCATGGCATCGCCGGCATGCTTGGAACCCTGCTGACCGGTGTCTTCGCCATGCGCCGGGTCAATCCCATGGGCGCCGATGGCTGGATTGCAGGCAACACCTCCCAGGTGTGGATTCAGCTCCAGGCCATCGGCATCACGGCGGTTTGGGTGGGGGTGGGCACGGTGGTGGTGCTCCAACTGATCCGCCTGGTGATGCCCTTACGGGTGAACGATCGGGACGAACGCCAGGGCCTGGACATCAGTGCCCACGGCGAAGAGGCCTACAACACCGAATTCACCGGCTGAAGCGCGTCGGGGTCTCAGACCACCAAGTAACCGACCAGGTCCCGGGAGAGGGTGCGGATCTGCTCCAGGGCGCGGCGCTCCAGGCTGCGGGTCTTATCCCGACTCATCCCCAAGGTTCGGGCGATGCCGGTGAGACTCATCGGCGCCTCGCTGGTGCCGATGCCATAGCGCATCTTCAGCACCGTGGCCTGCTCCTGCGGCAACTGGTCGAGCAGGGCCCGTAGATCCCCCTTCAGGCAGTCCCCATCCACCAACTCCGCCGGGCCGGCCCCATCCCCGGCCAGCAGGTCCAACAGCTCGGTGTCGTCCCCATCGCCCACCTTGGTTTCCAGGCTCACCGGCTGCCGCGCCCGGCACAGCAGCTCCTTCACCTCCTCCTCCGGCAGTTCCACCGC
>CAIOCZ010000147.1 GCA_903856805.1 uncultured cyanobacterium | reverse complement strand
GCCATCAGTGCGCAGCAAACCTACATCGTTGTGCCGAGCAGCACCTATCAGCTTCTCTACGGCACGGTTCAGCCCAGTGGTGCCCAGTCGGTCACCTTCGATGTCAGCGTTGATGGCTCCACTTACCAGCTGAGTGCCGATTGCAACGCTGGCCTGATTGATGGCCAGCAACCCACCACGGCGGAGCAGGCCCAGTTGCTCAATGCGGCCTGTCAGGTGGCCTTCGGCTCCACCACCTAACGGAGTCTTACGGCATCTGAGCGAAGCGCTGCGATTCTCCTCTTCCCTGGCCAATTGGCGGGGGAGGTGGAGGATCGTTTGGCCTTCTTGGGCCGACGGGCCTCTCCTGAATTCTTCCTAGTCCCTTGCGGCCATGACCAGACGGGGCTCTGCCTCCTACGTTTCGAGGCAGTACTGGTTCCGAGATTGCCGCCGCATGTCCCACGTCTCTCCTCTTGTTGTGATCCCGAGAGTGCTGGCGGCCCTGTCGCTGGTTCTGGGGCCTGGCCTTGGTGCCCTTGCGGCGCCCGAGCCCCCCTTGGCCTCCCCTGGGCTGCCCGAGTCGCCTGGGGCTTCCCCAGGGTTGCCGGAGTCGACCGAGAACGATTGGCGCGGCACCGTCGAGTTCTATGGCCTGGCGCCGTTGCGCACCACGGGCACCACCACGATTCGGGGCTTCTCCGCCGACACGGATGTCGATCTTGGTCAGCTGATCCCGCTGTTGCAATCCACGGTGAGTTTCCGCGCCGCGGCGGAGAAAGGTCGGGTGGGTGTACTCACGGATCTCAGTTACGTCCAGCTCGGTGATGAGAAGGTGGTCACCTCGCGCCGCGGTCTGTTCACCGGCACCGGTCGGCTCGGCTACATCCAGGGGCTCTACGACCTGGCTCTGCGCTACCGCTTTGGCGATCCGGAAGCCGCCGTCGCCCGCCCCGGGGCCTTCACGGTGATTCCCTATGGCGGCCTGCGCCTCGTGAACGCCCAGTTGCATCTGAATGCCCAGGTTGAGGGCCGGGGTCCCCTGGGGTTGAAGCTGGAGCGGGAAAAGGCCCTCACCCGCACCTGGGCCCAGCTGCTGCTCGGCACCCAGGCCACCCTGTTTCTCTCGCCCCGGCTGCGGGCGTTTGCCCGGGCGGACATCGGCGGTTTTGGCCTGGCCGGCGCCCAGGACCTCACGGGCAATGCCCAGGTGGGCCTGGGCTATGCCGTTGGCAACAACACGGATCTGAATCTCTCCTGGCGCTACCTCGGCATCGCCTACGACAACGGCGCCGACCGCAGCACCGGGTTCACCAGCTACCAGAACGGCCTGGAGTTGGGGGTCAAGGTGTTCTTCTGACCCCCAGCGCCCCTCACCAGGGAACGGGTTGGCCCCCCTTGCTGACATTGCAGCCCATTTGCTGGCCCAGCAGGGCCCCCAGGGGAACAGCCCAGGTGCGGCCATCTTGGCGAGAGGCGGCGTAGCCCACGCCGCCACCGACCAGCCCCCCCAGCAGGCGACCGACGTTGCACCGCTGGGTCAGCTCCGCCGCCAGTTGATCAGCCTCCAACCGCCCAGGCTGCCCCTGGGGCAGCCCGGTGGCGTAACGGTCGCTCCTGGGATAGGGCCGGCGGTAGGAGGGGGAGGCGTAGGCCGGGGAGGCGTAGGCGGGAGGGGCGTAGCTGCTGCTGCCGCGCCAGCCCACGGCGGGGGGAGGGGTCACCACCCTGGCGCCGTAGCGCTGGCTGGGATGCCAGTCGTCATAGACCTGGCTTGGGCCATCCCACTCGGCGGGACCGGCCAAAGCCGCCAG
>CAIOCZ010000146.1 GCA_903856805.1 uncultured cyanobacterium | reverse complement strand
GTGGCGGGGGCCCGTCAGCTGCAGAAGCTGCGCCAGCGCCTCGGCCGCACCCTGGCGGTGCTGGTGATCGCCAACAACGTGTTCAACATCTTCGGCAGCCTGATGGTGGGCGGCTTCGCCAGTGCGGTGTTCGCCTCCCATGGGATCGCCGGCCCGGCCCTGCCTCTGTTCTCGGTGGGACTCACCGTCCTGGTGATTTTGTTGGGGGAGATCCTGCCCAAGGCGATCGGCAGCAAGCTGGCCCTGCCGGTGGCCCTGGCCAGTGCCTCCGCCGTGAGTGTGCTGCTCACCCTGATGCTGCCGTTGCTGGTGCTGCTGGAGCGGCTGCTGCCGGCGATCACCGCCGAAAGTGAGATCAGCACGGATGAGGAGGAGATCCGGCTGCTGGCCCGGATGGGCTCCCAGAAGGGGCAGATCGAGGCGGATGAGGCGGCGATGATCGCCAAGGTGTTCCAGCTCAACGACCTCACCGCCCGCGACCTGATGGTGCCCCGGGTGGCGGCCCCCACCCTGGCAGCCCAGGCCAGCCTCCAGAGCCAGCGGGAGGCCGTTCTCCTCAACCGCTCCCCCTGGTGGGTGGTGTTGGGGGAGGAGGTGGACGAGGTGTTGGGGGTGGCCAGTCGGGAGCGGCTGCTCGTGGAACTCGCCGAACAACGGGGCGGTACACCGGTGGGTGCCCTGAGTGAATCCGTGGAGTTCGTGCCAGAGATGATCCGGGCCGATCGCCTGCTCACCAGCTTCCGTCGCAATGGCTCCGGTGTACGGGTGGTGGTGGATGAATTCGGGGCTTTTGTGGGGGTGATCGGTCCGGAGGCGGTGCTGGCGGTGCTGGCGGGCTGGTGGCGCCGTCCGGCTAGCGCCATCGAGGAGGCTCCATGACCGCCGCGGCCCCCCCTGCTCCCCCGGCCACACCGGAGCGCTGCCGGTTGTTGCTGACGTGCTGGCGGCGGGAACTGCAGCTCAGCGCCCGGGAGCGCAGCCTGCTGGCCCCTGAGCTGGCCAGCCTGGATCGCCAGTTGGGGCGCCTCGAACAACGGCGGCCGCGGATCGCGGTCTTCGGCCGCGTTGGGGTGGGCAAGTCCAGCCTGCTGAATGCGTTGCTTGGGGAAGAGCATTTCGCCACCGATGTGGCCCACGGCTGTACCCGGCGCCAGGAGAGCCAGCCCTGGCGGCAGTTGATCAGCGGACTGGCGGGGGTGGAGCTGGTGGACACCCCCGGGATCGATGAGATCGCCGCCGCCGCCCGGGCCCGTCTCGCCTCCCGGCTGGCCCTCGGGGCCGACCTGGTGCTGCTGGTGCTGGATGGCGATCTGACCCGGGTGGAGCTGGAGGCGTTGGAGCCCCTGCTGGCCAGTGGCAAACCACTGCTGCTGGTGCTCAACCGCGCCGATTGCTGGCCGGCGGCGGAATTGCCCGCCCTGCTGGCCAGCATCCGCCGCCGCCTGCCCGCGGCCGCCCGCCACCTGGAGCCAATCGCCGTGGCCGCCGCCCCCCGCACCGCCCACTTGTTGGCCGATGGCCGGGTGCGCAGCGCCCCGGAATCACCGCGGATCGGCCCCCTGCGCCAAGCCCTGATCGAGCTGTTGGCCCAGCATGGGCCGCTGCTGTTGGCGCTCAATGCCCTGCGCGCCTCCGACCGCTTCAGCCAATCACTGCATCGCTGGCGGTTGGAGCACGGTCGCCGACAGGCCCAGAGCCTGATCGGTCGGTTCGCGGCCCTCAAGGCCACCGGGGTGGCGGTCAATCCGTTGCTGCTGCTGGATCTGGCGGGGGGCCTGGCCTGCGATAGCGCCCTGGTGCTGCAGCTCTGCCAGCTCTACGGCCTGCCGATGACCCGCAGCGGCGCCCGCAGCCTGCTGGCGCGCCTCTCCGGCCATAACGCCCTGCTGGGGGGCGCCCAGCTGGGACTGCAGCTGCTGCTGGGGGGGCTGCGCCAACTGTTGTTGCTGGCGGCGCCCTTCAGCGCTGGCCTGAGCCTGGCGCCGGCGGCGCCGGTGGCGATCGCCCAGGCGGCGTTAGCGGTGGCCACCACCCGCCGCACCGGCCGCTTGGCGGCGGCGGAGCTGTGGCGCAGCACGGCGGCGGCGGGCCAGCCTGGCGCCCTGCTGCGGCGGCTGGCCCAACAGGACCCGGAGTCCCAACGCTGGTTGCAGGCCTGGCAGGAACAGACCGCCCAGGGGCCGGGTGGCCGTCCCTGGCCCGGTCTGTTGCCCTGATGCCTTGACGGCCGCCATCGCCCTGTTCGGCACGAGTGCCGATCCCCCCACCCTGGGCCACCGGGCCCTGCTGGAGGGGCTGCTGGGGCGGTTTGAACGGGTGGCCACGTGGGCCAGCGACAACCCCCTCAAGCGGCATGCGGCGCCGTTGGAGCTGCGCACCACCCTGTTGCGGGCGATGGTGGCGGCGATCGACGACCCGGGCCTGAGCGTGGAGCAGGGCCTGAGCAGTCCCTGGGCGATCGACACCCTGCGACGGGCCACGGACCGCTGGCCGGGCCAGGAGTTGGTGTTTGTGGTGGGCAGTGATCTGGCGGCCCAGATCCCCCGCTGGCGGCAGGCCGATCAGGTGTTGGCCCTGTGCCGGCTGGCCTTGGTGCCGCGCCAGGGCTGGCCGCTGGCGGCGGCGGATCAGGCCCGGCTGCAAGCCCTGGGAGCCCGGGTGGAGGTTCTGCCGCTCCAGATCCCGGCCAGCGCCAGCTCCGAAATCCGCGCCCATCCCGACGCGGCCCAAGTGCCGCCGGAGCTGTGGCCGGTGCTGCTGCAGCACAATCTCTATGGCCTTACCCCACCGTGATGCGTCTCGCCCTGGCCCAGCTCGATCCCCTGGTGGGTGACCTGGCCGGGAACGGCCGGCGAATCCTGGAGGCCGCCAGCGCCGCCAGCGCCGCCGGTGCCGCCCTGCTGCTCACGCCGGAGCTGTCCCTCTGGGGCTATCCGCCCCGGGATCTGTTGCTGCGCGAGGCGCTCCTGCTCCGCCAGGGGGAGGAGCTGGACCGACTGGTGGGCGGCTGCCCAGCCGGCCTGGCCCTATTGGTGGGGGTGGCGGAGCCGATCGTCGGGGCGAGCACCCCGCGGTTGCACAACGCCGTGGCGCTGGTGCGAGCGGACGGCTGGCGGATTGTGTACCGCAAGCGGCTGCTGCCCAGCTACGACGTGTTTGATGAACGGCGCTACTTCCGCCCCGGGGAGGCGGCGGGGGTGCTGGAGCTCGAGCTGGCCGGCCGCCCCTGGCGGCTGGGGGTGAGCATCTGCGAAGACCTGTGGGTGGAGGAGGAGCTGCAGGGGCACCGCCTCGTGGGGGAGGATCCGATCGGGGCGTTGGTGCCGAGCGGCATCGAGCTGCTGTTGAACCTGTCGGCGTCGCCCTTCGGCCAGGGCAAGCTGGCCCTGCGCCAGCGGCTAGCGGCCCGGGCGGCGGCACGGCTGGGATGCCCGGTGGTGTATGTGAATCAGGTGGGCGGCAACGATGACCTGGTGTTTGACGGCGCCAGCTTCGTGGTGAATGCCGCCGGCAGTGCGGTGCTGCGACTGCCCAGCTGCGAACCCGCCCAGGCCTGCTGGGACCTGGCCACCCCAGGGGACGTGGAACCGCCAGCACCAGCGCCGCCACCGCCCCCGCCGGGGGACGAGGAGCAGCTGCTGCGGACCCTGGTGCTTGGCCTGCGCGATTACGCCGGCAAGTGCGGGTTCGAGCGGGTGCTGCTGGGGCTGAGCGGGGGGATCGATTCGGCCCTGGTGGCGCTGATCGCCGTGGCGGCCCTGGGGGGCGAACGGGTCCAGGCACTATTGCTGCCCTCCCCCTACAGCTCCCCGGGGTCGATCGACGATGCCCGTGCCCTGGCGGATCGCCTCGGGCTGGCCACCCACACCCTGCCGATCACGGCCCTGATGGCCGGCTTCGCCGCGACCCTCGGCCCCGCCCTGGGGGGGGAGCCGGAGGGTCTTACCGCCGAAAACCTGCAGTCCCGAATCCGGGGATCCCTGTTGATGGCGGTGGCGAATCAGCAGGGGGGGTTGCTGCTGGCCACCGGCAACAAATCGGAGCTGGCGGTGGGCTACTGCACCCTCTACGGCGACATGAACGGGGGCTTGGCGGTGATCGGTGACCTCTACAAAACCACCGTGTTCCGGCTCTGCGACTGGATTGATTCGGCCGCCGCCGGCCCCTGCCGCACCGCCCTGGGACTGCCGGCGAGCGGTGACCTGATCGGCAGCGCGATCCGCCACAAACCCCCCAGCGCCGAGCTGCGTCCCGACCAGCGTGACAGCGATTCCCTGCCGGATTACGCCGTCCTGGATCCGCTGCTCAAGGCAAGCATCGAGGGGCTGACCAGTCCGGAGCAGTTAGTGGCGGACGGGGCGGATCCGGCGCTGGTGGAGCGGGTGCAGCAGTTGCTGCGCCGGGCGGAATTCAAGCGTCGCCAGGCCGCGCCGGTGTTGAAGGTGAGCGGCCGGGCCTTCGGCAGTGGGTGGCGGATGCCGATCGCGGCGGCCTAAGCCAGACGAGCGGCCCTAGGGTTAAGGACGGCAGCCGGTCCAGTCCATGGCGGTTCACGATCTGGCGGCTCCGATGGCCAGCATCGGGGTCCCCACCGAGATCAAGCCCGATGAGCAGCGGGTGGCGATCACCCCCGATGGGGTGCGGGAACTGGTGAGCCAGGGGATGGAGGTGCGGGTGCAGCAGGGGGCGGGCCTGGGGGCCGGCATCAGCGACGCCGACTACGCCACCTCCGGTGCCCTGCTGGTGAGCCGTGAGCAGGCCTGGGCGGCCCACCTGGTGGTGAAGGTGAAGGAGCCCCAGCCGGAGGAATACGGCTTCCTGCGGCCGGATCTGGTGCTATTCACCTATCTGCACCTCGCCGCCTACACGGAGGTTGGTCGGGCGTTGCTGGCGGCCGGCACCACGGCCGTGGCCTATGAAACCGTGCAGCTGGAGGATGGCAGCCTGCCGCTGCTGGCGCCGATGAGCGAGGTGGCGGGGCGGCTGGCGGCCCAGGTGGGGGCGCACCTGCTGGAGAAACCCCATGGCGGCCGCGGCGTCTTGATGGGAGGCTGCACCGGGGTGCGGCCGGCACGGGTGGTGGTGTTGGGGGCCGGCACCGTGGGCTGGAATGCTGCCCGCATTGCCGCCGCCATGGATGCGGAGGTGTTTCTGCTGGATCGTTCCCCGCAGCGGCTGCGCAACCTGGAGGCCGATCGGCGCGGCCGGCTGGTGAGCCTGGTGAGCAGCCGGGGCTTGATCGAACGGCTGGTGCCCCAGGCGGATCTGCTGATCGGCGCAGTGCTGTTGCCGGGGGGTCGGGCGCCCACGCTGGTGGGGGAGGAGCTGGTGCAGCGGATGCGGCCCGGCTCGGTGATCGTGGATGTGGCGATTGATCAGGGCGGCTGCATCGCCACCAGCCGTGAAACCACCCACACCGATCCGGTGGTGACGATCCATGGGGTGCAGCACTACGCGGTGGGCAACATGCCGGGGGCCGTGCCGTTCACCTCCACCGAAGCCCTGGTGAGTGTCACCCTGCCGTACATCCTGGTGATGGCGGGGCGGGGGCTGGCGGAGGCGGTGACGGAGCGGCCGGAGCTGCTGTCCGGCTTGAACACGGTGGGGGGGGCGGTGTGCCATCCGGGGGTGGCCAAGGCGCTGGGGGTCAGCCCACGCCACCCGATGGCCTGCCTGCGCTGAGGGGCGGCAGGGGGCGCCGCAGACTGATCGGATCGAGGCCTTCCCGCAGGGCCAGCACCAGGCCGGCCGCTTCGGCATAGCTGCCGGCACTGAGCACCGTCAGCCCCAGGGCGGCGGCGGTGACCTCCAGCAGGCAGGGGTTGCCGGTGACGGCAATCAGGGGGACAGCCCGCTCGGCGCAGGCCAGCACCGCCTCACCCCCCAGGGCGCCGGCGGGGGCCACCACGGCCCCAAGCTGATGGGCGTGGAGCGCCTCGGCGCGGCTGGTGGGTTCCGGCACCAGGTTCGGCGCCCTGCTGAGGCCCACCAGCACGCAGGGCAGGAAGGTGTGGCCCAGCTCTTCGGCGGCGGCCCGCGGATCGAGGTCCGGATCCAGGGGCAGGGGGGCCAGGGCGGGGGCGTGGGCGCAGGGGATGCCGAGGTGCCGCACCAGCAGGTGGCTGATCACCGCCTCGGCGCCGGCCAGGGCATCCACGCCGCTGCCGTGGCGGTAGGCGGCCAGGCTGGCGCTGTCGGGGTCATCGGGGAAGCGGGCCACCACGGCGATTGCCGTGGCCCCCGCCGCCACCAGCCGCTCCCCGGCCCGCAGCAGGGCCTCGGGATTCGCCAGCGTGCCCCAGCTGCTGCCGCTTGCCCCCAGGCTCAGGCCCACCCCCAGGGGGGCTTCGGTGATCTGCACCGGCCCGATCGTGAGGCCCAGGCTGGCGCGGCAGGCCTCAGCGGCCTGAATCTGGCGCTGCCGCAGCTCCGGTTCGATGCCGGCATCGAGCAGCAGGCCCACCCGTTGACGCGCCACGGGCGCCAGGGCCAGCTCGCCGGCGGCGAAGCGATCCAGGGCCCAGCCTTCCACGTAGTGGAGGCGGCGGTCGCTCCAATAGAGGGCGGCGCCATTGAGCACGTTGGGATGGGTGATCAGGCAACCGCTGGCGGCGGCCAGCAGCCGGGCCGTCGGCAGGCCATCGCCGGCGAAGCCCCCGATGGCGCAGCCCACACCGGTGGGGATCACCAGCAGGGTGGGCAGGGGCGGTGCCGCCAGACTCATGGGATCGCGCCGGAGGCAGGAGCGGCGGGGGCGGGCTCCGCAGGAGCGGGCTCGGTGGCAACCACCAGCACCCCCTCCAGCCGCAGGCCCCGCTGGGGATCCACGCCGGTGATCGCCCAGCGCAACGGCTGGGCCGAGGGGCCGGCCTGGGCGCAGCTTGCCGCGGCCAGGGCCTGGCGCAGCTGGGGCAACAGGGGACCGGCCCCCGGCATCAGCCACAGCTCCAGGGGCTGAAGGGCCGGCGCCGGGGTCATTTCTGGTATTGGCCGAACTGGGCCTCGTAGAGGGCGTCCTCCTGGCCGGCCAGCAGATCGAGATCACTGCGGGGGAACGACACGCAGAGCAGGGCATAGCCCTGCTGCTGTAGGTCGGCCTTCACGCCCATGGCATCGGGTTGATGGACCGTGCCGCTGCGCAGCAGGGCGGCGCAGGTGGTGCAGACCCCCGAACAGCAGGAGCTGGGCAGGGGCACCCCGGCCGCTTCGGCTGCCGCAAGCACCGTCTGGTCGGGGCGACAGGGGAAGGAGTGGGGGGTGCCATCGAGGGTGGCGGTGATCTGGAAGCTGGGGGTGTCGGTCACCGGGTTGCCGTTGCTTGGGGCCCATCCTCTCCGAACGGGGCAGCGGAGGGCTCCCTCCCAGGGCAGGATCTAGGAGCGCTCAGGAGGCCCAGCCGGGCGGTCTTGCGGTCAGTAGCTCGTCACGGTGAGCACCGTGGTGACGCTGTACTGCCCGGCCGGCAGAGGTTTGGGGGACAGGCTGAAAAAGCGGGCCTGGACATGGGCCAAGTGATGGCCGGCGGAGAGATCACCCGCCTTGCCGCCGGTGGTGGAGGTGCCCACCAAGGCACGGCCGTTTTCCATCAGGCTCAGTTCGGCTCCCACATTGGCGCTGCTCACGCCCTGAGGGGCGGCCAGCTCGAGGCTGGTGAGGGCCACCTGGCTAGGCACGTTGGCGATCAAACCCACAGGGGTCTGGGAGGACACGATCATTTCGGTGCCATCGGCTTTGAGCGTTGGCGGGTCACTCACGATCTGGCTGGGCACGTCCACCACGGCGGTGGGCGGCATCGTGCCCGTGGCGCGGACGTTGGTGGCGTCGGCCGCCAGCAGGGGCGCTGGCATCAGGACCAGGGCGCCTGCCATCAAGCCGAGGGCCCGGAGACTGTTAATCGATTGAAGTCTGGATGGGTTGGCCATGACCCCATCCTAGTTGTCAGGGGTGGGGTGATCGGAAGGGGCAGGAATCGTGACGCGGGCTGCTGGTGCCCTCCAGCAGCAGCGGTTGGTGCATGGCCAGGGAGACGTCTGGGCAGGCCCCTAGCCCAGGGGGGCATGGACTGGCTCAAACACGGAGCATTCCTGGGCGCGACACATCATTTTTTAAAGCGCTAGCGCTGCCACAAAGGGGCTCAGATCTGCAGCCCATGGCGCGCCACCGCGGCGGCCCGATCCGCCGGCTGCCGCCGCACCACGGTGCTCGCCAGGGCGATCAGCTCCGGATCATGGCTGCTCACCACCACCAGCCGCTCCCGGCTGCGCTGGCCAAGGATGCGCCGCACCCGGATCGCCGTGGCGGCATCGAGAAAGGCGGTCGGTTCATCCAGCACCTCGATCGGCCGATCTTGTAGCCAGGCCCGCAGCAGCCCCAGCCGATGGATCTCGCCGCCGGAAAAACAATCCATTGAGAGGTTCAGGGGGCCGTCGAGGCCGCCAGCACGGTCCAGCAGGTGGGCCAGCTCCAGTTCCTCCAGCCAGCGCTGCAGCACCAACGACGACACCGCCGGATCGCTGCTGCGCTGCAGCAGCAGGTTGTCGCGCAGGCTGCCCTCGAACAGCACCGCATCCTGGGGGGCATAGGCCACCAGCGACCGCCAGCGACGCACCCCCGTGCGGCCCTCCAGCAGCTGCGGACCCATGGCCAGCTCCAGCCGCCAGCGGCTCTGCTCCTCCCCCAGCTGACCGCAGAACCCATCCAGCAGGGTGGTTTTGCCGGTGCCTGAGGGCCCGGCCACCACCACCAGCTGGCCCTGGCGCAGCGCCAGGTGCTCCTCGCCGGCGTCCCAGGCCACCGCCCGCAGCGGCGCCTCGGGGCTCCAGACCTCCAGGGCCAGGGGGGCGCCGGGCTCCCCCAGACGCTCGCGCAGCTGGCGCAGCCCGCCGTAACCCGGCAGCGCCCCTAGGCACAGCCTGCGGCTGCTGATCACCGCCCCCAGGCTGCCGGCGGCCCGCTGGGCCAGCAGCAGGGTGGTGGTGATCGCCACCACCGTGAGGCCGTCACGGCCCAGCAGCAGCCACAGCCCCACCACCGCCACCACCAGGCTGTCGCGCAGGGCCGCAAACAGGGCCTGGCGCCGCACCGTGAGCCGCAGCACCTGGCGAAAGCGGCGGCTTTCGCTGGCGAACCGTTGCAGCAGCCAGGCCTCGGCGCCCGCGGCCCGGATCGCCTTGAGGCCATGCAGGCCATCGCCCACGGTGCGATGCAGAGAACTGTTGAGTTGGCTCTGGCGTTGGCCCAGCCCCCAGGCATCGGAACGATGGGCGAGGGCGGCCACGGCCGCGGCGGCCAGCCCCAGCAACAGGGTGATGGCCTGGCCCCGCCCCACCAGCACCACCCCGGTGGCGTAGATCACCAGGGCGATGGCGGCCTGGAGGCAGCGGATGCCCTGATCAAGGGCCAGCACGCTGCGCCCGATGTCGCTCAGCAACAGGCCCAGCAGATCGCCGCGGCCCACTTGATCGAGCCGTTGGCTGGAGGCCAGGAGCACCCGCGCTAGCAAATCCGTGCGCAGGCGATCGGTGAAGCCGCTGCGCAGCCGTTCCTGGGCGATGGCGGCCACGGCCTGGAGCAGGGCCCGCAGGGTCATCACCAGGATCAGCAGGGCGATCGCCAGATGGGGGGCCAAGGGGGGCGGGGCGCTTCCGGAGAGGGCCCCGCCCCCCAGCAGCACCGTGACCGCCAGGCCCAGGCCGCTGGCCTCCAGCAGGGTGCCCAGCAGGGCCAGGGCGGCCAGGCTCAGGCCATGGCGCCAACCGGCCTCCCGCACCAGCGCCCCCCAGAGCCGGATTCCTGGCCACCGCTGGCCTGCGCCTTCCCTCGGGGTGGTCATGGCCTCGGGCGGGACTCGGCTGGGGGCCGCCGGGCAGGAGGCCGCCGCCGAGGCTGAATCGCTTGCCCTACAAGGTGGTCGAGCGCTGATCCCATGGCCGGATTATCCCTGTAAAGGGCAGATCGTCACTGCTGGGAGGGTGCCAGTGGGGGAGATGACAGCTCCCATCGGGTCCTGGATCGCGGGATGAGGAAATCGGAAAGCCTGACCTCAGCGAAGGGCTGCGCAGCAGTCCTGCCGCCTGCGAACAACACTTAAAAATGAACGATTGACGTTTCATTCAGCTCATTCAAGCGCCTCAATCAATCTGGACAAGCCCCAAGGAGGGGAGGGGCAAGTCGCCTTCTCTGTCAAAGCTTGCATAGACTTGACGGCCGCGAACTTCTGGCCATTCGTGCAGTGAAAAGCAAAAGCCGCAATGGGGCGGAATGCCTGCATCGAGGAGATCCTGCCGGTACAACTCCCATGGAACCCTCCTGGCGGAAAGGCCTTCGCACTGCAACCAAATAGAACAGGCTTGACGATGGCGCTGATAGGCCCATCCCGTTAGACAGTTGCTGTCTGGAGATAAACCATCGAAATGACCGTTCATACCGCGAAAAAAGGGATCGATCGCCTTGACCAAAAGCCTGGAGGCTATCGACTGACTGGAGCGGCAATACAAATCATAGGTGCGCTCGCCTTCAGCCACGGCAAGAATTCCAGGGCGATGAGTCATGTGAATGATCGGAAAATCAACCGGTATTACAAGTTCAAAGCCAACCAATCTGCCAACAAAATTCGCTACGCGAAACACCAAAAAGCCAGAACAATTAAAGGATCAAAGCACCTATGCAATTCAATAAGTCATCCTTCACAATGCATGCTACTCCTGCCCGTATGGATCGCGCAGGAAACGAGGGGACGCTAGGCATGGCCCAGCTTATTGAGGTCTGCTGCATGGTCATTCAATGACGCAGCTCTCCTTGGATCACCAGCCAAGGATCGATCATTCCATCGGTCGCGGAATGGGCTGACTCATATTTTCCAAGCAGGACCAAGTCAGAGACGAATTTTGACCTTAATCAAGGCCAAAAATCCAAGAGACGTTTAAATAGCATTCACTCGGCTATTATTCTTAAATTTTACAAAGATTTATGGTTTTTAAATTAATTACCAATTAAAAGTTACCGGAACAATCTTTTCGGGAATTTAAAATCGATTGTTCACCTTGACTGACTTGCCCCAAATGGAGAAGGATGGGCTTCTCAGTCTAATACCAAATCCCTTAAAGACACAGTGCTCGACCATCCAGATCAGCACCTAATCAGCAGGGGCGCTGAACGACGACGAGCATCGACTTGGCGAGGACTGGAATGCGACCCAGTCGTTGGAGTGATAACTCCTCAAACCCTGCCTCCCCGAGCAAGGCACGAATCGTTGCTCGACTAAATAACTTGATATGTCCATTATCCCAGAGCGGATCAGCATGGGCATCAAAGCGATTGGTTGCCGCAATGAGAGTATTTTTGAGCCAGCCGTGATAGGGCGTACTGATCATGGCCACGCCACCTGGCTTGAGCAAGTTGAACGCTAGGCGTGCGAGGGCTCTTGGAGCATAGAGATGTTCGATCACATCGAGGGTCACAACGCAGTCGAACACGCCGTAGCGCTCATGGAGTGGATCGTAGACACTCGCCGTCTCAAAGCGGATTGAATCGCTATTCGATCCGGCACATTCAATTGCCGAGACCGACGCATCAGTTGCGGTGACGGAGAAGCCTAATGCCGACATTTTCCGAGCGTTAAGGCCGTTTCCGCAGCCCAACTCAATGATGCTTCCTTTCTTCGGCACACGACTTAGAAGCTCGCGTTCAACCGCCTGCCAGAGATAAAGATCATCGTGAACGGGCTGGGCGGAGTGATAGCGGTATTCAGAAAACTCGCTCATGCTTCGACGTTTTTGAATTCGACTCTAATGCAGATCAAGGATAGGGCGACAAGGCGGCGGTGATGTTGACACAAACACTTCGGCGGTGACGCTGGTCAGTGACCCAGGCTGATGCAAGGACTGAGCTTGGGCCTCACCCTAGCCCGTTGAGAACAATCGCCGGCAGCATTCCTGAGATTACGTTATCCATTCCTGTGGGATCCGATGTCGTGAATCCCCTGCTCATGATTGGCATGAATCTGGCCAAGGGCATGAATCTGGAAAAGACTGTCTCAAGGCTTGGAGGTGTCGCTGGCCCTGGCCAGGGCGGGAACAACACTCGGTGTTCGTTTGCCAATCTTGCTCACCGATCAGCCCACTCTTGCCCCCAGCGCCTCCTTCGCCATTCCACTGGCCAACCGTCCACCTCTCCCCTGGCGGAAGACAGGAGGAATTCAAGGTTAAGGCTTGACGAAAGAAGGTTGACAAAATCTGAGAAAGCACCTAGAAATATTAAGTACCATACCAGTATTTTTGCATTTAGCAGCAAGTTTCATTTTCACCTTAATATCTTTAACCTTAACTATTTAAATCATTTTCAGAATCTTTGGGCTTTACATCGATTCCTTCCGCTCTTTTTTTAATTTTCGACAATGACTTCGTTTCTAAAAGTTGTGTTTCGGGCCTCCCTTGGCTTGGTTGTTGTAACGGCCACCGCCGCTGCCCAAGCAACGGACTACAGTGATAACCCACTAAGTCCCACCGAGATTTTTGCGGATGCCTCTGGTAATTTCACCTTCACGGTGAACCAATCTGGCGTTGGCGGGGCCAATCCGTGCCCAAGCAACAACTGCAAAGACTACGTCTTTTTTAACGTTCCCACGGGCCGAGTTTTCACTGGGCTCCGTATGGATTTTTACAATTCAACGGATGATCGTGCCTTTGTGGCCCTGCAGGCCGGCACTCAGTTCACCGCCGTGCCAAACACGGTAACGGGAACTCTTCCCGGAGCGCTCGCCTTCAACCACAACGGCTGGCGGGGCCTCTGCGCTGTGACCTATGGCGCCCTGCGCCCAGCAGCAAATGCCCAAAACAATTGCATCCAGGCCGACAACCTCACGCCGGTTCCTGGTCGCCCCACGGATCTCTTCACCAAAGTGTTGGCCACCAGCCCCTCGGTGACCGGCTCGCTTCCCCCCGGTGCCTACAGCCTCTGGACCCAGCAGGTGTCTGGCAGCAGTGAGTACACCCTCACGGCGGTCACCCGGCAAACGCCTGGTCCGTTGCCGGTGGTGGGAGCCCTGGGGGCCTTCGCCTGGAGTCGTCGCCTGCGCCGCCGCATGGGCCGCGGCTGAGTCCTGGCCGCCGTGCCCGGGCGGGTGTCTTGGATAGCCACCCAAGACACCCGATTCAGGCAACCTTAAGTTAATTTAGGGCAGCAATCCTGCGGTTACTCAGTATCCGCCTCAAGCGGTCTGGCCCTAGTGCAACTCCTCCCCGGCTCGTCTCAGCTCTCCCTGGCCCGCCTGCCCGAGTGGATGATGCTGGTCGTCTCCAGGCTGCTGGCCCTGGCCTGGGGGATGTTGATCCTGTCCCTGCTGCTGCCTAACGGCGGAGACCTCGGGGTCCTCCCGTGGCTCCACCAGCAGGGTCCCCGGCTGTTCTGGGGCGGGACGGTGCCGGGGGTGTTGCTGCTGCTGGTGTTGAGCGGCCACGAGCTTTGGCGCCGCATCTGTCCGCTGGCGCTGATCTCCCGCTTGCCCCAGCAACGCTGGCCTTGGGGGCTGGGCCGGCCGAGGACCCGCATCCGCCGCGTCGCCCCCGACAGCTGGTTGGGTCGCCACCATCGGACCCTTCAGGCCGGTCTGCTGGCGCTGGGCCTCTGCCTGAGGCTATTGGTGTTCAACAGCCACTCTGCTGCCCTCGGCGTTCTGCTCCTGACCACCGTCACCGCCGCGGCCGTGGTCGGGGCCGTGGTCCCCGGCAAGGCCTGGTGTCAGTACATCTGCCCGCTGGGCGTCGTGGAGGCCATCCTCACCGGGCCCCGGGGGCTGGTGGGCTCTCGGGCCCAGCACTCTCCCACCGCCCCCCTCAGCCAGTCCACCTGCCGCACGGTGCAGAGCGACGGCAGCGAAACCAACGCCTGCGTGAAGTGCCAGGCCGCCTGCATTGACATCGATTCAGAGCACTCCTACTGGCATTCCCTGGGGCGCGGCGATCACCTCACCCGCCTCACCTGGTGCTTTCCCGGCCTGGTGGCCATGTTCTTTTTGATCCTGGGCCGACTGGGGGATGGCAGTCTCTCTGGTCTGCACTCCGGCGCCTGGGCCCGCGGACCCGATCCCCTGGGGCTCCTGCTCCGGCCCCTGCCCCCCGGCCTGCTCCCCGCAGCCCTCAACGGCCCCAGGCTGGTCACGGTGCCCACCTTGCTCTTGGCCGGCAGCCTGACCAGCGCCCTCACCCTGGCGCTCTTGCACCGGCAGGGTCTATCGCGGCACCGTTCCCGCCTCTTGGCCACGGCCCTGGTGGTTCCCGTGATTGTCTGTTCGGTGGATCCCACCTTCCACCAGTTCGGGGCTTGGACGGACTGGCTGGT